>NZ_JBXWOP010000014.1:0-157109 GCF_059610965.1 Ruegeria sp. CDSB136
TTCGGCTTCGGCTTCGGCTTCGGCTTCGGCTTCGGCTTCGGCTTCGGCTTCGGCTTCGGCTTCGGCTTCGGCTTCGGAAACTACGTCGTTCGGCTGGTCAGCCGCGTCAAGGGGCTTACTGTCCGGTTGATCTGTGGCTTCAGTTTCGACGCTGTCGGCAATATCTTCCGACTTAGGGTCTTTCTCCGGCTCCTGATCGGATTTCTTTTTACCAGCCACCGTCACATTCCCCTTATCGATTCCAAAAAATCCTGAACAACAGACCTGACCAAGTTAATCCGTGCTCTCTTTTCCCTCAACCCGCATCGCGTGTTTCACAAGCTTTTTCACGGCTTTCCGCATTTTCCCGGGCGTCGGTTGTTTCGCAACCTTCAGCCGGGCATAGTCCAATGCATAAAGCGGTTCAGCCGTCGCTTCGCTGATTGCCGCCAGCCATAAAGGGGCAGAACCGGACCAGATATCGGCAAATTGTCGCGCCGAGCGGGGGGAAAACAACGGCGCAATGATCGGATCATCGTTGTGCACCATTTCCTCGGCCTCGGACGACAGCGGCAGCAGCTTTTGCTGATAGACCGGCTGCTCATGCACGGTCAGGCCGGATTCGGTCAGCCGCTCGGCGATATTGCCCCGGCTGTGTTCCCCTCGAAGGTGCAGCAATGGGGTCTGCGGCCTGATTTGCAGCAGATATCCCATCAATTCCTCTGCCGTCTGCCCCGCCATCCGGGCAGTCCATCCTGCGGACAGGGCCGCGGACGTTGTTGCGGGACCGATGCAAAAGGCGGGAAGGTTCCGCGTTACGCCCAGCGACGCCGCAGCATTGACCCCGTTTGCGGAGGTGAAGATCAACCCGCGCATTCCCTTTGTGTTAACCTGAACGGCAAGCGGCCTGATATCCAGAATCGGGGAGTAAATCACTTGAACCCGCGATCTGACGCGGTTTGGCAACTGCGCAACAAACCTTTCGGATGCGGCGTGAGGGCGGGTCATCAACAAATACAACTATCGGCGCCTTCGGCCTTGGGATTGTTTGCGTCCGCGCAGGGTGATACCCCGCTTTGCAATCATGATGCAACGGATCAGGCCAATGGTGCAAACACTTACCGTTCTGGGGCTGGAAAGCAGCTGCGACGATACGGCCGCCGCCGTGGTGCGCCAGACGGAGGGTGCGCGGGCCGAAATCCTGTCCTCTGTCGTGCATGGCCAGACAGAGCTTCACAGCGCCTTTGGCGGCGTCGTGCCGGAAATCGCCGCGCGGGCCCATGCTGAAAAGCTGGATGTTTGCGTGGCGCAGGCCCTGAACGAATCCGGCCTGAACCTTCGCGATATGGACGCGATTGCGGTGACGGCCGGCCCGGGACTGATTGGCGGGGTAATCTCGGGTGTCATGTGCGCCAAGGGGTTGAGTGCTGCAACCGGCATACCCCTGGTTGGGGTCAACCACCTTGCCGGGCATGCTCTGACACCGCGCCTGACCGACGGCATTGCATTTCCCTACCTGATGCTGCTGGTGTCGGGCGGGCATTGCCAATATTTGATCGCCCATGGCCCTGACCAATTCACCCGTTTGGGCGGCACGATCGATGATGCGCCAGGGGAAGCGTTCGACAAGACCGCCCGATTGCTGGGACTGCCGCAACCCGGCGGCCCCTCGGTCGAGGCTGAAGCCCGTATGGGCAACCCGGACCGGTTCCGCTTTCCCCGGCCCTTGCTGGATCGTCCGGGCTGTGATCTGTCATTCTCGGGCCTGAAAACCGCATTGATGCGCATGCGGGACCAGATCGTAAGTGAAAAAGGCGGCCTGACCCGTCAGGATCGCGCCGACCTGTGCGCGGGCTTCCAAGAGGCCGTCGTCGATACTCTGGCGGAAAAGACCCGTCGGGCGATTACCCACTATCTCGACGAAAAGCCATCTGAACCTGTCATTGCAGTGGCAGGGGGTGTGGCGGCCAACAGGGCAATTCGGGCAACGTTAGAGACTGTTTCCGCGGAAACCGGCGCCCGGTTCACGGCACCCCCAATGAACCTGTGCACGGACAACGCGGCCATGATCGCCTATGCCGGGCTGGAACGGTTCCGCAGTGGCGCACTTGACGGAATGGACCTGACCGCCCGCCCGCGGTGGCCATTGGACCAAACCAGCCCGGCCATGCTGGGAAGCGGCAAGAAAGGCGCCAAGGCATGAGCGTTTCAGTCCTTGGATCGGGCGCGTTTGGTACAGCGCTGGCCGTGTCACTTGCCGGGAATGGCCCTGTGACGCTCTGGTCGCACTCGCAGGATCAGGCGCGGGCCATGCAGGACGGGCGCGAGAACGCGAAACGCCTTCCCGGCATTCAGCTCGGCCCGAATATCGCCGTGACGTCGGATATCAAAGTCGCTGCCGGCAACGATGTTCTGTTGCTGGCCGTACCCATGCAGCAGCTTCGCGCAGTCATCACGGAACATGCACCTTTGTTGCGGCACAAGACGCTTGTGGCCTGCTGCAAGGGGATTGAACTGACAACCGGACTTGGACCGGTTTCGGTCACCCGCCAGACCGCCCGCGATGCAAGACCCGCTTTGCTGACTGGTCCCAGCTTTGCCGACGACATCGCGCGCGGCTTGCCCACCGCGCTGACGCTGGCCTGCGATGAGGATGAACCGGGCCAGCACCTGCAACACGCGCTTACAACGACCAACCTGCGCCTGTATCGGACAACTGATCTGATCGGCGCCGAATTGGGTGGGGCGCTAAAGAACGTGATGGCCATCGGTTGCGGGGCCTGTATCGGCGCCGGTCTTGGCGACAGTGCTCGCGCGGCGCTGATGACACGGGGGTTCGCGGAAATGCAGCGCTTCGCGGCCATGCGCGGCGCACGGCCCGAGACCTTGATGGGCCTGTCGGGATTGGGGGATCTGGTCCTGACATGTTCATCCGAGTTGTCGCGAAACTATCGTTTTGGCCTTAGTTTGGGCCGAAACGACAGTTTCGACCCCGGAACAACCGTGGAAGGTGTGGCCACTGCAAAAGCCATGTCCGGCATTGCCCAGGCCGAGGGGCTGGACATGCCCATCAGTACAACAGTGGCGGAACTCAGCCATGGTGAATACAGTGTAACCAAGGCGATTCAATCGCTGCTCAATCGCCCTTTGAAGGAGGAATAATATGCTGATCGCTCTGATCGCCCGCGACAAGGACGGGGCGCTGCAAACGCGACTGGACAATCGTGCTGCGCACCTGGCCTATATCGAAGAAACCGGCGTTGTGGCCCAGGCCGGTCCGCTTATGAACGGCGACGCGATGATTGGTTCGCTGATCATTCTGGAAGTTGAAGATCTGGCGGCCGCGCAAAGCTGGGCCGACAACGATCCCTATGCCAAAGCCGGGTTGTTCAAATCGGTCGAACTGGTTCCCTGGAAGAAGGTAATCGGCTGATGGCGTATTGGCTGTTCAAATCCGAACCTTCCACCTGGAGCTGGGATCAACAGGTCGGCAAGGGCGAGACCGGCGAGGAATGGGACGGCGTGCGCAACTACCAGGCCCGCAATTTCATGCGTCAGATGGCCTTAGGCGATCGCGGCTTTTTCTATCATTCGCAGAAAGACAAGGCCATTGTCGGCATCGTCGAAGTCTGTGCCGAGGCGCACCCCGATAGCACGACGGATGACGACCGTTGGGATTGCGTAGATATCAAAGCCGTTCGCCCTTTCGAGACTGCAGTCACACTGGATCAGATCAAGTCGGATGAGCGTCTGGCCGAAATGGTTTTGGTCAAAAACTCCCGACTTTCCGTGCAACCGGTCACGGAATCGGAATGGGACGCCATTTGCGCGTTGGGGCAAACCCGCCCTGATTGAAACGCTTCTTGGGCCTAAACCTTCTCAAGCGACCTCCAAAATGCTATAACCCAATGGAATTCGCCTGTTGGGGGCATCTCGGTTGTGGTTTTGGCGATACCTTAATTTCTGGTGTTGTTTGTTCATAGTTTGATCTTGTTCGAAAGTCTGAGCCCATGTCTGACGCCAGAGGCAGTACTGGGAAGTCCAAGCCGCGAAACCCAAAAAATTGGGAGGCGCGACTTGAAGAGGCGCGAAAGCAGCGGCGGAAGGCGCTGGCGCGTACGAATGGGTCAGCCCCCAGGAATGGCGTAGCCAAAATTCCAACTGTCGCACGATCAAAGGATATTGCGCAGGCAATCCCGGAACCTGCGCCCGATCCAGCGGTTTCGGAACCTGTCCATCCGGAAGTTCGACCAAATAAGAAACGCAATCGCGGCACGACAAGGCTCCTGCTTGTTGTGCTTATCGCAATGACATGCGGCGCGGCCCTGCAATGGGGCGGCGCCAAGGTCACCACCAAATGGTCTCAGGCTGCTGAAGATGAAGCCATTCTGGACGCGGCGCTGGGCGATCCCGATTTGCCCGCTGAGGTTGCTGCCCCCGAGAATGAGCCTCCGGTCAGGATTGCCGCACCGGACACTATTGCAACTGAACCGCCGGCCTCCCGAAAAAAGGTGTACCCGCGAAGCCAAGTGGCCAGCATCAACCTTCCCGGAGCGGAACTGATGCCCCTTCAACGAGGGAGCCCTGCCTTTTCCAACAGTGTTGCACAGCTGGATCCCAAGTTGTCTGCCCTGTCTGAAGAAGCGCAAAGCGTGCCTGCGCCTCAGGAAGACCAGAGTCCCCCGACCGATCAAGTCGAAGCAGTCGTGGTCGAAACCCCGGTCGTCGAAGACGCCATTGTAGAAGCCGCAGTTATCCAAGACGCAGTTGTTGAAGACCCAGTGGTTCAAGACGCAGTTGCCGAAGATGCAGTTACCCCAGACGCAGTTATCGATGATGCTGAAATTGCAAAAGCAGAGGTTGAAAGCCTGCCCGATGAACCGCAGGTCAGCTTGGTGGCGTTGAACCCTGATCCGCCAGTCAGCACGATTGCCGAGCCTGCATTGCCCGATGAAGTACTGCCTGATTCAAGACCTGAACTGGATATCGAGGTCGCGCTGATTGTGCCGACCCGAGTGTCAGAGGATGCGCGAAACGTGGCGCTGAAAGTTCTGGCCGACGGTGAAGCCAATGTGGTGGCGTCCGCCCGGGTGGGATATTCTGTCAAGGAAACCCAGGTTCGGTTCTATCACCCGAACGATGCGGAAATGGCGGCACTGACTGCGAAAGCCTTGGGTGCAATTTCCCGAGACTTTACGGATTCCAACGTTAAAACCAGGCCCGGACGCATTGAGGTGTATCTGGCTGGACGTGGCGGCGGCAGCAGTAAAAGCGACGGCGACGAAAAACAAACCAGATTTGACCAGTTCATCGCCCGCCTGTTGGGCGGCGCAAACTAAAATATGCGGGAAGGTTCCGACGATGCAGAACCTTCCCTACCCCACGTGCTCCCAACTCACCACACGTGTATAGAATTCTTGGCTCTGACCGTCCTGGTCCTGAACTGAACTGAACCTACTCGGTTTCTTGCAGGTCGTTCAACAATCAAGTGTTTAGAATATAAGTAAAACTAAGCACACCCGCCGTAAGATCAGCGGGTGTCGATTCCCGTTCAGGCGCAATCAGATTCGGAATCCGGGATCAGCCGTAGACCGACTCTTTGCCGAAATGCTTGGTCAGCATGTAATAGACGACGGCTCGGTATTTGTTGCGCTCGGACATGCCATAGGTTTCCATGGCCTTGTTGATCGCTTCCATCAGTTCCGGACCATCGGACAGGCCAAGTTTCTTGATCAGGAAATTGTTCTTGACTGTTTCCAACTCGCTTTCCTGGCTGGCAGCCACGGTCGCGGCGTCTGCGTCATAAATGGCGGGACCACATCCAATCGTAACCTTGGTCAGCAGGTCCATGTCCGGGTCCATGCCGCATTTGGATTTCAGGTCATCGGCATACTTGGCGATCAGGTCGTCGCGTTTTCCCATTTTCGTCTCCTGTTAGATGTTCATGTCCTGTCCATTCAGCACAGCACATACGGTAGCGGGCGTGGAGATTTGCACAAAGGGAAAAAAACCGCGCTTTCCCCCCTAAGGTAAACGCCGTTGGATGAGCAGGGGTTGATCGAAACGCGGCTTTTATTTAACATGTCTGTTAAATAATGAAAGCGGAGGTAGCAATGACCGTATCCCTGCCAAACGAAAGTTCCGAATATCGCAATGCCAGGAATGCTTTGTTGACGGCTGAAACCGAGCTAAGAGCGCAGATCGAATCCGTCGCCGCCATGCGACGCGGCCTGCCAAAAGGCGGGCAAGTTCCAGACGACTATGCGTTCAGGTCGTTGGACGGTGAAGCCACGAAGATGTCTTCATTGTTTGGCGAACATGACACACTTGCCATCTATTCTCTGATGTACGGGCCGAATGCCACCAGCCCTTGCCCGATGTGCTCGGCATTTCTGGATGGGCTGAACGGGCAAGTCGCCCATATCCGAAGGAAAATATCGATTCTGGTCGTAGCCGAGAATACGCCTCAGAAGCTGGCAGCGTTAAAGACGCAGATGGGCTGGAATGACCTGCCCTTGTTTTCAGCGCTTGGTACGGGATACCAGCGTGACTATCTGGCTGAAACGGAAGACGGTAATCAACTGCCGATCCTGAACGTGTTTCAACGGGATCAGGACGGAATTCATCATTTTTGGGGATCCGAGCTGTTCTTTGAGCCCAGCGACTGGCATCCGCGGCACATAGATGCGGCATGGCCGCTTTGGAACATCCTGGATTTCACACCGCAGGGTCGCGGAGATTTCATGCCGCCACTACGCTGAAACAAAAGACGGCGGCCGGATCGACCGCCGTTTTCCTGAGTTTCGCCGCAATCAGTAGCGGTAATGCTCGGGCTTGTAGGGGCCTTCCGGCTTTACGCCGATATACGCCGCCTGCTCGCTGTCCATCTGGGTCAGCTTCACACCGATCCGGTCCAGATGCAGGCGCGCAACTTTCTCGTCCAGATGCTTGGGCAGGATGTAGACTTCGTTTTTGTATTGGTCACCCTTGGTGAACAGTTCGATCTGCGCCAGAACCTGGTTGGTGAACGAGGCCGACATCACGAAAGACGGGTGGCCGGTGGCGTTGCCGAGGTTCAGCAGGCGACCTTCGGACAGCAGGATGAGACGGTTGCCCGAGGGCATCTCGATCATGTCCACCTGTTCTTTGATGTTGGTCCACTTGTGGTTTTTCAGGCTGGCCACCTGAATTTCGTTGTCGAAGTGGCCGATGTTGCCGACGATGGCCATGTCCTTCATCTCGCGCATATGCTCGATGCGGATCACGTCCTTGTTGCCGGTGGTGGTGATGAAAATATCTGCCGATGCAACTTCGTCTTCCAGCAGGGTCACTTCGAACCCGTCCATGGCGGCCTGCAGCGCGCAGATCGGATCAACTTCGGTGACTTTCACACGGGCGCCTGCACCGCGCAGCGAAGCCGCCGAACCTTTGCCTACGTCGCCATATCCGCAGACCACGGCGACCTTGCCGGCCATCATGGTGTCGGTGGCGCGGCGAATGCCGTCGACCAGCGATTCCTTGCAGCCGTATTTGTTGTCGAACTTCGACTTGGTGACCGAGTCGTTCACGTTGATCGCCGGGAACGGCAGATGGCCGTCTTTCACCAGCTGATACAGGCGGTTCACACCAGTGGTGGTTTCTTCGGACACGCCCTGGATCTGGTCGCGCATCTTGGTGAACCAGCCCGGGCTTGCCGCCATACGCTTGGCAATCTGCGCCTTGATGACTGCTTCCTCTTCCGAACCCGGAACCGGGATGATGTCCTCTCCCGCTTCGGCACGGGCGCCCAGCAGGATGTACAGCGTCGCATCGCCGCCGTCATCCAGGATCATGTTGGGGCCGTCTTCGAACAGGAAGGATTTGTCCAGATAATCCCAGTGCTCCTCCAACGTCTGACCTTTGATGGCGAAGACGGGGATGCCCGCCTCGGCAATCGCGGCGGCCGCGTGATCCTGGGTCGAGAAGATGTTGCACGATGCCCAGCGCACATCGGCGCCCAGCGCAACCAGCGTTTCGATCAGAACGCCGGTCTGAATGGTCATGTGCAGCGAACCGACAATGCGCGCACCGTTTAGCGGCTTGGCTTCGCCATATTCCGCACGCAAGGCCATCAGGCCCGGCATCTCGGTTTCGGCAATATCCAGCTCCTTGCGGCCAAACCCGGCCAATGAAATGTCTTTGACGATATAGTCCCCGGCCATCAGGTGCTCCACTCCGGTAAATCACGAACCGGAGTGCCCTAGCATTCCTTTATGCAGGTGGCAACTTGGATAGCCGGAAACAGGGAGTTATGCCGTCAAAATCAGCTTGGCGTACCCTCAGGCTTGATAATCGGGATCGCCTCGAAGAAATCTGTGCCAACGGCGACAATACAGGTAATGCCATTGGCCTGTGTCACCAGAACGGTATAGCTGCCTGTTTCCTTTGAGGTCCAGACCTCCATGACCGATTGCGCACCGCGCGATTTCTGCAAACCGCCAAAGGCGAGTTCCTCGGCATATTTGTCCTGCAGATTGGAAATCACGTGTTCGCGCACTGCGCAGCTTTGGGCCAACACCGGCGGCGCTGTCGCGGCCATGCCGAATGTCAGGGCTATTGAGAACAATCGCTTGAACATGACAAGCTCCTTTCGTTACGGGTTTCGTTACGAGAGGGGCACACCGGGAGGAGCGCGTGCCCCCCTCAGTTCTTTATGTCGGGATTGACTGTCATTCCTTCAAAGCACGAATGCTCAAGAAAACGTTGGCAGCCAGTGATCCAGACAGGTACATCATACCCTAAAAATGAGGCGCAATCGCGGCGGGTCGCGAGAGGTATGGTATAATGGCAACACAACCCCGGGCATGGCAGAGGATGCTGTCAGGTCGGCGTCTGGATCTGTTGGATCCGACGCCCGTGGACATCGAAATCGAAGATATCGCCCACGGACTTGCGTTTGTGGCCCGCTGGAACGGGCAGACGGACGGAGATTTCGCTTATTCCGTGGCCGAACATTCGCTGTTGGTCGAAGAGTTATTCGGCCGGATTGTCCCCAAGGCACCGGCAAAATGGCGGCTGGCTGCTTTGTTACATGATGCGCCCGAATACGTGATAGGAGACATGATTTCCCCGGTGAAATCTGCCGTAGGGCCGGATTACGGCGCGCTGGATGATCGACTGGCTGCTGCCATCCACATCCGGTTCGGCCTGCCTGCCGAGGTGCCGAAAACAGTGAAACGGCAGATCAAACGGGCGGATAAGATCAGCGCCTGGATGGAGGCAACGCAGATCGCGGGATTTTCCGAGGCTGAGGCGACGAAGTTCTTTGGACGACCGGACAGGGCGGTCATAGAAGGTTTGGAAATCCGGTTGCGCCCGCCGGTTGAGGTTCGGCGGGCGTATTCTGCGCGTCACGAGGAACTTTTAAAGAAACTGTAGCCCAAATCCCCGTATTCCACCTGGAACTTCAAGGGAAAGTGTCAGGTTCTCCAAACTGGTTTAAACCACTCTCGCTTGGCTGAATGTAGAAGTAGATCAAAACCAAGGTTCCGATTAGCGGAATGAAGGCAATCAATAACCACCAAGCGGTTCGCCCGATGTCGTGCAAACGTCTGGCCCCGATCGCCACATTGGGAAGCAACAGCCCAAGTGACACCAAAACTGAGAGCGGCTGGCCCGCGCTCGGTTCAAACGCGCCAAATCCAAGCATCGGCGCGATCAATGCACCATCGACAATTCGCGTCACCAAAAGAACAAGAAATACGGCCAGGACCCACCACCAAAAGGTCGCGCGCGAAGCGCGACCGTGGAAGTTGGCGTAATTTGACAGTGCCCGCCGAAATGCCGTCGAAAGATTATTCATGCCGCCCTCCGCAATTGGACGGTATTCACATATCACTTTTTCTTGTTATTTGATATGCAGACGTCTGTGCGGCCGCCGACAAACCTATACGTACGCGCCCGCCGAATAAGTCAGTTCGTACGAGTGGCTATAAAGTTCAAATACGTTCCCAAACGGGTCTTCCATGTAGACCATTCGATAAGGCTTTTCGCCAGGATAGTATTTTCGGATCTGGCTCATGCGTTGTTTTCCGCCTAACTCTTCTATGATCTTAACCCGCTCTTCCAGATTGGCGTCTTGCACGCAGAAATGAAAAAGACCGCGACGCCAATACTCAAACGGCCGTTCCTCTTCGATCGTGTTCGGAAACTCAAAGAGTTCAATGCCGGTTCCATCCCCCATCGACAGGTGGGCAATGCGGAATGAACCCCAGCCTTCACCAAAAACATCGTCACACATCTGGCCTATGGCGCTGTCGTCATGCAGCACTTCGGTGGGTTCCATGAGGACATAAAGCCCAAAGGCCTTGGAGTAGAACTCGACCGCTTTTTCAAGGTCCGGAACGGTTATTCCGATGTGGGAAAATGTTAGTGCAGACATCTTTGGAAACTCCTCGTTCAACAGCAAACAAGAGGAAGGGTATCAGCAGCCCTTGCCAATACCTTCCGAAATAGTGCGCTTGTTTGAATTTCCACATCCAGAGAAGGGCGAATGCCAGCTTAGGTTCGATCTTAACGCGGGCTGCGCTTCGCCAAAATCCGCTGCAACGTTCGGCGGTGCATGTTCAGCCGCCGTGCTGTCTCGGAAACGTTCCGGTCGCACAGTTCATACACCCGCTGGATATGCTCCCAGCGGACGCGGTCCGCGCTCATGGGGTTTTCCGGGGGCGGGGGCAGTTCGTCGCCCTTGGCCAGCAACGCGTTGGTGATGTCGGTAGCATCGGCAGGTTTCGACAGGTAATCGGTCGCGCCGATCTTCACAGCGGCCACTGCAGTCGCGATCGCACCATATCCGGTCAGCACCACGACCCGGCTGTCGGGGCGCTTTTCACGCAGCACTTCAACCACATCCAGGCCGTTGCCATCCTCGAGCCGCAAATCGACCACGGCATAAGCCGGGGGCCGAGCGGTGGAAATGGCGCGCCCTGCCGCGACCGAGCCTGCGGTTTCAACTTCGAATCCGCGTTTTTCCATTGCTTTGGCCAGACGTCTCAGGAACGGCTCGTCATCATCGACCAGAAGCAATGATTTATCGGGCCCGATATCATACTGAGGACTGTCCGCCATATTCCGCTCTTTCCGCTGTTTCCTGCCTTCGGCCTAGCACTAAGTCATAGCAGCGCCATGACAAAGGTCAAACCGATCACGTCTGATCCAGAAAGCAGCCGACCTTGTCAGCAATCTGCTCCGCAGTGTCGTCACGTTTGAAAAACTCAAGGAACCCGTCCTCGGGCGTGACCAGATAGGTGAAGGTCGAGTGGTCGACCAGGTAATACTCGTCACTTTTGTCCTGCGCCTTGTAATAGGTCTTGTAGGCCTTGCTGGCGGCCTTGACCTGTTCGGGCGAGCCGGTCAGCGCGATCATCCGTTCATGCAGGTTAAAGGCATAATCCCCGACCACTTCGGGCGTGTCGCGATCCGGGTCGATCGAGATGAACAGGGGTGTCACAGACTGCCCGCGCTCGGCCAGAATGTCGATCGCTTCGGCATTGCGTGACATGTCAAAGGGGCAGACATCGGGGCAGAACGTATAACCGAAATAGACCAGTGTCGGTTCGGTGATCACGTCCTTGTCTGTGACAGTAGCGCCATGCGCGTTCACCAATTCAAACGGCCCGCCAATGGCTGCTGCGCCACTGGCGATCTGGCTGGACCGGCATTGGGCAAACTTGTCGTCCGACGCTGAACCCTGCACCAGCAGCCAGACGGCGCCCAATCCAACGGCAAGAATGACGGTAGCGAGAATGGCGTAAAGGCGGATCATGACGTTATCCTGATACCAGAGGGGTTGTTGATCGTTTCGGTCGGGACACCTATCAACATGAGGAACCGGTGCAATAGGACATAATTGACCCATGGCAGATTCCAACATCACCTTTTGGCATGGTCAGGAACGCAGCAGCTGGATCCGGTTGCGCACCCTGATACTGTTGCGCTGGGTCGCCATCGTCGGACAGATCACGGCGATCACCGTGGCGCAGCAAACCTATCATGTGCAGCTCGAGGCCGGTTTGTGCTACCTGGCCATAGGCGTTTCGGTCATGGGCAACCTGACCGCCATTCTTCTGTTTCCCCGCAGCAAACGCCTGTCGGAGTTTGAGAACTTTCTGATGGTGCTGTTCGATCTGCTGCAACTGGCCTTCCTGTTGTACCTGACCGGCGGGCTGAACAATCCGTTCGCCTTGCTACTGGTCGGCCCGGTGACGATCTCGGCCAGTGTCATGAGCACCCGTTCCACCCTGATTGTCGGGGCCGTGGCAATCGTCCTGACCACGCTGCTGGCCGAGTTTCACCTGCCCTTGCGCACCAATCTGGGGCTCGAATTGCGAATCCCCGATATCCTGCTGTTCGGCAACTGGGCGGCGATCGTGATCGCCATCGTTTTTCTTGGCGCGTATTCGCACCGGGTCAGTTCCGAGGTGCAGTCCATGTCCGAGGCGCTTTCGGCCACGCATATGGCCCTGGCGCGTGAACAAAAACTGACGGATCTGGGGGGTGTCGTGGCTGCTGCGGCGCATGAGCTGGGTACGCCGCTTGCCACAATAAAACTGACCAGTTCCGAGCTTTTTGAAGAGCTCGACGACAGGCCGGATCTCAAAGAAGACGCCGCCCTGATCCGCGAACAGGCCAACCGGTGCCGCGATATTCTGCGCAATATGGGTCGGGCAGGCAAAGACGACCTGCATCTGCGCCAAGCGCCGCTTTCGACCGTCACTTTTGAAGCGGCCGAGCCACATATCAACCGGGGCAAACAAGTACATTTTGCCGAAGGCCCTGCGCAGGGTGGCGATGTCCAGCAGCCCTCGATCCTGCGAAAGCCCGAGATCATCCACGGATTGCGCAACCTGATTCAGAACGCAGTGGATTTCGCCCGCGCCAATGTCTGGGTCGAGGCCGAGTGGACCGAAGACAGGATTACCGTCAACATCATGGATGACGGGCGCGGATACCCCTCGCAGATGATCGGACGCATCGGTGATCCGTTCATGCGGCGGCGCAGGACCGAAACCGATCAGCGGACCCGCCCGGAATACGAAGGGATGGGCCTGGGTCTGTTCATCGCGAAAACCCTGCTTGAGCGCAGTGGGGCGGAGCTGGAATTTGCCAACGGATCCGACCCCTACCAGTCGCTGACCGACAATCCCGAACGGCGGGGTGCCATCGTCAAAGTATCGTGGCCGCGCAACCTGATTGACGCGCAGACCGGGGATACGCCGGTACCGTCCGGGCTCAACCAGCCGATCGAGGTGTGAGTTAAGAAACCGTTAACCAATCAAGACCATAGTCCGGCCCAACTTTACTGGTGTCGGAGATCATATGGCCGACTGGATCATCCTTGTCGCAATCAGTCTGGTTTCATCCTGTTTCGCAGTGCAGTGGCTGTTGCCCCGCAAGGCGCAATACGATGCCAGTTTCGGACTGGCTTCGCCTTCGTCTTTGTTCGACACCGTCTTCCTGTTTGACGAAAGTCGCCTGATCAGCCACTCGGACATCGCTTTGACAGGGTTCGACAAAGTCGCCGAGTGGGGCGATCTGCGCCGGTTGCTGCATCGGGATTTCCCAACCTTTCCCGAAACGCCGGATTGCGTCCGAAGCGCCGGGACGCTGGTGGTCCCGGCGATCGATTGCACGGTCGGGCGCGAGGTGGTGTGTGAATGGATCGACGGCGTTGTGCGGGTTCAGTTGCGGGAACAGTGCAATGCCCCCACCCATGTAAGACGCGACGCCAATGACCCGATCCGACTTGCCATGGATCAGGCCCCCTATCCGGTTTGGCTGCTGGATCATCAGGCCAGCGTCCGGTGGTGCAACGCAGCCTATGTTTCACTGGTTCGAAAAGTGCGCGGACAGGACGCCGATTTAACAGACCCTCTGTTTCAAACGCTGGCCGATGATATGCGCCTGAATACCAGGATCCGGGTTTCTGCAGACGTCAAAGAAAGTGACAGCAAACTTTGGTTCGATCTGACGCTGGTCGATCACGCCGAAGGGCGGCTGTGCTATGCCGTTGACATAAACGCCATTGTCGCCGCCGAAAACACGCAGCGCAAATTCGTTCAGACGATGACCAAGACCTTTGCCCAGCTGTCCATCGGTCTGGTCATCTTCGACCGCAACCGGCAACTGGCCCTGTTCAATCCGGCCCTGATCGACCTGACCACCCTGCCCCCGGATTTCCTGAGTTGCCGCCCCAGCCTGTCAAGTTTCTTTGACCGACTGCGCGATCAACACATGATGCCCGAACCCAAGAATTACCGCAGCTGGCGCCGCCAGATGAATGATCTTCTGGAAGCCGCCGAGGACGGGAATTATCAGGAAACATGGTCTCTGCCCTCCGGGTCCGTCTATTCGGTCAGCGGGCGGCCTCATCCTGACGGGGCGGTTGCGTTTCTGTTCGAGGATATCACCGCGGAAATCACGTTGACCCGAAGGTTCCGTTCGGAAATGGACCTGATGCAATCGATCCTGGACAAGCTCGCAGATGCAATTGCGGTGTTTGCCGATGACGGGACGCTGGCCTGCACGAATGATGCCTATCGCGTGTTGTGGCAGGACACAGGCCAGACCGGATTCGAACCGGAATCGGTTCTTGAGGTCACACGGCGATGGCAACAACGCTGTGCTGCAACGCCCTTGCTGGGCGAGATCCGTGATTTTGTTGAAATGCGAGACAATCGGGCCGAATGGTCCGGCGAGCTGTTCATGCGCGACGGAACGCACATCCTTTGCACCGTCAGTCCGATGCAGAATGGCGCAACCATCGTGCGCTTTGCGGACGGGAAAACCGTCAGCAAGCCTATGGTGCGACAACAGATCAGCGCCTGAACCGGGTTGCAGCCGAACGGGCGCAGGTTCATTGTGGCGCCATGACACGAACCCCACTCTCGATCACCTTGAATTCGCCGGAAGAAACTGCGGGCTTCGCAACCCGGGTCGCAGCCGGCTTGGCGCCGGGCGACACCCTGTTGCTGGAAGGTGAGATTGGCGGCGGCAAGACTCATTTTGCCCGCAGTCTGATCCAGTCCTTGATGGATGTACCCGAAGACGTACCCTCGCCGACTTTCACGCTGGTTCAGGCCTATGACACCCCGGCCGGAGAAATCTGGCATTGCGATCTGTACCGGTTAAGTGCCGTGGAAGAGATCGAGGAGCTGGGCCTGACCGAGGCATTCGACACTGCAATCTGCCTGATCGAATGGCCCGAGAAACTGGGTCCGCTTATGCCTGACGCGGCCCTTGCGTTGAAATTTCGCACCGACCCTGATTTACCCGACACAAGACACCTGACCCTGTCCTGGTCCGACCCGAAATGGGCACCCAAACTGGAGACCGCTGCATGACCAACCGCGCAGTGCTGGCCAAAGCGCTGATTGAGCAAACACCCTGGGCCAACGCCTCACGCGCAGCATTGGCAGGTGATGCGTCAAATCGCCGTTATGAGCGCCTGACAGACCCGGATACCGGGCGCACGGCCGTATTCATGGACGCCCCGCCGGACAAGGCCGAGGATGTCGCGCAATTCGTGCGCGTCGCGGAATATCTGAGGTCAAACGGTCTGAACGCACCCGAAATCTATGCCGAAGACATGGAGTTCGGGTTTCTGCTGCTCGAGGATCTGGGCGACGATCTGTTCGCCCGTGTTCTGGAAAAGAACCCCAAACAGGAACTTGCCTTGTACGAGGCCGCAACCGACGTTCTGATCCATCTTCACAACGCGCCGACACTGTCTTTGCCGTCGTACGGGCCTTCGCTGATGACCGAGCTGGCCGCGTTGTCCTTTACCAAATATGCACAAGGCATTCTGGGTTCGCATGACGAAGACGCGCGCGACCTGTTTGAACGCCGGTTCCAGGATATCCTGCACCGCGAAACTTCGGGCGCGAAAGTTGTTGTGTTGCGGGATTATCATGCAGAAAACCTGATCTGGATGCCCGATCGGGACGGTTTGCACAAAGTGGGTTTGCTGGATTTCCAGACCGCCATGCTGGGCCATCCCGCCTATGATCTGATGTCGCTGTTGCAGGATGTGCGCCGTTCAGTCTCGCCGGGTACCGAAATGCGCATGGTCAACCGGTACATCGCCGCAACCGGAATGGATGATCACGATTTCCGCACCGCGTACAGCGTTCTGGGGGCACAGCGGAACCTGCGCATTCTGGGCGGGTTCGCGCGTCTGGCGACCGAATATGGCAAACCGCACTATGTCGATCTGATCCCGGCCACGTGGTCGCATCTGATGCGGGACCTCGAGCACCCGGCGCTGGTATCAGTGGCTGATCTGGTGCGCGAATCCCTGCCCGCGCCGACACCCGAAAACCTGGCCAGGCTAAGACCGCAATGACCCGACCGCCCGAAGCTGTCATGCTGTTCGCCGCCGGGTTTGGTACCCGTATGGGGGCATTGACCAAAGACCGGCCCAAACCGCTGATCGAAGTTGCCGGCAAACCGCTGATCGATCACGCACTGGATCTGGTTAACGATCTTGGCCCTCAGCGTGTCGTTGCCAATCTGCACTATCATGCGGATCAGCTCGCGGCGCACCTGGCTCCTCGGGGGGTATTATTGTCGCGGGAATCGCCAGAAATACTGGAAACCGGTGGCGGATTGCGGGCGGCTTTGCCTTTGTTAGGGTCTGATCCGGTCTTTACTCTGAACACCGATGCAATCTGGTCGGGGCCGAACCCGCTGACATTGCTGCGCGCAGCATGGGACCCTGACCGAATGGACGCTCTTTTGATGTGTATTCCGATCGCGCAGACAATCGGACATTCTGGATCGGGCGATTTTGCGGCAGACGAAACAGGACGCATCACGCGCGGCGGAGGGCTGGTATATGGGGGTGCTCAGATCCTTCGAACGGACGGTTTGCACGGGTTTCAGCAACCGGCCTTTTCGCTGAACCTGTTGTGGGATCAGATGCAACAGCAGGATCGTCTGTTCGCCCTGACCTATCCTGGTCGCTGGTGCGACGTTGGCCGCCCCGAAGGCATCGCAATGGCCGAAGGGTTGCTGGACAATGTTTGAACCCGGCATCCTGCCCCGTGTTTTTGCGGTTCCGCCCGGGGCAGACTTTCCAAAAGTTCTGGTGCAGGGGTTAAGGGCGCGCAGTGCGGATCTTCCGCCCGAAGCGCTGGCGCGGGTGCAACTGGTGGTGAATACCCGCCGCATGGCCCGCCGCGTGAGGGACTTGTTCGATCAGGGACCGCCCTGCCTGTTGCCAAGAATCTCGCTGGTGACAGATCTGGGGGAATCGGTTGATCTGGCGCAGGTGCCTCCGGCCATTCCAGCGCTGCGTCGGCGACTGGAACTGACCCAGCTGGTGGCGAAACTGCTGGACCAACAACCCGATCTGGCGGCAAGGTCTTCCATCTTCGATCTGGCGGACAGTCTGGCCAGCCTGATCGACGAAATGCAGGGCGAAGGCGTTTCGCCCGACGCCATCCGGCAACTGGATGTCAGCGACATGTCCGGCCATTGGGCCCGCGCACAGCAATTCTTTGGCATCGCCGATCGATTCATCAACACCGGCGAAGACACCCTGGACGCGCAGGCACGGCAACGGCGCGTCGTCAATAACCTGATTGACCGCTGGCGGAACGACCCGCCCGAACACCCCATCATTCTTGCCGGGTCAACCGGATCGCGTGGCACGACCCTGATGCTGATGGAAGCCGTCGCAAGGCTGCCACAAGGCGCGCTGATCCTTCCGGGCTTCGATTTCGATCAACCGAATGAAGTCTGGGAAGGACTGGATGAGGCGCTGACCTCGGAAGATCACCCCCAGTTTCGGTTTCGAAAGCTGATGACCCTGCTGGGTTTGACACCCGGCCAAATCACCAGTTGGACCGCCGACCAGCCACCCTCACCCGCGCGCAACAAGCTGATTTCACTGGCATTACGCCCGGCACCCATCACCGACGCGTGGATGACAGAGGGCCCGCGACTGACCGATCTGGCCGGTGCAACACGGGATTTGACCCTTGTCGAGGCCGCATCCCCCCGGTGCGAAGCATTGGCCATCGCGCTGCGGTTGCGCGAGGCGGCGGAAACCGGCCAGACCGCCGCCCTGATCACACCTGACCGAATGCTGACCCGTCAGGTCAGTGCCGCGCTGGACCGCTGGAACATCCTGCCGGATGACAGCGCCGGCCTGCCCCTGCAACTGTCGCCGCCCGGTCGGTTTCTACGCCACGTTGCCGGATTGTTCGTCCGACGACTTGAGGGTGAGGCCCTCCTGACCCTGCTCAAACACCCGCTGTGTCATGACGGCGCCGAGCGAGGGGCGCATTTGCTTCATACCCGCGATCTGGAACTGGATCTGCGGCGGTACGGCCCGCCGTTCCCCGACAGTACAAGTCTGAGCGCATTTGCGATCCGCAAGGATGTTTCGGACGACTGGGTGCTCTGGGTCACCACTCATTTCTGCGATCAGGTGGTTGCAGGTGAGCGTCCGTTGGCGGAATGGGTGGAAAACCTGCGCGCACTTGCCGAAGCGATTTCTGCGGGCAGTAAGGGCGACCCAGGCACATTATGGGACAAGAACGCTGGCCAAAAGGCCTTGTCCGTTTTGACCGCGCTGGAGAACGAGGCCCCATATGGCGGCCAGATGAACGCCCATGATTTCGCCGATCTTCTGGGCGCGTTGCTGGCAACGGAAGAGGTGCGCGACCGGGACGCGCCGCACCCTCATATCATGATCTGGGGCACCCTGGAGGCACGCGTGCAAGGCGCTGACCTGCTGATCCTTGGCGGGTTGAACGAAGGCAGCTGGCCCGAGGCCGCCGCCCCTGATCCGTGGTTAAACCGGCAAATGCGTAGTCAGGCCGGTCTGCTGCTGCCCGAGCGTCGCATTGGACTGTCAGCCCATGATTTCCAGCAGGCCGTCGGCGCGCCCGAAGTGTGGCTGACCCGGGCAACCCGGTCGGATGACGCGGAAACCGTCCCGTCGCGCTGGCTGAACCGTCTGACCAACCTGTTGCAGGGCCTGCCGGATCAGGGTGGGCCCGATGCCCTGTCCGAAATGCGGGCGCGCGGCCAAAGCTATCTGCGTTGGAGCGAAACGCTGGAACGCGCGCCCGATATCGCTTCGGCGCATCGCCCCTCGCCACGTCCCCCGGTTGCCGCACGTCCGCGCCGTTTGAGCGTCACCGAAATCAAGCGGCTGATCCGCGATCCTTATGCCGTGTACGCCAAACACGTGCTGCGGCTGAGGCCGCTGGACCCACTGGTACAGGCTCCGGACGCGTTGTTGCGCGGCATTGTCATTCACGAAATCCTGGAGCATTTCATCGAAGACAGTGTTCTGGATTCCGCCTTGCTGACGCGCGAGAATTTCCTCAAACGCGCAGCGACGTTGCTGGACCGGCACGTCGCGTGGCCGACTGCGCGGAAACTTTGGCTGGCGCGTCTGGAAAGGATCGCCGACGCATTCCTGCTTGCCGAAACCGGGCGGCGAAGCGATGGCGGACCAGTGGCCTTCGAAACGGCAATGAAGCTGGTTCTTGCACCGCTGGACTTCACGATCGCCGGGCGCGCCGACAGGATTGATCGCAACAGCCGCGGCGCCCTGCGCATCATCGACTACAAAACCGGTGTGCCGCCGACCGAAAGCCAACAGGCCAAATTCGACAAACAGCTTCTCATCGAGGCCGCAATGGCCGAGCAGGGCGGCATCGAAGGATTCGACCCCTTGCCAGTGGCCGAGGCGGCGTTCATCGGTATGGGCGGCACCTACAAAGAGGTGCCCGCGCCGCTGGCCAAGGAACCTGCCGACAAGGTTCTGGCCGAGCTGAAAGAGCTCATTTCAGCTTATTTAGAGCCTGATCAGGGCTTCTCGTCGCGCCGGATGCTGCACAAGGACACTGATATTGGCGACTATGATCATCTGGCGCGGTTCGGGGAATGGGATCGCACTGACGAAACGGTGCCCGAGGACCTGACATGAAAGCCCGCAACGATGCAACCGAACGGCAGGTGCAGGCCGCGCGACCCGATGCCTCGACCTGGCTTGCGGCCAACGCGGGGTCCGGCAAGACGCGGGTTTTGACCGACCGGGTGGCGCGGTTGCTGCTAGGCGGCGTGCAGCCGCAGCATATCCTGTGCCTGACCTACACCAAGGCCGCCGCCAGCGAGATGCAGAACCGGTTGTTCAAACGCCTTGGCGAATGGGCGATGTTGGGCGATTCGCAGTTGTTGGCGCAACTGACCGAACTGGGGGTTCCGGGCATCATTGACCCCGGGCGGCTGGCGCAGGCCAGAACCCTGTTCGCGCGTGCCATCGAAACACCTGGCGGGTTGAAGATACAGACGATCCACTCATTCTGCGCATCGCTTCTGCGGCGCTTCCCGCTTGAGGCTGGCGTCAGCCCCCAGTTTGCCGAAATGGAAGACCGCGCAGCCGCCCTTTTGCGGGAAGAAATCATCGAGGACTTCGCAGAAGGTCCACAATCCGGGTTGGTCGAAGACATTGCCCGGTTTGTCACGGATACTGGTTTCGACAAGTTGACGGCCGCCATCACGCAAAAGAGGAACCTGTTTTCTCATCCTCTGAATTGGGACGCGCTGCTGAAACGCTTTGACCTGCCGCCTGGTTTCGACGACGACGCCCTGTCGCGCAGCGTCTTTCTGGGCGGTGAGGTCGAGCTGATCCAGTCACTACTGCCTGCGTTGACCGAAAGCGGCGGCAACAATGCCAAGGCGGCGGCCAAGCTTACAGGATTCACCGAGGCGCGGATTGGGCATCTGCCGCTACTGGAATCCGTTTTGGTGACGGGAAAAGGCGCAAAGGAGCCCTTTACCGCCAAAATCAACAGCTTCCCGACCAAGGCTCTGCGCGAGGGCGCCCTTGCGGACCGGATGCCACAGCTTGAGGCGCTGATGCTGCGTGTCGAAGCCGCGCGGGAAAAGCGGCTGGCATTGACGGCGGCGCAGAAATCGCGGGTTCTGCATCGTTTCGCGTCCGCTTTTCTGCCGGAGTACGAAAGACGCAAGCAATTGCGCGGCTGGCTGGACTTTGATGACCTGATCCTGCGCGCGCGCCATGTGCTGAACGATCCGGCCGTGGCGGAATGGGTGTTGTATCGATTGGATGGCGGCATCGACCATATCCTTGTGGACGAGGCACAGGACACAAGCCCGGATCAATGGGATGTGGTTGAAAAACTGGCACAGGAATTCACCAGCGGGGAAGGGGCCCGGTCCGGGGTCGAACGTACGATTTTTGTAGTCGGTGACAAGAAACAGTCGATCTATTCCTTTCAGGGCGCCGACCCGCAGGCCTTTGACCGGATGCAGGCGGAATTTGGGCGAAAACTCCAAGAATCAGGCTCTAAACTGTGGGATTCAACACTTGAATTCTCGTTCCGGTCCTCCAGCGCCATTCTGACGCTGGTCGATATCCTGTTTAAGAACAAGACCGATGCAGGGTTTCACAAGGACTCGCTGCACCGCGCCTTCAAGGCAGATCTTCCCGGTCGCGTCGATCTGTGGCCGGTCGTGGAAAAGGTCGAGGATGAAGAGGACGGCGACTGGACCGATCCGGTCGACCGGCCCGGCGCACGCCATCACACAGTCATTCTGGCGGAACAGGTGGCACATTCGATCAAAGGCATGATTGAAAGTGGTGAAACCATTCCGGAAGATGGCGAAGACCCAGGCAGCTTTGTACGTCGACGGATTGAACCGGGCGATTTCCTGATCCTGGTGCAGCGCCGCTCGGACCTGTTTGCCGAAATTATCCGCGCCTGCAAGGCACAGGGCTTGCCCATCGCCGGGGCAGATCGGCTGAAGGTCGGGGCGGAACTGGCGGTCAGGGACCTTGCCGCGTTGCTGAGTTTTTTGGCCACGCCCGAAGACAGCCTGTCACTGGCCACGGTTCTGAAATCCCCGTTGTTTGGATGGTCGGAACAGCAGCTTTTTGATCTGGCGCACCGCCGGTCCGAGGAGTTTCTGTGGGCAGCGCTTCGCAGGCGGGCAGATGAGTTTCCCGAAACCTGTGCCGTTTTGAACGATCTTCGGGCTCAGATCGACTTTCTGCGCCCCTATGACCTGATCGAGCGTATCCTTACTCGCCATGACGGACGGCGCAAACTGCTGGGCCGTCTGGGGGCTGAAGCCGAGGACGGTATCAACGCGCTTTTGTCGCAGGCGCTGGCCTACGAGCGGACGGACATTCCCAGCCTGACCGGATTTCTGGTCTGGATGCAGACCGACGATCTGGAAATCAAGCGCCAGATGAGCGGTGTGGGCAACATGATCCGCGTTATGACCGTTCATGGCTCAAAAGGGCTGGAAGCCCCCATCGTGATCCTGCCGGACACCGGCAAGCGGCAACCGCCACGCGATGCCGAGATCATGGTTGCGGATGATTTGCCCTTGTGGAAAGTCCCCTCGGACGCATCGCCTGTGCTGATCTCCCAGGCGCGAAACACGGCTCGGGAACGGGAAGAAAACGAACGGCTGAGATTGCTGTATGTGGCTCTGACACGGGCCGAAAAGTGGCTGATAGTGGCTGCGGCTGGCGATGTGGGACCGGCGGACGGCAGTTGGTATCAAATGGTCAAGGGCGCAATGGAACAGGCGGGCGCCACCCGACTGCCGGGAACAGACACACTCAGGCTGGCGCATGGCGACTGGGACGGACTGGCTCTGACGGAACAGGAGCAGTACGTGGCAAGCACAACGGACTTGCCGCAGATGTTTCTGCAGCCCGCCGGGGAAGCACCCAAAACAGCGGAGACAATAAGCCCTTCTGATCTGGGCGGTGCCAAGGCTTTACCCGGTGATGCTGGTCTGGACGAAGACGCCGCCAAGCTGCGCGGAACGCAATTGCATATGCTGCTCGAACACCTTCCATCCGTTTCTCAGGAACGCTGGGCTCAGCTTTGCGCCCGCCTACTGCCTGATATGCACGAAGCGGAGAGGCTGGAGCTGATGGCAGAGGCAACGCGCGTGCTGACCTGCGACCAGCTATCCTTGGTGTTTGCGCCAGATACATTGGCCGAAGTTCCGATCTCGGGCGAATTGAACGGCCAACGGATGCACGGTGTCATTGACCGCCTGATCGTGACGGAAGCCGAAGTTCAGGCGATTGATTTCAAATCGAATTTCACTGTCCCTGACACTGCAGAGCAATGCCCCGAAGGCCTGTTGCGCCAAATGGGCGCCTATGCCTGCGCGCTGTCGCAGATTTATCCCGGGCGCACTATCCGTACCGCGATCCTTTGGACCCGAACCGCCCGGCTCATGTGGCTGCCACACGATCTTGTGACAGATGCTCTGACCCGCTCCCGCGTATCTTGACGTTGCCTGCATCGGCCCCTACGTTCTCAGCCCGAGTTTACCCCATTCAGGAGACAGAATATGTCGACCGTTGCCGTTACTGACGAGACCTTTGACGCCGAAGTCAAGAATTCGGATATCCCCGTTGTAGTAGATTTCTGGGCAGAATGGTGCGGACCCTGCAAGCAGATCGGTCCGGCCCTGGAAGAACTGGCTGCAGAATATGGCGGCAAGGTAAAAATTGCCAAAGTTGACGTGGACAGCAACCCGAACGCTGCCGCCGCCATGGGCGTGCGTGGTATTCCGGCCCTATTCATTTTCAAGGACGGTCAGGTGGTGTCCAACCGCGCTGGTGCGGCACCGAAGGCGGCGCTGCAAAGCTGGATCGACGAATCCATCTGACCCTGTGAATTTCGGCAAAAGACGCCCCGTTTCCGCGGGGCGTTTTTTTTGGCCATCTGGTCAGAAGGGGCTGCGAATTTACCAGTATTCCCTGGACTGCCCGACATCGCACGACTGGATATTTGACCCAAGCCCCGCAACTGTCACCAAAGGGCCATTGCACAACACCTGCATCACTTGTCCTTACCTGAAAGGGCGTATTTCAATGCGTTAGCGCATCCGGTTTTCAGGGTGCCCTGGCCAAATGTCTGACAGGAGGGTCGTCAAATATGGCAAAAACTCGGGTTCTGGTTGAATTCGGCATGGGGACGTCTTTGCGGCGCGAGGACTATACCGAGGCTGCGTTGCGGGCCATCAAGGATGCATTGTGGCACAACTCCGTCAATATGGCCGAGCTGTTTGATTTCCCAAAGCAAGCAATGATCATCGATGCGCAAATCGGTGTGCAGCAGCCGGACAAGGTCAACACCCAGATTCTGAAAGACGTGTTCCCTTACGGGCAGCCCAATATCACGGTGATACATGGCGGTCTGGACATCGACAAACCGAATTCCGATGGCTGCACGGTCATCGCCAACGCGGCCATCATCGTTTCCTTCGATATGGAGCCTGCGCAATGACCGAAAAACGCATCATTCTGGAAATGGGAACCGGAAATGACCTGTACGGTCAGGATTACACCAAGGCTGCGCGCCGGGCGGTTCAGGACGCGTTGCATCATTCTTCGATCACGCTGTTTTCGAAGCTGGGTATCGATCACTCGGAAATGCGGGTCCAGGTGACAATCGGCGTTCAGAACCCAGATCTGGTGGATTGCGATCTGGTCGCCGCCGATCTGCCTCGGGGGCGGGCGCAGGTGCGCGCCGTCAAGGGCGGACTGGATATCGAAGACAGCGACGCCGGCACCCGGCATGTTGTTGCGACCGCCGCCATCGAGGCCTTTTTGCCGGATCAGTCGGGAAAGTTCGTGCAGACCTGAAAAAGAAAAAAGCCGCTCGGTCGAGCGGCTCATCTCATGGTCTGACTTGCCTTGAAATCAGAGGTTTTTGATGTCGGCGCGGGTCAGGCCGATATCATCCAGCTGGGCGTCGGACAGAACTGACAGCGCCTTGCGGGTCTTGCGGGATTCGTTCCACTGTGCGGCAGCTTCGAAAGCTCCGGTGAATGCGTCCACTACGTGCAGGATGGTAGCTGCTCCGAGCGGCGCATGGATGTTTGCGGTGGTTGCCATTTGCGCATTCCTTCTAACAGAAACAGCCGACCCGTTGTCGGTTGTGATCCTCATCTAGTATGCCCGGCACGGACTCACAAATGCTGGTCTGGTAAACCCGCAATGCATTTTGTGCATATCAATTAGGCACTTCGGGAAGCGGTTGCGCATAACATCAGCGCAGCCCATATATGAGCCCGGACAACAAACGGAGACTTTCATGGCGGACAGCGACTTTCCCGGATGGCACGGCACAACGATCATCGGCGTCAAAAAGGGCGGAAAGGTTGTCATTGCCGGTGACGGGCAGGTCAGCCTGGGGCAGACCGTGATCAAGGGAACGGCCCGCAAGGTGCGTCGTCTGTCGCCCGGCGGGTTCGAGATTGTTGCAGGCTTTGCCGGTTCCACCGCAGATGCCTTTACCCTGCTCGAGCGGCTGGAGACCAAGCTTGAGGCGACGCCGGGCCAGCTGGCGCGCGCCTCGGTCGAGCTTGCCAAGGACTGGCGGACAGACAAATATCTGCAGAAGCTCGAGGCGATGCTGATTGTCACCGACGGCAAGGATCTGTTCGTGATCACCGGGGCAGGGGATGTGCTTGAGCCTGAACACAACGTGGCAGCCATTGGATCAGGCGGAAATTTCGCTCTGGCCGCTGCACGCGCGATGATGGACAGCGACAAGTCGGCGGAAGACATCGCCCGGCAATCCATGGCGATTGCGGCGGACATTTGTGTGTACACCAACGGCAAGCTGACTGTTGAAACGATCTCAGGCTAACAGGGCTGAGATCTCTTTCCCCTTCCAGCGGCGGTGCATTCCGATCAGGCCCAGTATCGCAGCAATGACCACGATGTAATAGGGCACGCGGATGTCGATGCTCATCAAGCCGCCGCCGACCAGCGACATGATCCCTCCGGCCAGGCAGAATACTGCGGTGGTCACGCCCATGACCCAGCCCTGATCCGTTTCGCTGACCGATGAAGAGAATAGGCCCAGCATGGTCGGATAGGCCACGCCGAACAGGAAGTAGAAGAAGAACACTGGCACATAGCTGAATACACCGCTTGGGCTGAACGCAAAGGCAATGCCGCAGATGATCATGACCACAAGCGATGTGTAGATAATGCTGTGTTTGCTGAATCTCTCCTGTGCTGGTTTCACAAGGAACGTGCTTGAGAACGCCAGCGCGAAGCCGATAACCACCATCGCCATACTGCCGCCAATCACGCCGTAGCCGAAAGCGCTGGTCAGGAAATTATCCACGAACACATAGAACGTGACGTTGGCAATCATGAAGAACGAATAGACCGGCAGGATCTTCAGCACCATGGGATGCCCGCGGACTGCAATCAGGCTGTCGGTGACGTCACGGGGACGGAAAACAAACGCCGTGCGTTCGGTTCTTGTGTCCTTGAAATAGAACAGCACCAGGAAAATCGCGATCAACACCAGAACGAAGGCTCCATAGAACGGCGTTTTGAGTGTGGCCGCACCACCCAACAGAGCAGCATCCGAAAGAACCGCACCAATAATCGGGCCGCCCACCAAACCAAAGCTGACTCCGGTCACGATATAGCCCATGTTGCGGTCCCGATCCGCCGCATCCGTACTGCCATCAATCATTGCCGCCTGTGCAATGGGCTGGTTTCCGGCAGTAAAGCCGGTGATCGACCGGCCGGCAATCAGAAGCAGCAAACTGTTGAGGTAAAGCGCTGCGATGGTGATGGCGTACCCCGCTAGCGCTCCGCTCAGACAAACCAGCAATGCGTTCTTGCGCCCGATCGAATCCGAGACTTTGGACACGTAGACAACGCCCAGAAACCAGGACAGGAAAAAGCAGCCAATCACCAGACCATAGTAGAAATGCCGCCGACCGACCGGCGTATTTTCCGGCAGAAACCCGGACTTCGTCTCCATGATCAGCGAGTTGATGATGGGAAAGACCAGTCCCTGTCCGATCAGATCTACAAATACAACAAACAACAAAGTGATTTTGGCAATCTTCGTCATGCAACCCGCCCCGTTTCTTCAAATGGGGTGAGTGTAGCAGACAGGTGTCCTGACACCTAACACCATGCAAAAGGCCGGATTTTACCCGGCCCCCGGCAGTCCTGATCGCGTGCGGATCAGTTCAGCGACGCCACGCCCAACGGCACGCCCGCGACCTCACACCAGATGTAAACTTCGTTGTAGCCGGAAACGTCCATGGTCGGCGGAACGGCATAGGATTGTTTGCCGGTCAGGTTCAGCAGCGCACCCAGCTTGCTGTCAGGATCATATGATCCGTCCTTGCCGAAAGCGACACGCGGGTCGGGCCCGCCATCCAGCGAGAAATCGTCGCCCAGTTCGACAATGTAGCGGTCTCCATTCTTGACCAGCTTCACCGAACCCGAGGTGATGTGCTTCGAACGGCCCTCGAACGTGCCTTTCTTTTTGGCACCGCCAGCCAAGGCGACATTGGCACTGGTCAATGTCAGTACCGCGCCGGCTGCAGCGGCTTTCACAAAGAGCGAGCGACGAGTCATCATGATGAGTTTTCTCCATTGGTAGACACGGACTGGTTTGCCCGATGTTGTCCGTTATGCCGCAGGCCTCGCCGCATACTCCAATCACTTCGGGACGAATTTCTGTGTGCGCGCCGTGTGTTGGCGTGATGTTTTCGTGATCGGCTTGTGTTTTCGCGCCTTATGATTAGGTTCCGCTTCGAAACAAACGGATTGAGTGCATATGACCGACCTGACCCCGCGCGAGATTGTCTCGGAACTGGACCGCTTCATCATTGGCCAGAAGGATGCCAAACGCGCGGTTGCCGTCGCGCTGCGAAACCGCTGGCGGCGCAAGCAGTTGCCTGACGACATCCGGGACGAGGTCTATCCGAAGAACATCCTGATGATCGGCCCCACCGGCGTCGGCAAGACCGAGATCAGCCGTCGTCTGGCCAAACTGGCCCGCGCGCCTTTCATCAAGGTCGAAGCCACCAAGTTCACCGAGGTCGGCTATGTCGGGCGCGACGTAGAACAGATCGTGCGGGATCTGGCGGACGCCGCCATCCTGCAGACCCGCGAGTTCATGCGCGAAGACGTCAAGGCGCGCGCCCATCAGGCTGCCGAAGACCGGGTCATTGCCGCCATAGCCGGGGAAGACGCGCGCGAAGGCACGCGCGAGATGTTTCGCAAAAAACTGAAATCCGGTGAGCTGGACGATACGGTGATCGAGCTGGAACTCTCGGACACCTCGAGCCCGATGCCGATGTTCGACATTCCCGGCCAACCCGGCAGCCAGATGGGGATGATGAACCTGGGCGACATCTTCGGCAAGGCCTTTGGCGGACGCACGGTCAAACGCAAGATGACTGTCGCCGAAAGCTACGATGCCCTGATCGGGGAAGAGGCCGACAAGCTGCTGGATGATGAAACGGTCAACCGCGTGGCGCTGGAATCCGTCGAACAGAACGGCATCGTGTTTCTGGATGAGATCGACAAGGTTTGCGCGCGCTCTGACGCACGCGGCGCTGATGTCAGCCGGGAAGGGGTTCAGCGGGACCTCTTGCCCTTGATCGAAGGCACAACCGTGTCCACCAAGCATGGCCCCGTCAAAACAGACCACATCCTGTTTATCGCCTCCGGGGCGTTCCACATCGCCAAGCCCTCGGACCTGTTGCCGGAACTTCAGGGGCGTCTGCCGATCAGGGTAGAACTGCGCGCCCTGACGGAAGAAGACTTTGTGCGCATCCTGACGGAAACCGACAACGCCCTGACTCTTCAGTATACCGCGCTGATGGGGACCGAGGATGTTACTGTCCGGTTCAGCGAAGATGGCATCGCGGCGCTTGCCCGCATTGCGGCGGATGTGAACCAGAGCGTCGAAAACATCGGTGCGCGGCGGCTCTACACCGTGATGGAACGCGTGTTCGAAGAATTGTCTTTCGCCGCCCCCGACAAAGCCGGAACGGAAATCACGGTCGACGCGGAATTTGTCAGCAGCAATCTGGGTGAACTGACCAAATCCACCGATCTCAGCCGTTACGTTTTGTAACACGCTCAGCCGGATTTTGCCTTTCTTCTGCCCCGCGCCGCTGGACGTGGGGCGAGAATTCGATAGCTTGGCGCAAACCTGATCCGGGGATTGTCCGTGTTGCGCCATCTGATCCTGCTGCTTGCCTGTCTTTCACTCAGCGCCTGTGTCGACAGAACGGTATCTGAAATCGTGCCTTCGGCTGCGGTTGTCGGCACGCCCAAAACGATCCTAGCAACCACGACCCGCGCCAAAGAGGCGAATGGGTCATACGGGTTCCGTCGCGGTGAATCCTTGCGCTACCTGGAAACCACGGTTTCGATTCCGCCAAATCACACCCCGGGAACCCTGAAGTTCTCCTACGCCAACCCAAATCCGAAGAAAGAGTTCGTGTTGGCGAACGTCACCGAACTGGATGGGCCGCAGGACCTGAAAACCCATTTGCGCGGCAAGGAAGACGTCACAATTTTTGTGCACGGATACAACTCGACCCAGACCGAGACCTTGTTTCGGGCCGCACAACTGCCCCACGATATCGGCCTGCCCGGAAACACTCTGGTCTATTCATGGCCCAGCCGTGCGACAGGCTTTGGCTATGCCTACGATCTGGACAGCATGCTGTTCGCCCGTGACGGGCTGGAACAGACCATTCGCTCTTTGAAATCAATGGGGGTCAAGCGGGTCATTCTGGTCGCGCATTCCATGGGCAGCGCCCTGACAATGGAGATGATGCGTCAGGCCGAGTTGCAGGAACCGGGCTGGGCCAAGGGGAACCTGGAAGGGGTGGTTCTGATTTCACCGGATCTGGACGTGGATTTGTTCCGCTCGCAGATGGAGCGGATCAAGTCCCCGCCGGATCCGTTTCTCGTCATGGTTTCGCAAAAGGACAGGATTCTGAACATCTCGGCCCGTTTGCGCGGAACGGATGAGGGTGAGCGGTTGGGCAACATCAGCTCGATCGACAGTCTTGAAGAATTTCCGATCAGCGTGATCGACACCACCGCATTCAACAGCGATGCAGAATTATCGCATTTCGTGGCTGCGACTTCTCCGGCGCTGCTGGCGATCCTCAGCTCGCTCAGACGCGTCAACAACACGTTCGGGCCGGAAGATAGACCGGCTATCGACATCCTTGTCCCGCCAAGCCAACGGAACCCGGACGGTGCAACCGAAATAGTCCTGACAGAAACAGGGCAGGCCGAGGTTACGACTCCGTGAACCCGGGCGGCCTGCGTCGGTATCTTGTCCAGAACGCAAGCTGGCTGAGCGCGGGGGCGCTGCTGACCTTTCTGTCGAGTTTCGGGCAGACCTTCTTTATCTCGATATTCTCGGGCCAGATCCGGTCCGAATTCGGCCTGAGCCACGGTGCATGGGGAAGCCTTTATTCGCTGGGTACCCTGATGTCTGCGGTAGTGATGGTCTGGGCCGGAGGGCTGACCGATATCTTTCGCGTGCGGGCGCTGGGCCCGGCGGTTCTGACGGGGCTGGCGGTGGCGACAGCGGCGATGGCGCTGAACCAGTTGGTTGTTCTGCTGCCATTGGTCGTTTTCCTTCTCCGCCTGTTTGGACAGGGGATGAGCACCCATCTGGCGCTGGTCGCGATGGCGCGATGGTTTACCGCAACGCGGGGCAGGGCGCTTGCCATCGCCTCGGTCGGGTTTTCCATCGGCGAGGCTCTTTTGCCCCTGATCTTTGTCGCCGCAATGGCCCATTTCGACTGGCGAACACTGTGGTTGGTTTGTGCTGCCGTCTCTGCGTTGGGAATACCGATCCTGATCCGACTGCTACGCCAGGAACGAACACCTCAAAGTCTGGCCAGTGAATATACCGCGACCGGCATGCAGGGCCGTCACTGGACCCGCCGGGACGCGCTTTTGCACCCCCTGTTCTGGTTCATGGCGCCTGCATTGTTGGGTCCGTCCGCCTTCATCACGGCCTTCTTTTTTCATCAGGTTCATCTGGCCGAGGTCAAAGGCTGGCTTCATATCGAACTGGTGGCCCTGTTCCCGGCCTTCACCGCAGTCGGCGTGCTGTCTATGTTTGCGGCGGGCTGGGCGTTGGACAAATGGGGTACGGCGCGCATTATGCCGTTTTACCAGCTGCCCATGGCGCTGGGGTTTCTTGTTCTGTCCTTCACCGGTTCGATTGGTGGCGCCCTGACCGGTCTGGTCCTTCTGGCGCTGACCGTCGGGGCCAACAGCACGCTGCCCAGCGCATTCTGGGCCGAGTTTTACGGAACGCGCCACATCGGTGCGATCAAGGCATTGGCAACAGCAATCATGGTGCTTGGGTCGGCCATCGGCCCCGGACTGACGGGCGTTCTGATTGATACCGGCATTCCACTTGCGACCCAGTTTCTCTGGATCGGAGGATTTTTCATTCTGGTCTGCGGAGTGACTTGGGTCGGTATCACACAAGCCGCACGCACACTTTAACGCGTTCGGCGCAGATACACGTAGTAAGCTCCGTCGCCCCCGTGGCTGATATGTGCGGGTGTTATCTGAAGGACGGCCTGCGCCAGTGGCGGCAAAGACAGCCATTGCGGAACCTGATTTCGCAGGACACCCCGCGGCGTCGGGATCGGTCCGGGCTCATCCCTGTCCTTGCCTTTGCCGGTGACAACCAGAACCAGACGCTTGCCAGAAGCCTGCGCAGTCAGAACAAACCGCACCAGAGCCGGATGTGCCGTGTCCACGCGCATTCCGTGCAGGTCCAGCTTGCCTTCCGGCTTCAGCTTACCGCGCTTCATTCGCGCAAAAGCCTTGGTGTCCATCTGCACCGGACTTGCCCGCAGACTGTCTCCAATTGCGGGTTTCAGGGCGTGTTGCGCCGGCTTTGTCGGTGCTTTCTGCCCCAGTTCAAACTCGTCAAATCTCGGTTTTGGCTGCCGGTTCGGCTTGGGTTTCGGCAAAACGGTCGGGTGGACCGTCTGCGGAATCTCGGGGTGCAAACGCTCGGCCCGTTTCGCGACCTTTCGCCACAATTCCACCTCTTCTGCGGTGAGCTTTCGGCGGGACATCAGAACTCATCCGGCGACATGGCATAAGCGCGCTGAATCGGCAGCAACACAACCATGCGGCCCGGATCCTTCAGCCGCCCGGCGGCCTGACCGGCGGTGTCGCCGGTTCCGAAAAAGATATCGGCGCGCTGCGCGCCCTTGATGGCCGCACCAGTGTCTTGCGCGATCATCAGGCGGCGCAGCGGATTTGCCCCATCCTTTTCCAACCAGACCGGTGCCCCCAGCGGCGTATAGGCCGGGTCCGTCGCAATACTGCGCATGGTCGTGACCGATCGGTTCATGGCACCCAGCGGTCCCCGGTCAGGAGCAACCCGTGTGACTTCGCGGAAGAACACATAAGACGGGTTGTGAAACAGCAGTTCCGCACCAGCCTCGGGGTTCTTGCGTACCCAGGCCCGGATCATCTGGGCGCTGACCTCGTGTGCGCCAAGAACACCGCGCCTGATCAGTTCGACCCCGATCGACCGATAGGGGTGGCCGTTCGCGCCGCCATATCCGACGCGCAAGGCGCTGCCATCGGGCAGACGAATTCGCCCCGATCCCTGAATCTGAAGAAAGAACAGTTCAACCGGATCGTCGACCCACGCAATCTCAAGCCCGCGCCCCGCCATGGCCTCGCCAGTCAGGATTTCGCGGCGGCTCAGCCATTTGTCGGCAGCGCGTGCCTCGGGCGGAACTTTGTACAGCGGATATCTGAATCGGTCCGATCGGGTTCTGGACCCGTCCAGTTCCGGCTCGAAATATCCGGTGAACAAAGCCTCCTTGCCGTCTTCGACAAGAACCGGGCGAAAGAACAGTTCAAAGAAGGCCCGGGCTGCGTCAGGGGAATAAGTCTGGGCCACACCGCACAGCGCCCGCCAGTCCGGGTCATTCAGATCGTTGCAGGTGTTCAGAAAAACCGAAAGGGCCGCCCCGTGATCGTCGGCGACCCAGCCATCCAGATCGTCGAATGACAGGATGGATCGCGTCGCCTCGGCTCCGGCGGCGCTGGCGGCGGTCATCGCGCCCACCAGTAAGAGCGACCGGAGCGTGGCAATCATGCGTCCGTGGCGACAAGCAGCCAGTTCGGATCATCCGAGCCCATGACGCGGGCAAAGGTCCAGCTGTCCTTCTGGCGTTTGACGGTGTTGGGGCTACCTTCGATGATGTCCCCGCCACGATCCCGCACGACCGAAGTCAGTTCACCCACAAACTTCATGGTGATCTCGGCCTGATTGGTGTCCTTGTCGAAATGGGCATCGGCCAGCGCGGTTTCACGCACACCGATGAATTCGGCTTCGATGGTCAGGCCCCGGTCTTCGCGGTCGGCCACAACGGAAACGAAAGTGTCAAAGACCTCTTCCGACAGGAAAGGTTGGATTTCGTCCAGGTTACCCTTTTCGAACCCCATAACGATCATCTCGTAAGCGCCGCGCGCGCCCTGCACGAATTCGGTGACGGAAAATCCGGGCTCGATCCGTTTCATCGCCGCCAGTGTCTGGGCCTGCTCGCTGTCTTCGGGAACGTGGTCGGTGATGTCATGATCCGGGCCGCCGTCGATCACTTCAAAATCGCGGCGTGCCTTGTTGGAACCGGGCTGCTGCAGAGGAGGTTTTTCGAAACCTTCACGCGTACCCAGAACGCTTTTCAGGCGCAGGATCAGGAAAACGGCAATTCCGGCCAGGACCAGCAGCTGGATCATGGGTTCGTTCATTTCATCCTCTTTTCAGAACCGCGACTTTGTATACGCGGCCTCATGTCACTATGTAGGTGACAGTTTAGGGCAAGTCCACTGCCCTGCACACGCGAAAGGATGACGAAAATGTATCTGTTTCTGGCATTTCTGTTGGTGCCGATCATCGAGATTGCCCTGTTCATTCAGGTTGGCGGTCTGATCGGACTTTGGCCGACACTTGCAATCGTTGTCCTGACAGCCTTTCTGGGCACCGCTTTGGTGCGGACGCAAGGCCGCATGGCGCTGGGTGAATTACAGAGAACATTCAACAATCTCGATGACCCGACCGAGCCCCTGGCCCATGGCGCCATGATCATTCTGTCAGGCGTATTGTTGCTGACGCCCGGCTTTTTTACCGATGCCGTGGGCTTTGCGCTGCTTATCCCCGGCGTAAGGGTTGCCGTGTTCCGGTATCTGAACTCCAAAGTAACGGTGACGCATTTTCAGATGGGCACCGGTGCACAATTTCACCAGGGCAATGATCCCTTTGGTCAGGATGACGTGATCGATGGCGAATTTACCGAGGTTCACCCCCGCAAAGAACCAACAAAACCGTCGAAATGGGTGGATGGTCCGCACGAGCATTGAGGTGCCGCGCCCAACTTGATAAGCAGTGGCGAAATTCAATTTTGGAGTAGATCCATGGCCGAAGAAAAAGCCGCAGACAACGCTGCGGCACAAACCGCCCCGCAGGTTCAGATGCGGGTTCTGGGGCAATTCATCCGCGATATGTCCTTTGAAAACGTGATGGCGCAAAAGGGTGTATCCGGCGATGTGCAGCCCGAGATTGCCGTACAGGTCAATCTGGACGCGAAAAAGCGCCCGGCAGACCACCAGTTCGAGGTTTCGATCAAGCTGAACCTCACCTCGAAAGCCAAGGGCATGGAAGACATCCTGTTCCTGTGCGAAATCGACTATTGCGGACTGTTCCACGTGGAAGGTGTGCCCGAGGATCAATTGCACCCGTTCCTGATGATCGAATGTCCGCGGATGTTGTTCCCGTTCCTGCGCCGCGTTGTCAGCGACATCACCCGCGACGGTGGTTTCCCGCCGGTCAACCTGGACACAATCGACTTTGTCGGCCTCTACCGTAACGAGTTGATGCGCCGCCAGGCCGAAGCCCAGAAGGCCGAAGCCTGATCAATCTGACCCGCGCCGGACATTGGTTCAGGCGCGGGTCCAAAGGGCGTTTTCGCCCAGTTTTTCCACAAATTCCTGATGTGCGGCGCGTTCATCTTCGGTGATCCGCGGCGCAAGCGGTGTTGCGCGCGGCGTCGGACGCCAATCCTCGCTGCCGCCGGAGGCATTTGCGGTAGACGCCGACAGGCCGAAATCGGGTTGCCGCCCGCCGATCAGTTCCAGATACACCTCGGCCAGAATCTCCGAGTCGAGCAGAGCGCCGTGCAGAACACGGTTCGAGTTGTCGATGCCGAACCTGCGGCACAGTGCATCCAGCGAGGCGGGCGAGCCCGGAAACCGTTTTCGTGCAATGGCCAGCGTATCCAGAGCCTGATCCATCGGAATCGGGGCCAGGCCCATCCAGCCCAGTTCGGCGTTCAGGAATTTCATATCGAAGGATGCGTTGTGGATCACCAATCGCGCATCGCCCACAAAATCGCGGAATCCCTGGCCGACCTTGGCGAATACAGGTTTGTCCTTAAGCGTCACCTGGCCTTTTTCTGGCTGGCGGGGCGGTTCCAGCAAATCCGGACCGATCCCGTGCACACCAAATGCCTCCTCCGGCATCGAGCGCTGGGGGTTGATGTAGACATGATAGGTTTCGCCCGTCGCGACGTGATTCCACAGCTCGACCGCGCCAATTTCCACGATCCGGTCGCCGCTTTCGGGATCAAAGCCCGTGGTTTCGGTATCGAGAACGATCTCACGCATTTGCCAGTCCTGCCCTGATCTGCCTGACCACATCCTGCACCTGCGCGCGGGCATGGTCCAGCGTATCGGTGACAATCACGAAATCCGACCGCGCACATTTTTCTTCATTCGGCATCTGCTTGGCACGAATTTGCTCGAACTGCGCTTCGGAAATCGTTCCGCGGGCCATCACGCGGCGTTTTTGTTCCTCGGCCGGTATCGAGACACAGGCAACAGCATCCATCGCGACGTCTCCGCCCGTTTCGAACAGAAGCGGAATGTCGAACACCAGAATATCCTCGGCCGCGGTTTCCCTGAACCTGGCTCGATCCGCAGCAACCAGCGGGTGCACTATGCTTTCTATGGTTTTCAGAACGGAAGGATCAGAGGTGATGATCCCTTTCAACGCATCCCGGCTGACAGCGCCGTCAAGGACAGCCTCGGGAAACACAGCAGCCATCGGCGCAACTGCCGCCCCACCTGCGGAATAAATTTGGTGGACTGCCGCGTCCGCGTCCCACAACCCGCAGCCTTCGGCCACGAACATCTGCGCCGTCGTGCTTTTGCCCATGCCGATCGAGCCGGTCAGGCCAAGGGCAAAACTCATGCCAGGGCCGCCGCGCGGGTTTCTGCGGTGACCTCGGGGCGCACTCCGAACCAGCGCTCAAAACCCGGAACCGCCTGATGCAACAGCATGCCCAGACCGTCCACCGTTGTGCATCCGGCTTCTTCAGCCTGTTCCAGCAAGCGGGTGCGCAGCGGGGCGTAGACCAGATCATTCACCACGGTGCCGGGCTGCAAGCCATCCAGCGGCACGCGCAGTTCGGGCTGACCCTGCATTCCCAGCGAAGTTGTGTTCACCACAAGCTCGGCCTCTTCAATGACATTTCCGGCCTGCACCCAGTCAATCACGGTAATGCGCTGGCCGAACTCTTCTTTCAGATGATCGGCACGAGTGCGGGTTCGGTTGGTCAGCAGGATCTCGGGGACGCCAGCATCCGCCAGGGCGGACAGAATGGCGCGTGCTGCACCACCAGCGCCAAAGACCACGGCCGGCCCGTCCTGCGGGTTCCAGTCGGACGCGCCTGTGCGCAGGTTCTCCATAAAGCCATACCCGTCTGTGTTATCGGCATGGATCGAGCCATCGTCGCGAAACACAAGCGTATTCGCTGCCCCGATGACCGAAGCCCGGTCAGACACATGATCGGCCAGGCGCAGTGCGGCTTCCTTATGCGGAACCGTTACATTCGCGCCCACAAACCCGGCTTTCGGCAAACTCCGCAAAACTGTTTCCAGATCCGCGGGCGTGACATCCATGGGAACATAATGCCCGGCCAGACCATAGGTCTGTAGCCAATGACCGTGCAGCTTGGGCGACCGGGAATGCGCCACCGGGTGCCCGATCACCCCGGCCAGAGGAATACGATGTTCCGTCATTGATCGATCACCCCTTTTACGGCCAGATAATTGAGCAACTCCAACAGGGGCATACCCAAGACGTTAAAATAGTCGCCGTCAATGGTGGCGAACAGCCGCGCGCCTTCTTCTTCCAGCTTATAGGCACCTACGGCGTATCGGATACTGTTCCAATTGCGCGCCACATAATCCGTCAGATAGGCATCCGAACTGGCCCGCATCCGCAGACGAACCTGCCCCACATGTCGCCAGATCGGTTCCCCGTTCTGATAAATGACGGCAGCCGACAGCAACATGTGCCGTTTCCCCCGCATCGCCTTCAACTGTACCAGTGCGTCTTCGGGCGTCTCCGGCTTGGACAACAAACGGCCTTCGAAGTCCAGAACCTGATCGCATCCCAGAACCATGGCCCCCGGGTTCTTATCGCTGATTTTTCGCGCCTTCATCTCGGCCAGCGCATCGGCAATGTCAAGCGGTGAGGCCTCTTCCGCCAACAGCGCGTGTTTCATGCTGTCTTCATCCACGCGCGCGACCTGAACGGAAAACGGGACGCCTGCGTTCTCCAGAAGTTGCGCCCGGATGGCCGAGCCCGAAGCGAGTATGATGGGGACAGGCATGTGGAAAACCCCGTGGGCAAAGCGTTGAGTGATCTGGGACGTTTTGTATGGTTTTCAGGTTGACACGCAACCCCGCGATTTCGGCGCGGATCTTCCCCGAGTCGCCCGAAAACTGTCAAAGCAGGACAAGAATAACTTTGGAAATCGGGAAAACCGCGATGTCCCCAGTTCGCCATCGAGTTATCCACAGTGAAGGTCGCGGAATATTATACTACCATATGAATTTAAACAATAAATTATTATACTAACAAGATCATCGGCATCGCGGTAAACTCTATCCACCTCGGGAAAAGTGGAGGGTAAAAAAGTAATCCACGGATTCTTCTCTCCCTACAAAACCATCATCCTTTCTCTTTTCTTATTTTTTTATTAGGGAGAGTTCCGAGCAACGCCCGGAGCCAAAATGACCGATCTTCTTTTCACGATTTACCCGTGGGTGAAGTCTTTACATATCATGGCCGTGATCTCATGGATGGCAGGTTTGTTCTATTTGCCCAGACTGTTCGTCTATCACGTGGAAAAGGCACAATCCGTCGAGGGAGCGGAACCCATTTTCTTTGAAATGGAAGACAAGCTGCTGCGTGTGATCATGCGTCCTGCGATGATCGTGGCGTGGGTTTGCGGGCTGATCATGGTGTTCACACCGGGCATCGTCGGCTGGGATTGGTCCTGGCCTTGGGTTAAGGGCGCAGCGGTGATCGGTATGACCTGGTTCCATCACTGGCTGATGGCACGTCGCAAGGACTTTCTTGAAGGCCGAAACAAGCTCACAGGGCGCCAGTATCGCATGATGAACGAGGTACCGACCGTTTTGATGGTTGCCATCGTTCTGGCGGTCATTCTGAAGTTCTGAAGGCCTGTTTGACTCCGCCAGCCGTCGCGCTTATGTAGGGAGCAACACGCCCGTCCGGGCGGCGTATCTTCCGTACTGAAATTCCACTTCGTGCCGCGATGCCAGCGGTGAAGGTATATATCATGACAACTGAAGCCCTGAATCTGGCCGACCTGAAAGCCAAAAGCCCCAAAGATCTTCTGGCGATGGCCGAAGAACTGGAGATTGAAAACGCCTCGACCATGCGGAAAGGCGAGATGATGTTCCAGATTCTGCGCGAACGCGCGGATGATGGCTGGACCGTTGGCGGTGATGGCGTGCTTGAAGTGCTGCAGGACGGATTCGGCTTCCTGCGCTCGCCCGAGGCGAACTATCTGCCGGGTCCGGACGATATCTATGTCTCGCCTGACATGATCCGCCTGCACTCACTGCGGACCGGGGACACGGTTGAAGGCGAGATCAAGGCACCAGATGAGAACGAACGTTATTTTGCGCTGACCAAGGTCACCAAGATCAACTTCGAAGATCCTGAGAAGGCCAAGCACAAAATCCTGTTCGACAACCTGACGCCGCTGTATCCGGATGAGCGTCTGAAGATGGAAATCGAAGATCCCACCATCAAGGACAAATCGGCGCGTGTCATCGACCTGGTGTCCCCCATCGGTAAGGGTCAGCGTTCGCTGATCGTGGCGCCGCCACGGACCGGTAAGACGGTGATCCTGCAGAACATCGCGCATTCGATCGAACAGAACCATCCTGAATGTTATCTGATCGTCCTGCTGATCGACGAACGCCCGGAAGAGGTGACCGACATGCAGCGCTCGGTGAAGGGCGAGGTTGTATCCTCGACCTTTGACGAACCGGCGACTCGCCACGTCGCCGTGTCCGAGATGGTCATCGAAAAAGCCAAGCGTTTGGTCGAACATAAACGAGATGTTGTTATTCTTCTCGACTCGATCACAAGACTTGGTAGGGCATTTAACACAGTAGTGCCATCCTCAGGTAAAGTTCTGACCGGTGGTGTGGATGCAAATGCTCTGCAACGTCCCAAGCGATTCTTTGGTGCGGCGCGGAACATTGAAGAGGGTGGTTCGCTGACCATCATCGCAACCGCCCTGATTGATACCGGCAGCCGGATGGACGAGGTTATCTTTGAAGAATTCAAAGGTACAGGCAACTCGGAGATCGTTCTGGATCGCAAGATCGCAGACAAGCGCGTGTTCCCGGCGATCGACATCCTCAAGTCGGGTACTCGGAAAGAGGACCTGCTGGTCGACAAGGGCGATCTGGCCAAGACATTTGTTCTGCGACGCATCCTCAACCCGATGGGCACCACCGACGCGATCGAATTCCTGTTGTCGAAGTTGAAGCAGACCAAGACAAATGGCGAGTTCTTCGACTCGATGAATACCTGACACAGGTCTTAACCGACGCGAGGCCTTCGAATGGATACGATATTCGCCTTGGCCAGCGCGCAAGGCAAAGCAGGGGTGGCGGTCATCCGCCTCTCTGGTCCACAGGCGCATAAGGCCGCGGCAGAACTGACCCGCGGTACATTGCCTTCCCGCGGCATGCACCTCCGATCCCTGTATGCGCAGGACGGTGGGCGGTTGGATGATGGCCTTGTCCTGACCTTCGAAGGACCGGCCAGCTTTACCGGCGAAGATGTGGCTGAGCTGCAGATCCATGGCAGTACGGCTTCAGTGAAAGCCGTTTTGCGCTGTCTGTCTGATATGGAAGATCTGCGGCTGGCTGAACCCGGAGAGTTTACGCGCAGAGCGTTGGAAAACGGCAAGATGGATTTGACGCAAGTCGAAGGTCTGGCCGATCTGATAGACGCGGAGACCGAAGCTCAGCGTAAACAGGCGCAAACGATTTTGGCCGGTGAATTGGGTGTTCTGGCCGAGCGCTGGCGTCGGGACCTTATCCGCGCCGCGTCCTTGTTGGAGGCGGTTATCGACTTTGCCGATGAAGAAGTGCCGACAGATGTTACGCCTGAGGTGCGGTCGCTTGTATTGGGTGTCATGGATGACCTACGCCGGGAAGCGGAAGGCGTAAAAATAGCCGAACGAATCCGAACAGGATTTGAGGTGGCCATCGTTGGTCTGCCGAATGCGGGCAAATCCACTTTGCTGAATGCCTTGGCCGGGCGGGAAGCTGCAATAACCTCGGAATTTGCCGGAACAACCCGTGATGTGATCGAGGTTCGCATGGATCTTGCCGGGTTGCCGGTCACATTGCTGGACACGGCCGGGTTGCGCGAAACCAAGGACCACGTAGAAAACCTAGGGATCGAACTGGCGCGAAAACGCGCCGAAGCTGCTGATTTGCGAGTATTTTTGGCTGATTCTCCGCAAGATCTGGGTGTTCCGATGAGCAAAGGAGATATCCAGGTCTTTCCTAAATCCGACCTGCGTTCACATTCAAAAGGAGGAATATCAGGGAAAACCGGGGAAGGGATAGATCAGCTAATCTCCCAGATATCGTGTGTCTTGGCGCAGCGATCTACCAGCCATGGTATCGCCACGCGCGAACGGCACCGTGTATCGCTGAACAAAGCTCTGCAATCCTTGTCCGACGCAACAAGCGTTCTTGAATCAGGCCCGGATCTGTATGATATCGCAGCCGAGGAACTACGCTCAGCCATACGCGCCCTTGAATCACTGGTCGGCAGAATAGATGTAGAAAACCTGTTGGATGAAATATTCTCCAGCTTCTGCCTTGGTAAGTAGGGAGTGTTTCACGTGAAACATTCAATGTTTGATGTCGTCGTAATTGGTGCCGGTCACGCCGGAACCGAAGCCGCACATGCCGCAGCCCAGTTGGGTGCCACTACCGCATTGGTCACCTTGTCTGAAACGGATATCGGGGTAATGTCCTGCAATCCGGCAATCGGCGGGCTGGGCAAAGGGCATCTGGTTCGGGAAATTGATGCCCTGGGGGGCGTCATGGGTCAGGTCGCCGATCAGGCTGGTATTCAATTTCGCCTGCTTAATCGCCGCAAGGGTCCGGCCGTGCAGGGGCCCCGAACACAGGCTGACCGCGCGTTGTATCGGTCCGCCATGCAAGCGACAACGAAAAGACAGGAAAACCTGTCCGTGATTACCGGGGAAGTCGTCGATTTCCTGATGGATGGATCACGAGTTGCCGGAGTTCAGCTGGCTGATTCATCAGAGATTCACGCAAAAACTGTTATTCTGACCTCAGGTACTTTTCTTCGGGGCGTGATACATATCGGAGATGTGTCAAAGCCCGGAGGTCGGATGGGGGACCGGCCATCGGTGAAACTGGCGGAGCGCCTGGACGGATTTGATCTTCCGATGTCACGTCTCAAAACCGGGACACCACCGCGATTGGACGGCAGAACCATCGATTGGTCGGGACTGGACGAGCAAAAGGGTGATGAAGATCCAACATTCTTTTCGTTTCTGACAAAAAGGGCTGCTGCTCCACAGATTTCATGCGGGATCACCCATACCAACGAACGTACCCACGAGATAATTCAAAACAATCTGTCCCGTTCGGCGATGTATGGCGGTCACATAGATGGCGTTGGGCCCAGATATTGCCCGTCGATCGAAGATAAAATCGTTAGGTTTGCTGACAAGGATTCCCATCAGGTTTTCCTTGAACCAGAAGGTGTGAAAGACCACACAATCTACCCGAATGGAATTTCGACATCTCTGCCTCAGGATGTTCAACTGGCCTATGTGCGGTCCATAAAGGGACTTCAGGCCGCTGAAATACTACAACCTGGATACGCGATCGAATATGACTACGTGGATCCACGTGTTCTGACGAGTTCACTGTCTTTGCCTGATGTACCGGGTCTATATCTTGCGGGTCAGATTAACGGTACCACAGGATATGAGGAAGCGGCGGCACAAGGTATGGTCGCAGGTCTGAATGCGGCCTTGGAAGCGCAAGGGCGGGATCCGGTACACTTTACAAGGGCCGACAGCTATATCGGTGTCATGATCGACGATCTAACAACGCGTGGTGTGGCAGAACCCTATCGAATGTTTACATCCCGGGCAGAATTCAGGCTGTCCCTTCGTGCTGACAATGCAGATCAACGGTTGACACCCATTGGGATGAAACTGGGTTGCATCGATGAACGTCGAAGAATCCAGTTTGAAGAAAAAGTTCAAAAATTGGATCAGGTTAAGTCGCGCCTGAAAGAACAAAGCTTCACGCCAAAGGAAGTGCGAGCTGCGGGAATCGATGTCAACCAGGACGGAAACCGCAGGGATGGAATGGCAATCCTAGCCTTCCCAGATGTCAGTTTTCAGGGCTTGATCCCGCTACTCCCGGATCTTGAACAGGTCGAAGATGAAATTCGGTTGCAGGTCGAGCGAGACGCGCTTTATGCGAATTATATCGCGCGCCAGCAAAGGGATGTCGAAGCTATGAAGCGGGATGAATCCTATGAAATCCCACGAGATTTCGACTATTTCGGGATGGACGGGCTTTCTTCAGAGATGAAGCAAAAACTCTCGTCAGCAAGGCCCGAAAATATCGCACAGGCCAGCCGCGTCGAAGGCGTTACTCCTGCCGCTCTGGCACTGGTTCTTGCAAAACTAAGGCGCAGCCTGAAGGCCCGGAAAGCATGAGTTCAGAGTTTGCCTTGTTTGACGGGCTGAATGTTTCACGTGAAACATTTGCTCGGTTTGAGACCTACGTAGATTTGGTGAATCGCTGGAACCCTAAGATCAACCTTGTTTCGAAAAACAGTCTTTCGGATATCTGGACACGCCACATCCTGGACTCCGTGCAGGTATTCCGTTGTGTCGAGAGCTTTGGGCATTGGGTGGATCTGGGTAGCGGAGGGGGCTTCCCGGGCATGGTTTGCGCACTTATGGCTATTGATGAAGCACCTGATACCAGATTTACTTTCCTGGAAAGCGATCAGCGAAAATCGGCTTTCTTGCGAAACGTAGCCCGCGAATGCGGGGCAAATTGCACTGTAGTTTCTGAGCGGATCGAGTTGGCGGAACCTACCGGGGCAGATGTGCTATCCGCCAGAGCATTGGCCGATCTGAGCAAGTTATTGTCGTTCTGCGACAGGCATTTAGCCGATTCCGGCGTAGCGCTGTTCCCAAAAGGCGTAAACTGGAAAAAAGAACTGGAAGAAGCGCGAGAGGAATGGAATTTTGGTGTTGAGCCAATTAGAAGTTTAACCGAACCCCAAGCCGTTATCCTTAAGGTCAAAGGAGTATCACGTGGTTGATCTGTCTCGCCCGATAGGGCCTCGGATAATTGCGGTTGCCAATCAAAAGGGTGGGGTAGGGAAAACCACAACAGCGATCAACTTAGCGGCAGGCCTCGCCGAAGCGGGGTGTAAAGTTCTGGTTGTGGACCTTGATCCGCAAGGGAACGCATCAACCGGTCTGGGCGTCGAGGATCGCGACTGGACGACCTATGACCTGATTCTTGACGATGCTCCGCTGGAGGCGGTGATCCAGGAAACGGAGATTGACGGGTTGTTTGTTGTCCCTGCCACTGTCGATCTGAGTTCAGCCGACATTGAGCTTATTTCCAATGAAAAACGCAGCTATCTGCTTCACGATGCGCTACGTCAAACCGCAATTGACAAATTTGAGTTGGATTATGTGCTGATCGATTGCCCGCCGTCCCTGAATTTGCTGACGGTCAACGCCATGGTTGCGGCCCATTCGGTGCTGGTTCCGCTGCAAAGCGAGTTCTTCGCACTTGAGGGGCTGTCTCAGTTGATGCTGACTATTCGAGAGGTTCGCCAGACCGCAAATCCGGACCTGAGAATCGAAGGTGTTGTGTTGACCATGTATGACAACCGCAACAACTTGTCCCGCCAGGTTGAAAAAGACGCGCGTGACAATCTGGGTGAGATGGTATTTAAAACCAAGATACCCAGAAATGTTCGGGTCAGCGAAGCGCCGTCTTATGCGTTGCCGGTCTTGCAGTACGACTCGGGGTCTCTGGGGGCGATGGCCTACCGTCATCTGGCCCGGGAAGTCATGCAAAAAAATAACAGAGCCGCAGCCTAAGTAGCAGTGAGGAGGCCGACGTGAACGTCAAAAAAACAAAATCCCGGGGATTGGGGCGGGGATTGTCGGCCCTTATGGCTGATGTCGCAACTGAAACAGATGGGCGCGGCTTTTCTGAATCCCGCCGCCCTGATCTCAAGGTTCCGATCGAAAAACTGCGTGCGAACCCGAACCAGCCACGCCGGACTTTCTCAACCGATCAATTGGATGAACTTGCGGCGTCGGTTAAAGAAAAGGGCATCATCCAGCCGCTGATCGTGCGCCAGATCAATGGTAGCGAGTATGAGATCGTTGCGGGTGAGCGACGGTGGCGGGCCGCACAGATGGCGCAGCTGCACGACATCCCGGTCATTGTTCGGGACTTTGACGATACCGAGGTTCTGGAAGTTGCCATCATTGAAAACATCCAGCGCGCTGATCTGAACGCGGTGGAAGAGGCCGCTGGCTATAAACAGTTGATGGATCGCTTTGGTCACACGCAGGAAAAGCTTGCAGAAGCCTTGGGCAAAAGCCGCAGCCACATTGCCAACCTTCTACGCCTTCTGTCTCTGCCAAATGATGTACAAACCCTTGTTATTGAAGGGAAATTGTCCGCAGGACATGCAAGGGCGCTGATCACGGCCGAAAACCCGTCTGAATTGGCAAAAATTGTCGTCCGAGATGGGTTGTCTGTACGAGCAACCGAAGCTTTGGTCAAAAAGAAGCAAGACGGTCCGGCAACAACGACACCCAGGGCCAGAAATCTGGATGCGGGCAAGGATGCGGACACCCGAGCGCTGGAAAAGGATCTTTCGGCAATCCTTGCGATGAAGGTGTCCATCAATCACAAGGCCGGAACGGAATCGGGTCAGGTTGTCTTAACCTATGAAAACCTGGATCAGTTGGACGATTTGTGCGCCAAGCTCAGCCGTTAGGCCGGGTCCAGATGAAACCCATCACTCCGCCCAGAACCAGGGCCTGAATGATCAGGACGTGGGCTGGCAGGGAAAGCAGAACAGACAATCCAAACACGGCGGCAACCGACAAAGTTGCCGCCTTTTTCGCGGCCGGGCGGATGGCACCGGAGCTTTGCCAATCCAGAATCATTGGGCCAAAGGTCCTGTGGGTGATCAGCCAATTGTGCAACCGGGATGAGGAGCGCGCGAAGAAAAACGCTGCAAGCAGCAAGAACGGCACCGTTGGAAGCAACGGCAGGACAATCCCCACAACCGCCAGTGCCACGCATAGCAACCCCAGTCCGGCCCAAAGAAACTGCATGCGCTACTCCAACAATTCGCGGATCACGGCGTTCAGCACCGCGCGACCGTCTTTGGTTGCAAAAAGTCGGTTTTGATCACGTCTGATCATCCCGTAGGACTCGAGCTCATCCAATTTGTCCGGATTCAACGGGGCTTTGGAAAGGGTTGCGAACCGGTCCATGTCCAGCCCCTCGGCAATGCGCATCCCCATCAAAAGGTATTCATTTGCCTGATCTTTTGATGACAGGGCGGTTCGGGACTTTTCGCCATTGCCGCTCAAAGCAGCCGTCAGCCACCTGGTCGGAGACAAATAGGTTTCTGTCGCCATCTTTTGCCCAGATAGCGTCAGGCGCCCATGTGCACCGGGGCCAATGCCGACGTAATCTCCGTACCGCCAGTATATAAGGTTGTGTCGGGATTCCGCGTCTGTGCGGGCATGATTTGAAATCTCGTATGCCGGCAGACCATGAGCTTCGCAAATCTCCTGCGTGGCCAGATACATGTCTGCCGCACTGTCATCTTCCGGAAGCCCGCGTAGTTTGCCGACTGCATAGCGGTCACCGAAAGCCGTGCCTTCTTCGATTGTGAGTTGATAAAGCGACAGGTGGTCCACCGCCATATTCAGTGCTTCGGTCAACTCCGATTTCCACGCCTCCAGCGTTTGGTGCTGGCGGGCATAGATCAGGTCGAAGCCGACGCGGTCAAAACAATGACGGGCAATGTCGAACGCCGCTTGCGCTTCGGCTACTGTGTGAATGCGCCCCAACCGGCGCAGATCATCATCGTTCAGGGCCTGAATGCCCATCGAAATGCGATTGACCCCGGCGTCACGATAGGCGGCAAAGCGTCCGACCTCGACCGAACCGGGATTGGCTTCCAGTGTAATTTCAAGGCTGTTAGACGGGCGCCACAGGCTGCGCGCCTGCTCGATCACACCAGCAACGCTTTCCGGCGCCATCAAAGATGGTGTTCCGCCGCCAAAGAAGATCGTGTTCAGAACCCGGCCTGGCGTTTCGGCGGCCGAGCGGGTCAGCTCAGCAAGAAACGCCTCAAGCCATTGTTTTTGATCTATATTTCTAGAAACATGGCTGTTGAAGTCACAATAGGGGCATTTGGCCTGGCAAAAAGGCCAATGCACATAAAGGCCAAAGCCCCCGTTGCGCCAATCATCCGCCAAAGCAGCCTTTCACGAACATCTCCACCGCGCGCCCACGATGGCTGATCTTGTTCTTTTCCCAACGGTCCATTTCGGCAAAGGTAATGTCGTATCCGTCGGGGACAAACATCGGGTCATACCCAAATCCGCCTTCGCCACGGATGGGCCAGACCAGGTGGCCGGGTGCGATACCTTCGAACACTTCATCATGTCCGTCGGGCCAGGCCAGAACCAGCGTGCTGCGGAATTGCGCGATCCTGGGGTAGGGCGCGTTTTTTTCCTCCAGCTCGTTATGCGCGCGGGTCATCGCCATAAGGAAGTCGCGTCCGTTGCCGGTTTCGGCCCAATCGGCGGTGTAGACGCCCGGCGCGCCGTCCAGCGCGTCGATGGTAATTCCGGAATCGTCCGACAGGGCAGGCAGGCCGGTGGCCTTGGCAGCGGCATGAGCCTTGATCCGGGCGTTGCCGACGAACGTGTCCTCGGTTTCTTCCGGTTCGGGAAGATCCATTTCACCGGCGCCCACGACGGACACTCCAAAGGGTTCGAGAAGATGCGCCATCTCCTCGAGCTTGCCTTTGTTATGCGTGGCCACCAGCAGCCTGTCGCCGTCGAACTTGCGGGTCATGCGGCGGCGGCCTTTTGTGCTGGAGCCAATTCAGCCACGCCCTTTTCCGCCAAATCCATAAGCTGGTCCATCTGAGTGCGACTAAAGACAGACCCTTCGGCACTCATCTGTACTTCAATCAGTTTGCCCGACCCGGTCATGATAAAGTTGCCATCGACGCCGGCTTCGCTGTCCTCGGGGTAGTCCAGATCCAGTACCGGCTGGCCTGCGTATATACCGCAAGAAACAGCCGCGACAGGGTCCACCAGGGGGTCCGAGATCACATCGCCAGTTTTCATCAGTTTGTTGACTGCCAAACGCAAGGCGACCCATCCACCGGTGATCGAAGCGCAGCGAGTGCCGCCATCGGCCTGGATCACATCACAGTCCACGGTGATCTGACGCTCGCCCAGCGCAACCCGATCCACACCGGCGCGCAGGGCGCGGCCGATCAGGCGCTGGATTTCCACGGTGCGCCCGCCTTGCTTGCCCGATGCCGCCTCGCGCCGCATTCTTGTATTGGTAGCACGGGGCAGCATGCCGTATTCGGCTGTGACCCAGCCAAGGCCCGAGCCTTTGATAAAGGGCGGCACACGATCCTCGATCGTGGCGGTACACAACACATGGGTATCGCCCATCTTGATCAGACAGGAACCTTCGGCATGTTTGGTAAAGCCCGTTTCAATTGAAACCGGCCGCATTTCGTTTAGATCACGTCCAGAGGGTCGCATTGAAAATCCTTTGTTTGCTGGCTTGGGGATAACGCCCCCTTGGCTTACGATGCAACCCCGATTGACCTTTCAATTGCCTGCGATTTAATGACGACCCAGCAGGGGACCGCCGATGAGCGAAGCAAGTAAAATTCTGAACGAGATGAATGACCGATCGCGCGAAGTGTTCCGGCTGATCGTTGAGAGTTATCTGGACAGTGGTGAGCCCGTAGGCAGCCGGACCCTGACTCGCACCCTGTCGGAAAAAGTCAGCGCCGCGACCGTGCGCAACGTGATGCAGGATCTGGAGTTTTTGGGCTTGCTCGACAGCCCGCATATCAGTGCTGGTCGGGTGCCCACGCAAATGGGCCTGCGGATGTTTGTCGATGGTCTGCTTGAGGTTGGCGATCTGAGAGCGGATGACCGGCAAAAGCTGGATGAGACATTAGGCTCTAACGCGGGTGATGTAGGGGGAATGCTGGACCGGGTCGGCTCCGCCTTGTCACACGTGACACATGGCGCATCACTGGTTTTGACCCCAAAGCACGAATCCGAGATCAAGCATATCGAGTTTGTATCGCTGGCTCATGACCGGGCCCTGGTGGTTCTGGTTTTTGCGGACGGACATGTTGAGAACCGGCTGTTCACACCACCGCCCGGTCAGACACCCAGTTCGATGCGGGAGGCTGCAAATTTCCTGAATGCGCTGATTGAGGGCCGGACGCTGAGCGAAGTGCGGCGCCAGATGCAGACCCAGATCGATGCGCGGAAGCAGGAAATCGATGTGCTGGCGCGCGGGATGGTCGAAAGCGGCATGGCCGCCTGGGACGGCGATGCGGGCGACTCGGCCCGTTTGATCGTGCGGGGGCGGGCGAATCTGTTGGGGGAGACCGGCGCGACCGAGGAACTGGACCGCATTCGAACGCTGTTTGATGACCTGGAACGCAAGCGGGACATCGCGGAATTTCTGGAACTGACCGAAGAAGGCGAGGGTGTGCGCATATTTATCGGCTCAGAGAACAAACTTTTCTCACTTTCGGGTTCCTCTTTGGTGGTGTCTCCATATATGAACGCTGATCGTAAGATAATTGGTGCGGTCGGGGTCATCGGGCCCACGCGTCTGAATTATGGACGGATCGTGCCGATCGTGGATTATACGGCGCAACTGGTCGGCAAGCTGATATCCGACCGGAGCTAGAGGGTAAGAGATGGCAGAGCCCAAGAACGAAGAATTTCTGGATGATATCGCAACCGCCGAGGCGGAAGAACTTGCTGAGGAGCTGATGGATATCAGCGAAGAGGCGCTGGAGATCGATGCGCTGCGCGCTGAGCGGGACGATTTCAAGGACAAGTTCATGCGCGCCCTGGCGGATGCAGAAAACGCGCGCAAGCGGGGCGACAAGGCGCGCCGCGATGCGGAACAGTATGGCGGTTCGAAACTGGCCCGTGACATGCTGCCGGTATACGACAACATGAAGCGCGCGCTTGAGACTGTGACGGATGAACAGAAAGAGGTTGCCGCCGGTCTGATCGAAGGCGTTGAACTGACCATGCGGGCCTTGAAGGACGTGTTCCAGAAGCACGGAATCGAAGTGATCACGCCCGAGGTTGGCGACCGGTTCGATCCGAATGTGCATGAAGCGATGTTCGAAGCCGCGGTGCCGGGGACTCGTGCGGGTGATATTATTCAGGTTTCGGCCGAGGGGTTCATGCTTCATGACCGCCTGCTGCGTCCGGCGCAGGTCGGGGTATCGTCGATGCCTGCGAACTGATTGGCTTCTTTGAAGCCAAGCCTTCGGCGAGAGTATTTTGAAAAGATGAAGGGGCGGTCAGGATCTGGCCGCCTCTTTCAGTTTGTAGATCAGGTCGAGTGCGTCCCGCGGGGTCAGTTCGTCCGGCAGAACTTGATCCAGCAGGTCGGTAACGGGCGAGGCTTTCGGTGCCGGTGGCGGTGGAGGTGGCGCAGCCGAAAACAAAGGCAGGTCGTCGATCAGGGCCTTTTGTTTGCCGCCTTCGCGTTCGGTTTTTTCCAGCTGGTCCAGAACAATGCGGGCTCGTTCGACCACAGATGCCGGCAGTCCGGCGAGCTGCGCGACCTGAACTCCGTAGGATCTGTCGGCTGCACCCTTGTGAACTTCGTGAAGGAAGATGACTTCACCCTCCCATTCCTTGATGGCGACAGTCGCGTTTTCGACGCCTTCCAGTTGTCCGGCAAGAGCGGTCAGTTCGTGGTAGTGCGTGGCAAACAAGGCGCGGCACTGGTTGGCGGCGTGCAGATGTTCCAGCGTGGCCCATGCGATGGACAGACCGTCATAGGTGGCGGTGCCGCGACCGATTTCATCAAGAATGACCAGCGCGCGGTCATCCGCCTGATTGAGGATGGCGGCGGTCTCGACCATTTCGACCATAAAGGTCGAGCGTCCACGGGCCAGATCGTCTGATGCTCCGACGCGGCTGAACAACTGGCTGACAAGACCGATATGCGCCTGTTCAGCGGGGACATAGCTGCCCATCTGGGCCAGCAAAGCAATCAGTGCATTCTGGCGTAGAAACGTTGATTTACCGGCCATGTTTGGACCGGTCAGCAGCCAGATGGCCGCGCCGCCATTGGCGCTGAGATCGCAGTCATTCGCGATGAAGGCGTCACCGCTTTGCTGGCGTAATGCGTGCTCGACAACCGGATGTCTCCCCCCCTGTACATCGAATGTACGCGAGGCGTCGACTTGCGGGCGACACCAGTTTTCACCACGCGCAAGATCAGCCAGAGCTGTGGTCAGATCCAGTTCGGCCAGACCGCGTGCCGCCTGGTTCAGGCGCGTGGCTTTGTCCAAAGTTTCGTCAGAAAGCTTTTGATAGAGCCGCTTCTCGATCTCGAGTGCCAGATTTCCTGCGTTCAGGATGCGGGTTTCGATCTCAGACAGTTCAACCGTGGTGAAGCGTACTTGGTTCGCGGTCGTCTGGCGGTGGATATAGGTTTCACTGAAGGGCGGGTTCAGCATCTTCTGGGCATGGGTGGCCGTCGTTTCAATGAAGTAGCCCAGTACATTGTTGTGCTTGATCTTCAGAGATGTGATGCCGGTATGTTCCGCGTATTTCTGCTGAAAGCCCGCGATGACCGAGCGGCCTTCGTCGCGTAAGGTGCGGGCCTCGTCCAGCTCGGCGTCATACTCCGGGGCGATGAAACCACCGTCGCGGGCCAGCAGCGGGGGTTCTGCGACAAGGGCGTCATCGAGCAGGCTCAGTAGGTCATCGAAACCAACCAGATTTTGCAACGCCGTCGCCAGAAGGACAGGCAGGTCCCGGTCCGCACAAAGCTCGGCAATTGCCGCTGCCTGTGTCAGGCCGTTGCGAATGGCCGCGAGATCGCGCGGACCGCCGCGATCCAGTGACAGGCGAGACAAGGCCCGATCCAGATCAGGGGTTTTCCTCAGCGCCTCGCGCAGGTCCGAAGCGATCAGGCTGTCTTCGGCCGCAAAACTCACTGCGTCCAACCGCCCATGGATGACATTCAGATTGCGGGAGGGGCTGGAGAGGCGTTGTTCCAGCAGTCGAGCACCGCCCGGTGTCACGGTTCGGTCGACCACAGACAGCAGAGAGCCAGCGCGGCCTCCAGACATGGATCGGGTGAGTTCCAGATTGCGCCGAGTTGCGCTGTCGATCTGAACAACGCGGTCTTCGGATTCCTTGAGCGGGGTTTGCAGCAGCGGCAGTTTGCCCTTTTGTGTGATTTCCAGATAGGCGATCAGCGCGCCCATGGCCGAAATCTCTGCGCGCCCAAAACTGCCGAATGCGTCCAGGGCGCTTACGTGAAACAATCCGCAGATACGCTTTTCCGCCGCGGTGCTGTCAAAGCTGGCGCGCCCGATCGGGGTTAGCGAGACACCAAGATCACGGGCAGGTTCGTTCAGTTTGTCCTGAACTCCATCGGCCACGATCAACTCGGATGGTGCCAGCCGGGCCAGTTCAGGGCTAAGGCGCACCGAGGTCAAAGGCATCACGTGAAACGCCCCGGTCGAGATATCGGCCCAGGCCAAGGCGGCTTCATCCCGGACCTCGGCATAAGCGGCCAGAAAGTTGTGGCGGCGAGCCTCCAACAACGCGTCTTCGGTCAACGTGCCGGGTGTAACAAGACGCACAACATCGCGCTTTACGACCGATTTAGAGCCTCTTTTCTTCGCTTCCGCCGGGCTTTCCATCTGCTCGCAGACGGCGACTCGGAAACCTTTTCGGATCAGTGTCAGCAGATACCCTTCGGCGGAATGCACGGGCACGCCGCACATGGGGATGTCGGCTCCGTTGTGCTTGCCACGCTTGGTCAACGCGATATCCAGCGCCTCGGCGGCGTTGACGGCGTCTTCAAAGAACATCTCGTAAAAATCGCCCATGCGATAAAACAGCAGGGCGTCGGCATGGGCCTCTTTGATTTCGAGATATTGCGCCATCATCGGCGTGACTGTGGACAAGGCTGATCCCTTCTGGCGTATTCCGGACGCGACCTTACAAATCCCGCATCTTCTGTAAAAGCCGAAAACTCATTCCCGTTGAGGCGCGCGTTCTCCTGCGCTATGAGGCAATCGTCCCGCAGATGTAAAGAAACGACCCATCACATGCCCAAAGCGAAGATCACCAACGAAGAGGCGCTGGCCTTTCACCTGGAACCAACCCCCGGAAAGTGGGAGGTGCAGGCCACCGTTCCCATGACCACGCAGCGGGACCTGTCGCTGGCCTACAGCCCCGGTGTGGCCGTTCCCTGTGAAGCCATCGCTGAATCGCCCGAAACGGCCTATGACTACACCAACAAGGGCAACCTGGTGGCCGTGATTTCGAACGGGACCGCTGTGCTGGGTCTGGGAAATCTGGGCGCGCTCGGCTCGAAACCGGTGATGGAGGGGAAATCGGTCCTGTTCAAACGGTTCGCCGATGTGAACTCGATCGATATCGAACTGGACACCGAAGACCCGGATGAGTTCTGCCGCGCCGTGCGACTGATGGGGCCGACCTTTGGTGGCATCAATCTGGAAGACATCAAGGCGCCCGAATGCTTCATCATCGAACAGCGTCTGAAGGAAGAGATGGACATTCCGGTCTTCCACGACGACCAGCACGGCACTGCGGTGATCTGTGCGGCGGGTCTGCTGAATGCGCTACATATCTCGGGCAAGAAGATCGAGGACGTAAAGATCGTCCTGAACGGCGCGGGTGCTGCAGGGATCGCCTGTATCGAACTGCTCAAGGCGATGGGCGCGCGGCATGACAACTGTATTGTCTGCGACACCAAGGGTGTGATCTATCAGGGCCGGACCGAGGGTATGAACCAGTGGAAGTCGGCCCACGCGATTTCGACCGAGCTGCGTACGCTGGACGAGGCCATGAAGGGTGCCGACGTCTTCCTGGGCGTGTCGGTCAAGGGTGCGGTCACGCAGGACATGGTGGCCAGCATGGCCGACAATCCGGTGATCTTTGCGATGGCGAACCCCGACCCCGAGATCACTCCGGAAGAGGCGCACGAGGTTCGGGTAGATGCCATCGTTGCAACCGGTCGTAGCGACTATCCGAACCAGGTGAACAACGTTCTGGGTTTTCCCTACCTGTTCCGCGGCGCGCTGGACATCCATGCCCGTGCCATCAATGACGAGATGAAAATCGCCTGTGCCCATGCTTTGGCCAATCTGGCACGCGAGGACGTGCCGGATGAGGTTGCGATGGCCTATGGCAAATCTCTGACATTCGGACGGGATTACATCATTCCGACGCCGTTTGACCCGCGCCTGATCCACCGCATCCCGCCTGCCGTGGCCAAGGCTGGGATGGATACCGGTGCGGCCCGCCGTCCGATCATCGACATGGACGCCTATGAGCTGAGCCTGAAATCCCGCATGGACCCGACGGCCAGCATCCTGCGCGGTCTGAACGCTCGCGCCCGCGCCGCGCAAAGCCGGATGATCTTTGCCGAGGGTGACGATCCCCGTGTGTTGCGCGCAGCCGTGATGTATCAGCGTTCGGGTTTCGGCAAGGCCCTGGTCGTTGGCCGACCCGATGACGTCAAGAAAAAGCTCGAGGACGCCGGCCTCGGGGACGCAGTGCGTGAGCTGGAGGTGGTGAATGCAGCAAACACCACGCATCTCGAGACTTACAAATCTTTCCTGTACAATCGGCTTCAGCGTAAAGGCTTTGATTCCAAGGATATTCACCGCCTTGCCGCGCGGGACAGGCATGTGTTTTCATCCCTGATGCTGGCCCACGGCCACGCAGACGGGCTTGTGACCGGTGCGACGCGAAAATCCGCGCATGTTCTGGATCGTATCAATCACGTGTTCGATGCCGACGCCACTCATGGAGCGGCCGGGGTTACGGCGCTGCTGCATAAGGGGCGCATCGTTCTGATCGGCGACACGCTTGTCCATGAATGGCCGGACGAGAACGACCTGGCCACAATCGCCGAACGCTCGGCCGCCGTGGCGCGCCATATGGGGATCGAGCCGCGGGTCGCCTTTGTCAGCTTCTCAACCTTCGGGTATCCGGTCTCGGAACGGGCAGAAAAGATGCACCGCGCGCCAGCGGTTCTGGACCAGCGCGGCGTCAACTTCGAATACGAAGGCGAGATGACCGTGGATGTTGCGCTGAACGTGGATCAGCAGGCGGCCTATCCGTTCTCGCGCCTGACCGGCCCGGCCAATATCCTGATCGTGCCTGCGCGTCACTCAGCGTCGATTTCAACCAAGCTGATGCAGGAAATGGGCGGTGCGACGGTGATTGGCCCGATCCTGTCCGGGGTCGACAAGCCGATCCAGATCTGCTCGACCGTATCGACGGCGAATGACATTCTGAACATGGCCATCCTGGCCTCTTGCGATATCGGGTAAGTCATGACGATCTGGAACCTCGGTTCAATCAACGCGGATATGGTTTACGCCCTGCCGCACCTGCCTGCGCCGGGGGAAACTCTGGCCGCAAATGGGCTGGAGCGTTTTTTGGGTGGCAAAGGGGCGAACATGTCCGTCGCCGCTGCGCGGGCGGGCTCGCATGTCTGCCATATCGGGGCGGTTGGTCCCGACGGGCGCTGGGCAAAGGACCGGCTGACAGAATACGGCGTGGACACCCGCCACATTGCCGAAGTTGACACACCTACAGGCCATGCGATCATCGCGGTGGATGCGCAGGGCGAGAACCTGATCGTCCTGTACCCTGGCGCCAATCATGCGTTGCAGGCCGATCAGCTGGGCCAGGCGTTATCCGCCACCGATACCGGCGATCTGCTGGTGATGCAGAACGAAACCAACGCGCAGGTCGAAGCGGCCCGGCTTGGGCACGAACTGGGTCTGACCGTCTGCTACGCCGCAGCCCCGTTTCAGGCCGATGCGGTCAAGGCGGTTTTGCCTTACCTCGATTTCCTGATCCTGAACGAGGTGGAGGCCGAGCAGCTACAGAAGGAAACCGGTCTGAACGCCAATGATCTGCCCGTCCGGCATGTCATCGTAACCCTCGGATCAAAAGGCGCGCGCTACTATCAACGGGGTGCCGAACCACAGGACTTTCCAGCCCATGCGGTCAAGGCTGTCGATACAACAGGCGCGGGGGATACATTCACCGGCTACGTACTGGCTGGAATGGACCGGGGGCTGCCGATGGAGCAGGCCATCGCACAGGCGACCCGCGCCGGCGCCCTGATGGTCATGCGGCACGGGACGGCTGACGTTATTCCCGATCTGAAGGAAGTGCGCGCGGCACGGTTCGATTAGGACCCGGCGAAGGGCGCATCACTGCCCCACAGTTGTTTGACCCGCGCATCGCGTCCGCATGCTTTGCGGTAGGCCTTGTAAGCGCTGCTCTGACGTTTGGGGCCAAAGCGGGTTAAGACCAGTTTGTCGCCTTTGTAATAATCCTGATGGTATTTTTTGGCCGGGTAGAACGTGGATGCGTTCAGAATGGGTGTGACCACCGTTTGCCTTAATGCGGATTGCGCGCTGGACTTGGCTTTTTCCGCCAACGCCTTTTCCCCTGTGTTAGAGACGAAAATGGCCGTCCGATAGCTGTCGCCCCGGTCGCAGAACTGCCCACCGGCATCGGTTGGGTCGACCGAGCGGAAAAACATGTTCAGCAGCGTTTCACGTGACACACGCGACGGATCGAATGTGATCTGAACGGCTTCGTAGTGCCCTGTTCCTCCACGTGTCACCTGTTTGTAGGTCGGATTGTCCACCGTGCCGCCCGTATAACCCGAAACGGCGCCGGTCACGCCAGGGACGGATTCAAAATCGGATTCAACACACCAGAAACAGCCACCCGCAACCGTCAGTGTCTCGGTCCCGGCGGCAGGCGCGGGCAGTGCGCGCAGCAGCACGGCCAGAACGATCAGAATGAACAGCAGGGTCGGTTTGAAACAAACGGCATTTGCAGTCCGGGTCATGGCAGGTCTCCTTCGAAAGACAGGCTGCCCCGTGTTCCCCGATCATGCAATCCGCTGACATCGTTTGTCACATGCTGGTGAAACGAAGTTATCGCGCGCTAGCCCAGCAACTGCCCCAGCTTCATCGCCACGCCCATGTTGCCCGAGATTTTCAGCTTGCCCATCGCGATGCCCGTCATCGGGTTCAGCTTGCCGGTCAGTAGCTTTGTCAGATTGTCTCTGGAAATCCGAATGGTGCAGTCCGTGTCCTGATCCGTCGTCGACGCCATGTTGTCCGCCAGAACGATGACGCCATCCGCGCCGCAATCGAATTTGAGCGATCCGTCAAAGCTTTTGCCGTTCAGACCTTTCTGAATTCCGTCGGCGATCTCTTGCAGCATGTGTTGTCCTTTCCCCAATTGACCTTTGCGTAAGGACAAACGGGGGCCGCGGGCAAGGGTGACGCAACAGGAACCAGAGCACGCAACAAAAAAACCCCGGCACCGGATTGCGGGCCGGGGTTTCAGAATTCGGTCGAGCAGGGCCTATTTTGAAAGCCGCTTGTCCCGCGCCGCCAGTAGTTTCAGGCGCAGGGCGTTCAGCTGGATGAACCCGGCCGCATCCTTCTGATCATAGGCACCGGCGTCTTCTTCAAAGGTCACATGCGCCTCGGAATACAGCGAATGATCCGACCACCGACCCACGGTTGAGGCCAGGCCTTTGTACAGTTTCACACGCACGGTGCCGGTGACGTGTTCCTGAGACCTGTCGATTGCGGCCTGCAGCATTTCCCGTTCGGGCGAGTACCAGAAGCCGTTATAGATCAGCTCGGCATATTGCGGCATCAGCTGGTCTTTCAGATGCATCGCGCCGCGGTCCATTGTAATGGACTCGATCCCGCGATGCGCCTCCATCAGGATGGTGCCGCCCGGCGTTTCATAGATGCCGCGCGATTTCATGCCCACGAACCGGCCTTCGACCAGGTCCAGACGGCCGATACCGTGCTTGCCGCCATATTCGTTCAGCTTGGTCAGGATGGTCGCGGGGCTCATCGCCTCACCATTGATGCTGACCGCATCGCCTTTTTCAAAGCCGATTTCGATGAATTCCGGCTCGTTCGGCGCATCCTCGGGGTGGACGGTGCGCTGGTAGACATAGTCGGGCGCCATATCGGCGGGATCTTCCAGAACTTTGCCCTCGGACGAGGTGTGCAGCAGGTTGGCGTCGACCGAGAAGGGTGCTTCACCGCGTTTGTCTTTGGCAATCGGGATCTGGTTCGCCTCGGCAAATTCCAGCAGCTTGGTGCGGCTGGTCAGGTCCCACTCGCGCCACGGGGCGATGACCTTGATGTCGGGGTTCAGCGCGTAGGCCGCCAGTTCGAAGCGGACCTGATCGTTGCCCTTGCCGGTCGCGCCATGGGCGACGGCATCGGCACCGGTAGCTTGTGCAATCTCGACCAGACGTTTTGAAATCAGCGGACGCGCGATCGAAGTGCCCAGCAGGTACAATCCTTCGTACTGCGCATTGGCGCGGAACATCGGGAAGACGAAATCGCGCACGAACTCTTCGCGGATGTCCTCGATATAGATGTTTTCAGGCTTGATCCCCAGCAGCTCGGCCTTTTGGCGGGCGGGTTCCAGTTCCTCACCCTGACCCAGATCGGCGGTAAAGGTCACGACCTCACAGCCATACTCGGTCTGCAGCCATTTCAGAATGATCGAGGTATCAAGGCCACCGGAATAGGCCAGAACAACTTTCTTGGGCGCGGACATCTGACTTCCCCTTATGCGTAGAACGCTTGGCCCCTAGCGGGTTTTGGACCCGGGGGCAAGCTGTGTGGATTGACGCAAGGCGGGAATTGGGGTGAAACAGTTGGAAAGAGAACAAGGATTGGTTGAGAGGGCGGTTTTCAGATGCTGGGCTGGGAGATTTTTGCGCATTCGGTGCGGATGGTATTCGGGAATTTCAGACAGGTTTTGCAGATCGCACTGGGACCGGCCGTGATCGCAACCGCCGTGATCGTCGGGCTGTTTCTGCTGCTGGGAATTCCACTCGAGTCGTTTGATGACACCGCCAATGCGTCGCCAGAAAACCTTGGTTCGATTACGGTCTTTACCTTTTTGGTTGTCGTCGTGGTGTTCATCGTGATGTTCTGGATCGCCGTGTCCTGGCACAGGTTCATATTGTTGGAGGAATACCCCAGCGGGCTGTTGCCCACATTCCGCTTCGACAGAATTCTCGCTTATCTGGGCCGCTTTGTTTTGTTGGGCCTGTTGATGGCAATCGGGTTCATACCGGTCGGGCTAATTCTGTCTGTCCTGGGTGAAAGCGCCGGACTGATCGCGGTTGTCATAAGCTTCGGTGCCGCACTAGTTCTGGTTGTTTGCTTCTACCGCTTGTCCATCATCCTGCCGGCTGCCGCGATCGGCAACCCGATTACACTGGGCGATGCATGGAACCGAACATCGGGTGTGGCTGGCGCGATTGTTGTTCTGCTAGTGGTCAGTTTTGTGTTTCAGATCCTGGTGCAGTTTGCGCTTGCGGCGCTTGCCATTATCCCGGTTCTGGGCGTTTTGCTGACCGTGTTTTTCGGATCTCTCATTCTGCCGATGATCAATGTCAGCATCCTGACCACGATGTATGGGATCTTTGTCGAAAAACGCGAACTCACCTGAGCCGCGCACACATATGTATTCCTTGCCCTTCTCGCACTGATGCGGCACTGAAACGGTCATGACTGATTTCATGACCCGCGCCCGTGCCGCCGAACAGGCGATGCGCACCGTGTTTCCGCCAACGCCGTTGCAGCGGAACGCCCATCTGTCCGACCGGTTTGGGGCTGATATCTGGCTCAAGCGTGAAGACCTCAGCCCTGTGCGGTCTTACAAGATCCGGGGCGCGTTCAACGCCATGCGCAAGCAACCGGGTCAGGATCTGTTTGTGTGCGCCAGTGCGGGCAATCACGCGCAGGGCGTGGCCTATATGTGCAAGCACATGGGTGTGAACGGTGTGATTTTCATGCCCGTGACCACCCCGCAGCAAAAAATTCAGAAAACCCGCATCTTTGGCGGCGACAATATCGAGATTCATCTGACCGGGGACTATTTCGACGACACGCTGAAGGCGGCGCAAAAATGGTGTGCGGAAAAAGGCGGGCATTTCCTTTCGCCGTTCGACGACGCAGACGTGATCGAAGGGCAGGCCTCGCTTGCAGTCGAGATCGAGGAACAGCTGGGCGGTGTGCCTGATCACCTGCTGTTGCCGGTGGGCGGCGGCGGGATGTCGGCGGGTGTGGCGACCTGGTTCGGGGATCGCACCCATTGCCTGTTCGTGGAACCGGCAGGCGGGGCCTGCCTGCGCGCGGCGCTGGCGGCGGGTCATCCGGTGGCGCTGGATCGCGTCGACACATTTGTCGATGGCGCCGCCGTCGGCCAGATTGGCGAAAAGCCCTTTGAACTGCTGCGCAATTGCCACCTGTCGGATGTCCTGGTGATGTCCGAAGATCGTATTTGCGCCACCATGATCGAGATGCTGAATGTCGAAGGCATCGTTCTGGAGCCCGCCGGTGCGCTGGCGGTCGAGGCAGTGACGGATGTTCAAAGCTTTGTGCGCGGCAAGACCGTGGTTTGCGTCACCTCGGGCGGCAACTTCGATTTCGAGCGTCTGCCCGAAGTGAAGGAGCGGGCGCAGCGCTATTCCGGCGTCAAAAAGTATTTCATCCTGCGCCTGCCACAGCGCCCCGGTGCGTTGAAAGAGTTTCTGGGCATTCTCGGCCCCGAGGATGACATCGCGCGCTTCGAATACATGAAGAAATCGGCGCGCAATTTCGGCTCGGTCCTGATCGGGATCGAAACCCGCAAGCCGGAAAACTTCATTCGGCTGTTTGCGCATCTGGACGAGGCCGGGTTCACCTATACCGACATAACTGAAGACGAAACACTGGCCCAGTTTGTGATCTGAGCGCGAAAACAGCCTCTAACTAAGGCTCGCCGCCCGGTTTGCTAAAAATACTGCCCGGGATTCATCGTAGGCGGTCAGAATTGCGGACAGATCCACATTGTCGCCTTCGCCGGCTGCTGCCCGCCGTTCGCCATCCTGACAAAGTTTGGAAAACTGATCGAATCCCAGGCTCAGCGCGCTGCCTTTCAGGAAATGCAGGTTTTGTTCCAGTTCAGTCCGCGCGGTATCATTGTGCAGGCGCGCAAGAGCTTCCTGAACCTCATCCAGAAAGATCTGCACCACCTCGTCAAACTCGTCGGCGCCAACCTCATCCCGCAATTGTCTGACCCTGTGCCAGTGGATCATGGTGCCCTTCCCGCCTCGTTCTGTTGGCCATGGAATTAACATCTGTGCGGTAAAGGTCCGGTTAAGCCGGTCGAAGAAACCTCGGATTGCACCTTCATCGGATGTTAAATCACCGCGCGCTAGGGTTGTGACATTCGAAATCGCGTGCGGTGCAGAGGGTGATGGTGTCAGGACCCGGACAGGCGGAAGCCAACGCAGAGATGGAGTTTGGTGCGATCCGCAGGGTGCTGGTCGTGGATGACAGCCGCCTGCAATGGCGCATTCTGGTCGCATCCCTCAGAAAATGGGGGTTCGAGGTGATCGAGGCGGACGGCGGTGAAGCCGCCATTGACTTATGTGCCGAAAGCCTTCCGGATCTGGTTGTCGGCGATTGGGTCATGCCGGGGATGAGCGGGCTGGAATTCTGCCGCGCCTTCCGGGCGCTGGGCGGCGATCACTACAGCTATTTCATCCTTCTCACCTCCAAAAGCGAAAAGCAGGAGGTCGCGCGCGGGCTGGATGCCGGTGCAGACGATTTTCTGATCAAACCGCTCGAGGCGGATGAGTTGCGCGCCCGTATCTCGGCCGGGGCACGCATTCTGGATATGCAACGCGAACTGTCGGAAAAGAACCGTCTGATCGAAAACGCGCTGAACGAGTTGAAGCAGGCCCACGACGCCATCGACAAGGACCTGATGCAGGCCCGTAAGATCCAGCAGTCACTGGTGCCCGAGTTCAGCCGGGAATTCGGCAATTCCCGGGTCAGCCTGTTGCTCAAACCATGTGGCCACATTGGCGGTGACCTTGTTGGCATGTTTTCCCCCGGCATCAATCGCCTTGGGTTTTACAGCATTGATGTGTCCGGGCACGGCATCACTTCGGCGATGATGACGGCGCGTCTTGGCGGGTATCTGTCAAGCACACACTTCGATCAGAACGTGGCGATGGAGCGTCGGTTCGACAAGTTCTATGCCTTGCTTCCACCGGAACAGGTTGCTGCAACGCTCAACTCACGCCTGATGGCGGATGCCGGTGTCGAAGAATATTTCACGATGGTCTACGCCATTGTCGATCTGCGCAACGGTCATGTGAAAATGGTGCAAGCAGGGCATCCGCACCCGCTTCTGCTGCGCCAGGATGGCAGCGCTGAGTTTCTGGGTGAGGGCGGTCTGCCGATCGGCTTGCTGCCGGATGTTCACTTCCAACAGACCGAACTCTACCTCAAGCCCGGCGACAGGCTGATGCTGTATTCCGATGGGTTCACGGAATGCCGCCTGGCCGATGGCGGTTTGCTGGACGAATCCGGATTGCAGCAAATGGCGCTGGGCTGCGCGTCGGACCGGGCAGGAAGCGAGTTTCTGGACGACATGTTCTGGCAGCTCACCCAGACCGCTTCGCCCGGTGAAGGCATGGACGACGATGTCTCGGCCGTTTTTTTTGAGTTTAATGTTTGTTAGAGTCTGTTCAAATGAAGTCTGGCAAAGTGCCGATCGCCGCCGTTGCCCAACATCTCAACCGCGTCCGCGCCATGCATCCACAATGCTTCGTGAAAGGGTTCGCTGGGCGGGCCCATGCGGCGCACAGGCCTTGCGCGATAGATCAGGCAAACCTTTTCGGCCCACAGATCGTATTCCGGCATGAACGTGAACCGTCGGAACGCGCCGATGCGCCGGGGCGCGGCGATTTGCCAACCTGTCTCCTCGTAAACCTCGCGGTGCAGCGCGGTGATCGGGGATTCGCCGGGATCGATACCGCCACCGGGTAACTGAAGGTCTGGCCCAGGTTCGGTCTGGCAGGTCAGCAACAGGTGCCGGCCTCGCGGCAGCAGACCGTAAACGCCCACCCTGCGTATGTACTTGCGCCCCGGTTCCGGGGTTTCACCGAACCGTCTGATCATGTATGGCCCCTTACAACCCAATCTGTTCGACCTATATGGTGGCGGTATGCCAACCCGTGGCGTGTAAGGAAACCCCATGTCTCTTGGAACGAAAATCGCGTGGGACGACACCGTCCTGCCCTTTCAACTCGATGTATCGGATGTGCGCGGCCGCGTGGCCCGTCTGGATGGCGTTCTGGACGGCATCCTGAAACAGCACGACTATCCCGAAAAGGTCGAGGCATTGGTGGCCGAGATGGCCCTGCTGACCGCGCTGATCGGACAGACCGTCGCGTTGCGCTGGAAGCTTTCGCTGCAGGTACAGTCCAAGGGTGCGGTGCGGATGATCGCAACGGATTATTACGCGCCTCAAAAAGAGGGTGAGCTTGCCCGCATCCGCGCTTATGCAAGCTTTGACCGCGATCGGCTGACCGATGCCGCGCCGTTTGATCAGGTGGGCGAAGGCTATTTCGCGATTCTGATCGATCAGGGGAAAGGCACACAGCCCTATCAGGGCATCACACCGCTGGCCGGCGGCTCGCTTAGCGCCTGCGCCGAGGCATATTTTGCGCAATCCGAGCAATTGCCAACCCGGTTTTCGCTGAGTTTTGGCAAATCGACTGAACCCGGCGTCGGCGAACACTGGCGCGCGGGCGGCGTCATGTTGCAGCATATGCCCAAGGCCTCGCCCTTTGTGGCGAGCAGTCAGGGCGAGGGCGAAATCCTGACGGCAACGGATTTTGTCGACGGCGAAGAAGGCGAAAACTGGGGCCGGGTCAATATCTTGCTGGATACGGTCGAAGATCTGGAGCTCATCGGGCCTTCGGTGGCACCCACGGACCTGTTGATCCGCCTGTTTCACGAGGAACAGCCTCGCGTTTATGACGCGCAAGCCGTTCAGTTTGGCTGTACCTGTTCCGAGGACCGTGTACGGCAGAGCCTGTCGATCTATTCCGCCAAGGACATCGAAAAGATGACCACGCCCGAAGGTCTGGTGACGGCTGACTGCCAGTTCTGTGGCGCACATTACGTGCTTGACCCCGAAACCGTGGGTTTCGATGCCAAAGAGTCCGGCGGTGCATGACCTGACTGAACAGCTCAGGGCGGCCCTGCGCCGACCGGGTGGCGGGTCCAGCGATTTTGACCTGAACCCGGATGCGGTTCTTCCGCCGGGGCGGAAACTGCGTCCTGCGGGTGTGCTGGTGCCGATTTCGCTGGTCGGGGAGCAGCCGCGCCTGATCCTGACCAAACGGTCGTCGGCCCTGAAACACCATCCCGGGCAGATCGCCTTTCCGGGTGGCAAGCAGGACGGTGACGATGCCGACGTCACTGCTACGGCCCTGCGCGAAGCCCGCGAAGAGATCGCGCTGCCACCTGAACTGCCCGAAATCCTGGGACACCTGCCCGCGCATGAGACCGTGACATCGTTTCAGGTGACACCGGTCGTCGCCATATTGCGGCGGCCTTTCACCCCGATCCCCGAACCCGGTGAGGTGGAGGAAGTTTTCTCGGTTCCGCTTGCACATGTCCTCAACCCTGCGAATTATATCGTGGAATCGCGTCGTTGGAGGGGCCAGAGACGGCACTATTTCACGGTTCCGTTCGGTCCTTATTACATCTGGGGCGCAACGGCCCGCATGTTGCGGGGATTGGCAGCACGGTTGAATGAATGAAGCGGATTATTGAACCCTGGGTTACGGAACCGGCAACGCAGAAGGTCTGTGCGGCCCTGACAGAAACCGGGGCGCAGGCGTTGTTTGTCGGTGGTTGCGTGCGCAACGCTTTGTTGGGCGAACCTGTGTCGGATATCGACATCGCCACAGATGCGCCGCCGGAACGGGTCATGCAGCTTGCCCGGAAAGCGGGGCTCAAGGCTATCCCTACCGGGATTGATCACGGAACCATCACGGTCGTTTGTCACGGCGTCGCGCATGAAATCACCACGTTCCGCCGGGACGTGCAAACGGACGGTCGCCGGGCCGTTGTGGCATTTTCGGATAAGGTGGAAGAAGACGCCGCCCGCCGTGATTTCACCATGAATGCGATCTATGCCGCGCCGGACGGGACGGTTCTTGACCCGTTGAACGGCCTGCCCGATCTGCAGGCCCGTCGGGTCCGTTTTATCGGAACCGCCGAACACCGCATTCGCGAGGATTACCTGCGATCCCTGCGCTTTTTCCGGTTTCACGCCTGGTATGGCGATCCGCAGGCCGGGTTCGATCAGGATGCGCTGGCGGCGATTGCGGCTAACCCGGACGGGCTGCGTCAACTGTCGCGCGAACGGGTCGGGGCCGAGTTGCTGAAGTTGCTGGCAGCCCCTGATCCCGCACCGTCGGTGGCGGGAATGCGCAGTACCGGCGTTCTGATGCAAGTGCTGCCCGGGGCGGATGACAGATCACTGGCGCCGCTGATTGCACTGGAACAGCAGGCCGGCGCGTCCCCTGATGCTGTACGCAGGCTGGCAGCCATTGCAACACCCGAAGACGCCGCGACCCTGCGCCTTAGCCGGGCGCAACTGCAGCGGCTGACCCGAATGCGGGAAGAGGCCTCGGGGACCGCAAGCGTGGCCGAGTTGGGTTATCGCTATGGCGAAGAGGGTGGATTGCATGAAACCCTGCTGCGCTGTGCGTTGCTGGAACAACCCTGGTCGGATGACCTGAAACAGCAGTTGAAAGCTGGCGCGGCGGCCCGTTTTCCAATCGGTGCAACGGACCTGATCCCCGATTTTTCCGGGCCCGCACTGGGCCAGAAACTTGCCGAACTGGAGCGCCGTTGGATCGAGTCGGGCTTCCGGCTAAGCCGCAAAGAGCTGCTTGCCGATTAGCGCGAGGTCTCAAAAAGGGATGACAAGTCAAATCGTTTGTGGTTACTTGCCCCTGTCACATGGATGGAGGAATGCGAATGTATTACGGGATCTGGTTCGGCTAAAGCCGGAACACTTTGACCCGTAAGGGTGGTGTTCTGGCGCCATCTTTCTTCGCACGCCCCTAGTTTATGCTCAATCGGAGCACTCTCCATGTTTCGCTATTTCGAAAACCTTGTTGACCCTTTTGTCGCCTATACCGAGACCGACACACCGCCGACGCGGCTGTGGCCATTCATGCTGGACTATTCGAGCCCGTTCTACAGGATCTTCATCTGGACGGCGCTGATTTCTGTCATCGTGGCCGGGGTCGAGATCGGTCTGATCTACTATATGGGGCGCGTCGTGGACCTGCTCAGCGGATCGCCCACCGAGGTTTGGCAGGCGCACGGCACGGAACTGATCCTGATGGCGGTCTTTGTCCTGTTCCTGCGGCCTTTGTTGCATGTGGTGGACGTGCTGCTGCTGAACAACGCGATCCTGCCGAATTTTGGCACCCTGATCCGGTGGCGCGCGCATAAACACGTGCTGCGCCAGTCTGTTGGCTGGTTTGAAAACGACTTTGCCGGACGTATCGCAAACCGGATCATGCAAACCCCTCCGGCTGCTGGCGAGGTGATTTTTCAGGTCTTCGACGCGATTTCCTTTTCGCTGGCCTATCTGATCGGTGCGGCAATCCTGCTTTATGCGGCAGACGCGCGCCTTCTGATCCCGCTGCTGATCTGGTTCGCGCTCTATGCAGCTCTGGTCCGGTGGACCGTGCGGAGAGTGCAACCGGCGTCAAAGGCGGCGTCTGATGCGCGCTCGAACGTGACCGGGCGGGTGGTGGACAGCTACACCAACATCCATTCGGTGAAGATGTTCGCGCACGATACGCAGGAGCTCGACTACGCCCGCGAAGCGATCGAGGAAACGCGGCGGACCTTTCAGATCGAGATGCGGATCTTCACCGTGATGGATGCCGTTCTGGTCACGCTGAACGGTCTGCTGATCGTCGGCGTTGTGGGCTGGGCCATTTCCCTGTGGATGCAGGGCAGCGCAACGGTCGGTGTGGTTGCCGCCGCCACCGCCCTGACCCTGCGGCTGAATGCCATGACCGGCTGGATCATGTGGGCGCTGACCAGTTTTTTCCGCCAGCTCGGTATCGTTGCCGAAGGGATGGAAACGATTGCGCAGCCCATCGACCTGCTGGACGCACCGAAGGCCGACGATTTGCAGCTGACCAAAGGCCAGATCGAAATCCGCGACCTGTCGCATCACTATGGCCGGGAAACCGGCGGTCTGGATCACGTCGATCTGACAATCCGTCCGGGTGAAAAAATCGGCCTGATCGGGCGGTCGGGGGCCGGGAAATCGACCCTGGTCAAGCTGCTTTTGCGGTTTTACGACGTCGAGAGCGGTGCAATCCTGATCGACAATCAGAACATCGCCAACATCACGCAGGACAGTCTGCGCAGCCACATCGGCATGGTCCAGCAGGACAGTGCGCTGTTGCATCGATCGGTGCGGGACAACATCCTCTATGGTCGTCCCGATGCCACGGAAGATCAGATGATCGCCGCCGCCAAACAGGCCGAGGCGCATGACTTCATCCTTGACCTGCAGGACCCGCAAGGGCGCACCGGCTACGATGCCCATGTCGGTGAACGCGGAGTGAAACTAAGTGGCGGTCAGCGTCAGCGGGTCACGCTGGCGCGGGTGATCCTGAAGGACGCGCCGATCTTGTTGTTGGACGAGGCGACTTCTGCCCTAGATTCCGAGGTCGAAGCCTCAATTCAGGAAACTCTTTACGGCATGATGCAAGGTAAAACCGTAATCGCCATCGCCCACAGGCTCAGCACCATCGCGCAGATGGATCGCATTCTGGTAATGGATGGGGGCCGGATCGTGGAACAGGGCAGGCACTCTGAACTGCTGTCGCAGGGCGGGCTTTACTCGCAGTTCTGGGCTCGGCAGTCTGGCGGCTTCCTGAACCCAGAGGCTGCTGAATGAGGCTTGCAAACCTCATCGACCCTTTCAAAGGCTCTGAAACGCCCCCACCGCAGAAGTTGGGGGCGTTCATTCGCTGGTGCCTGGCGGGGTCCTGGCCGATCCTGTTTGTGGCGGCGTTCCTTTCCATGCTGGGCGGAGCAGCAGAAGTGGCCACCGCGTGGATACTGGGAAAGGTGATCGACATTGCCACCACCAGCGGGCCGGAGAACCTGTTCAATGAACGGAACCTGTGGGCCTTCGGTGGTGCCGCAATCTTTTTGATGCTGTTGCGGCCCATCATCGCGGCCTTGTCGTCCTTCTCGAACAATTACGTTGTGATGCCCAACATTACGCCGCTGGTTCTGGCCCGGCTGAATCGTTGGACGCTGGGCCAGTCGACGACCTATTTCGATGACGATTTTGCCGGTCGGATCGCGCAGAAACAGATGCAGACGTCGAATGCAATGGCGTCAGTGGTGTCGGATGTCATCAGTGCAATCGTTTTTGCGCTGACCTCGCTTGCGGGATCTTTGTTTTTGTTAGGGTCGATTCACCCGCTGGTCATGCTGCCTTTTGCCGGATGGCTTGCGGTGTATCTGCTGTTGATCCGATGGTACTTACCGCGCATCCGGCTGCGTTCGGCCGCGCGGGCAGGAGCCCGGGCCATGGTGTCGGGGCAGGTGGTGGATACCATCACGAACATCAAGACGGTCAAACTGTTCGCCCATTCCGACAACGAAGATCAGGCCGCGCGTGACGCCATGATGACCCTGCGCGAAAAGTCGCTGGATTTCGGTTGGCTCTCGGCCAGTTTCCGATCCATCCTGATGGCGTTGGCAGGCGTGTTGCCTGTGCTTTTGCTGGGAGCCACACTTTGGTTGTGGCAGGCAGGCATTGCCACGGCGGGCGACATCGTCGCGGCAGGCGCGGTGTCGATCCGGATCGCGCAGATGACAGGCTGGGTCAGTTTCACGCTGATGGGCCTTTATGCCAATGTCGGCGAGATCGAGAATGGCATGAAGACACTGACCAGGCGGGACCGGATCGAAGACCGCAGCGGCGCAACGCATCTGAGCGTCACCGAAGGTCGCATCTCTTTTGAAAATGTCAGTTTCGCCTATGGTCGGGATATCGGTGGGGTTGCTGATCTGAACCTGGCCGTCGCGCCCGGCGAAAAGCTGGGTGTGGTTGGTGCCTCGGGGGCCGGAAAATCGACTTTGGTTTCCCTGCTGCTACGGCTTTATGATCGGGAAGAGGGCGCGATCCTGATTGATGGACAGGACGTTTCTAAGGTGACGCAGGACAGCCTGCGCAGCCAGATCGGGATGGTCACGCAGGAAACGGCGATGTTCAACCGCTCGGCCCGTGAAAATATTCTGTATGGCCGACCCGACGCCACGGAACCCGAACTGATCGCCGCCGCGCGGAAGGCCGAAGCGCATGAATTCATCCTCGGGCTTGAGGATGCGCAGGGTCGAACCGGTTATGAAGCGCATTTGGGGGAGCGGGGCGTCAAGCTTAGCGGTGGTCAGCGCCAGCGAATCGCACTGGCCCGCGCCATTCTGAAGGATGCGCCGATACTGGTTCTGGACGAGGCAACCTCGGCGCTGGATTCCGAGGTTGAGGCATCGATCCAGGCCGCCTTGCATCGCGTCATGCAGGGCAAAACCGTTCTGGCCATCGCCCATCGCCTGTCGACCCTGATCGAGATGGACCGGATTATCGTGCTGGATCATGGACGCATCGTGGAAAGCGGCACCCACGAGGCGCTGCTGGAACAGGGTGGGCTTTATGCCCGGTTCTGGCACCGGCAGTCGGGTGGCTTCATTCAGGCCGAAGCGGCGGAATAAGGCGCAAAGCGTTCGGTCAGGGGTTTTGTTGCGTGCGCAGCCCCGGTATCAGGCCACGCATGACGCAGCAATTCATCATCACCCGTCTTGGCCATCAAGGCGACGGCATCGCCGAAGGCCCGGTCTATGCGCCGCGTACCCTGCCGGGAGAAGCGGTCAGCGGTACGTTGCAGGGCCAGATTCTCGGCGATATCCGCGTGGACGCCCCATCGGAAAACAGGGTCAAGGCGCCGTGCCGCCACTACAAAGCCTGTGGCGGATGCCAGTTGCAACATGCGGCCGACAGTTTTGTCGCGGACTGGAAGGTCGAAGTGGTGCGCAACGCACTGGCAGCACAGGACCTGAGCGCGCCCATGCGTCCGATCCATACGTCGCCGGAACGGTCGCGCCGTCGGGCAACAATCGCGGTGCGTCGAACAAAAAAGGGAACGTTGGCCGGGTTTCACGGGCGCGCTTCGGACACGATCACCGAGATCCCCGATTGCCAGTTGCTCGACCCGGCGCTGGTCGCTGCCATCCCCGTTGCCGAGGCGTTGGCCGTTCTGGGCGGCAGCCGAAAAGGCATGCTGGCCGTGACGCTGACATTGTCCGAGGCCGGCCTGGATGTATCCGTTCAGGGCGGCAAGCCGCTGGACGGACCGCTGGAACTGGCACTGGCGCAGGCGACTGAGGCAAACGGGCTGGCAAGGCTGGCCTGGGATGGCGAGGTGATCGCCATGCGCACGCCTCCGTTCCAGAGGTTTGGCGAGGCCGAAGTCACCCCGCCGCCCGGCGCATTCCTGCAGGCCACGAAGGACGGAGAACAGGCTCTGATACAGGCGGTTTTGCAGGCCACGCAGGGCGCGAAGCGCGTCGCTGATCTGTTTGCGGGTTGCGGTACGTTCTCGTTACCGCTTGCGGAACAGGCCGAGGTTCACGCTGTCGAAGGCGAAGCGGCGATGACCAAGGCGCTGGACCAGGGCTGGCGCAAGTCCAAAGGTCTGAAACGGATCACGACCGAGGCCCGCGATCTGTTTCGCCGACCCTTGATGCCGGATGAGCTCAAGTCCTTTGACGCCATTGTGCTGGACCCGCCTCGTGCGGGCGCGCAGGCGCAGGTGGCCGAACTGGCGCAGGCGCTGCGTCCGGTCGTGGCCTATGTGTCCTGCAACCCCGTGACCTTTGCGCGGGATGCAAAAATTCTGGTTGATGCCGGATATGCCCTTGAATGGGTACAGGTCGTTGACCAATTTCGGTGGTCGTCACACACCGAACTTGCCGCGCGGTTCACTTTAGGCCCAGCACAATGATCAGACCGGAGATATTCACAATGGGGATCACCCAGCGCCTTTCGACTGTCATCGAAGCCCCGGCATTCGGGCGTTTCATCACCGGTGTCATCATCTTTAACGCCATCTTGCTGGGCATGGAAACTTCGCCGAGTCTGATGGAACGCGCAGGCCCCCTGATCGTGACGCTGGACAGCCTGTGCCTGACAGTCTTTGTGGCCGAGATTGCCATGAAGCTTGTGGCAACCGGTCGGCGGTTCTTTCAAAGCGGCTGGAATATTTTCGATTTTCTGATTGTGGGTATCGCCCTCATTCCCGGTGGTGCGGGCCTGTCAGTGCTGCGGGCGCTGCGTATCTTGCGGGTTCTGCTGATGGCGATCCTGTTTTATATCGGCGCCGTCATCGCGACCAAGCTGTTCTCTCAGTCTTTCCCGGACTGGTTCGGTGATCTGGGCCTGTCCGCCTATACGCTGTTTCAGATCATGACGCTGGAAAGCTGGTCGATGGGCATCGTCCGCCCTGTGATGGAGGTCTATCCCTACGCGTGGATTTTCTTTGTGCCCTTCATCATGGTTACGACTTTTGCCGTGGTGAACCTGCTGGTCGGTCTGATCGTCAACTCGATGCAGGATGCCCACCATGCCGAGGATGAAGTCAAAACCGATGCCTACCGCGATGAGGTTCTGGAGCGTCTGGAAACCATCGAGCGCCTCCTGAGCAGGCAGTTGAACAGCAAAAAGTGATTTCAAATTTTGCGTTTTCTGGCATAATCATCGCAAAAAAGCAGAAGCAGGCAGTGAATATATGGATCGTCGAGTATTTGGATTAGGGGCGATGGCGACGCTGGCCCTTTCGGCATGTGCATCCGCCAACCCGAAATTTCTGACATATCGCGGACCCGAGGTGACGTCGCTGGTCGTCAACAAGGGCGCGCGCAAGCTGTATCTGTTGCACAACGAACGGATACTGAAAGAATACGATGTCGCGCTGGGCTTTGCGCCCCAAGGCACCAAGACAAAACGCGGCGATGGCCGCACACCCGAAGGGTCGTACCTGATTGACCGCCGTAACCCGCGCAGCCGCTATCACCTGTCGATCGGGATTTCCTACCCGAATTCGGAAGACATTGCGCAGGCCAAAGCCGCAGGCGTCGATCCGGGCGGTGACATCTTCATTCATGGTGAGCCCAGCCTCAGGTCTGAAATCCGCCGCTCCCGTAAGACGCCCGACTGGACGGCAGGCTGTATCGCCGTAAAAAACAAAGAAATCGAAGAGATTTACGCGATGGTGAACAAGGGCACGCTGATCACCCTGCGCCCCTGATCCTAGATCGGTTTCCAGTCTCCAAACCCGAATTGCCGATAGTCGCGCTGGTAGGTTTCAACCGCCAGCGCTTCCAGTTCTGCGTCATAAATCTGATCCAGCGCGTAGGGGGTGTCCGGCGCACATGTTGCCGGTTGGGGGGGTGAAGGATGGCCCGTTTTGCGCGCCAGTTCCGGCAGGGCAGCGGCCATTTCATCTTCCCGCAGGATCAGATCGGGCAGCGCAAAGGCCGACATCCCCTCCAGCGCCTGCGCCTGACTGCACCAAACGCCGTCCACCCGAATGGACGTTTGCCCGGACAGATTGTGGTGCAGGAATTTCAGAAAGGCCGCAAACGCCTGATAGTGCTGTTCCAAGGGGTAATTACCGTCACGGATCTGGCCGGGAATGGGCATTTTGAAACGGTTGCGCAGGGTATTTCGGATGGAAGCATAGGCACCTGGATCGGTACTTAGAATCTTTGAACAGAACGCGGTATGGGCCCGCGCCAAAGGGTGGCGCAAGACACTGAATTTCCGGTGACCGGGGTTGGCCTCCTGCCATTGCCGGATTTGCCTGCGATTGCGGTTCGTGACCGGCGCGCTGCCATCAAGATCGGCCATCCAAGCCGTCACCACGTCGTCGTTTCCGCCGCGCAGGGGAAGATACATCAAAGGTGTCCGGGCGGCAGTGACGTATTGGCCTACTGCCGGCCCACGGCGCGGCTCGAATCCCGGGTTACGATGCAGGTTGAACATGTCCATTCCGGACAACGCCTGTTCCAATTCCTCAGGGTTTGTGACTTTGGAAAGGGCGGGACCGGGATTCTGGGGTTTGAGCGTGTCGTCCAGCGCCGTCAGCCGCGCCTGTACCCCCAACCACGATGCCAGCCCGTTCAGAATATCCAGTCGGTTAAGGTCGTCATAGGCCAGGAAAAATGCGGTCTGCCCGGTTTTCTGCAGCTGGTTCAGCAGCAACAGTTGAAATTCCTGCTGCTGATCCAGGTAGTCCGAGAACTCTTCAGCCTGAAACGTGACCAGAGCATCGCGGCGGCGCTTTATGTTCTTCAACTGCCATTGCATGGTCTCCCGCGCAATTTTCAGTGAGATGTAGCTGTCCAGCGGATTTCGCGTCAGAACAATCTTGGCACAGCGCGGGTCGTTCAGCGCAGGCTCCAGCACGCGGGGATCGTGCCCCTGAAAATAGCGAAACCCGTTCAGTGCGCCGGGGGCTGCTTTGATGGCGTCCAGTAACAGGTCGGGATTTTGGTCGCGTTCGTCCAGCGAAACACCCAGCAATTCCTCGGACTTCAATCGGCCGATGAAATACGGATTGAACGCCTCTCCGTGGCAGGTCACGCCCTCCAGTGCGTTCAGATTGGCTTCCAGCAGGTTGGATCCCGTGCGCATGGCGCCAAGAACGATGAAGTAATCCCAGGGACCGGACATGGCGACTTATTGAACCAAATAAGGTTTTCGGAACGGTTTGGTCTGGCCGCCAAACAGGTCGTCCACCGGGAAATCGCCCATCAGATACGGGTGCATTCCTTGGTTCTTCAGGTTTTGCAGGAATTGACCGAAGCCGGACAGATCAACCATCTTCGGCGCCTCAATCAGGTGGCTCGGTTGCTGGGTCCCGATCTCGTCTATCACCTCGTGCAGCGCCTCGATCGGAGATTCGACAAACTCTGCCAGACACCAGGTGCGCACCCGCGCCTTGGTCCAGACCGAGGTCAGAACCTCAAGCTGTTTGCTTTCGATCTGTTGCAGGCGCGCGGCCTCGTTGCGGATGTCGGCGAAGTTCCGGTTCGACCGGAACAGAGGAATTGCCCAGGCTCCGGTGATCACTGAAATCTGTGCGTTCTTGTCGCGCGCCAGAAACCAGTTGATATCCTGCGTGTCCGCCGGGCCGAACTGAAAACACTGTCTTTCGCCGCGAGTATTCCAGATCAGGTTCGACAGGAAAGCCTTCGTGTTGTAGTCGCGCAATGTCGCGCAATCGCTGAGTGCGCCGTTGGTGATCGTCTGATCACCTGCAAACTCTGCCCGTTCAGGGCTGAACACATGACCATGCACGCGTGTGTTTGTCGTGTTTTCCAGCCAGGTTTCGAAATCTTCAAAAAGGTCGGAAAAGCCCTGAAATACCGAATATGGAAACGACGTCAGGCCGTTTTCGCTGCCATGTCGGGGAAACCGGCTTTGCATGTAAAGCCCGTCGCGCCCGCGCATGCGCCGCTCGACCGCTTTGGAAAATACCCGGTCGATCTTGCCCGGATTTGGCTCGGCCGGTTTCATCGCCCCAGCTTGATCGGTCAAAAACGACTGATACAGCCGGTCGGCCTTCCACCAGATCTTGCGGGCCACAAAACAGTCCGAACGGCGCAGCAATTGCAGGTGGTCATCATAGAATATGTGCGGCCGACCCTGATAGTCGAACTTGGACAAGGTCAGCGAGCGGCTTTCGATATGCGTTGAATAGAGCCTTGCCAGCGTCTGGAAATAGCTTTCATCGGGTATCCAGACGCGGCGGAAATAGCGGTCATACACGGGACGTTTGGGGTCCTGCAGGATGGCCGACAGGGTCTGCCGGGTCAGGCACCACCACTGGCTGCCCATATGCGGGACCAGCCCGTCCGGGATACGACGCCGCAAGCCCAGGGCACGTTGAAATTTGACGTAAGTGTCAAACAATTTGCGGCGCTTGCGCCAGGAAAACGGGAACCGCAGGGTGAATCGTTCATGATCCAGACCGCCGATGGTCCAGCTGACATCGGCGGTGGTCGCGCTTTCGATGAAATCGACGCGCGGGCGGTCCGACAGATAGTCGATCAGCTCCTGCACGGGCCGCAGGGGCAGACAGGCCCCGGATGACAGAAATACGTGGCGTACATCCGGGAACTGTTCAAGCATCAGCGTTGCCGCGCATTGCGAGGCTGCGACGATGCCCCAGCCGCCCCATTCGCAGGCATGCCGGTCCGAGAATACAATCAGGGGATTGTCGGCGCAGGCCTCGGAAAACTCGGCAAATGCCTTGTCGGGAACCTTGCGATCCACGTGGATCACCACCGGGCAGCCGGACGCTGTCCAGTGACGCGCGACCTGCTCGGCCCGATCCAGTGCTGTATGCACCAGCATGACGACGCCCAGACCGCTCATGCCCAGTTTCCTTTCGACATGAGGCCCAGAATCTCAAGCTGTCTCCAGTTGATGTATTTCTCGGACCAGTCGCACCAGAAAACCGGTTTGCCTTCCAGCCGCTGGGCATAGGCCCGGTACTCGCCCGAGCCGCGATAATGCTGGCCGCGGTGCAGTTCTTCGCGCGCCTTGTCGCCCAGAGTGTTGATCAGCTTGGCATGCAGCAACGCGCCGCTGGCCTTTTCACCGCCCCATTCGTCATAGACCTGGTTCAGCCCGCGCGGCAGCAGGGAATGGGTCGAGCTGACATAGACATAGCGCTTGTCCCATTTGACAAGTGGTATCTTATTCAGCGCCGGAGCTTTTGAGGGGTTGTCCTGAAAGAACACCCGCGCGCGGGGGCCGCCCTGAATCCACAGATTTCCATAATCGGGGTTCCGCGTAATCATGTAGTTGCCCGAGTCGAACCAGTTCGCGATTTCGAACGGATCCTGCCCTTCTTGATATGGCGCCTCATCGACCGGACCCTGCGGATACATGTCGATCAGCATGGTGCCAAAGCTGCGCACGGCACAGCCATCCAGCCAGTCCGTCAACGCGCGGATCGGGCGGGTGTCACAAAACGGGTAAATGAAGAACTCATCCGGGTCGACCGTCAGGACCCAGTGATCGGGCGCGTATTTGCGCAGCAGATAGTTCGACCAGTCCAGACCAAAGGATGCGCGTTTATAGCTGGCCTCGGCCTGCCAGACGGACACATCCGGCTGCGCCTCAAGAAAGGCGCAGGTTCCGTCATCGCTGTCGTTATCGACAAACAGGAAGTGATTGATGCCCAGGTTGCGATAATAGTCCAGAAAGAACGGTAGCCTGATCTTTTCGTTGCGCACAACGCTCATCAGCAGGACATCGCCACGCTGTATTTGCGCGGTGTTGTTCGAAACCGCGCGCAACTCACGCCGTTTACGCACACAGCGCACGAGACGGCGCTTGCGCCGAAGCCTCATTCTATATGAATCCAACAGGCTCACGCGACTGCCCAACCCTTATTTTTACGCGAGCAGGCCCGGGGCCTGTTCAAGCCTGAGTGGATCCGAGCCATTGCCGTTTTATGCCACCTATGCATCTTGCGAGGCAACGGGTTTAAAAGTTGTTAGCCGGGGGCGTTGCAATTCTGTCGGGAAGGCGGCAATTCAGTTCCAGCCCCCGTCATTCATCAGCCCCAGCGATCGCAATTGCTGCCATCCGGCGTAGTGCTCTGATCGCTCTGTCCACATGACAGGCTGCGCAATTATGCCATCGTAATATGGCCCGAATTGGTCCGGATCATGAAAATGCTGACGCCTGGTCTTCTCTGTTTCGGACCTGTCGACGACATCCGGCAGGAATTTGGTGTGCAGCAGGATACCCGAGGCCACAGTCCCCCCCGGGCCGTCATAGGTGGTGTTCAACCGGCGCGGCAGCGCGGAATGGCACGAGTTTACAAAGGCATAATGCCGGGACCAGCGTACAAGAGGGATCTTGTTCAGCGTGGGCGACCGACGCGGGGCATTTGAGAAGAACATCCTCTCGCGGGCTCCGCCCTGCACCCAAAGATTACCCAGCGGGCTTTGACGCTGCACCCGGTAGGGACCGCTGTCGAACCCGTCCAGTACCCGGGTCGGGTCGGTCTCGGGGTCATAGCTTTGATCCCCCAGCGGCCCTTGCGGATACAGATCCAGCATCAGCGCGCCAAAGGCCTCCTGCCCGTGCGACTCCAGCCATGCGGTCAGATCATGTAGCGATCTGGTCTCGTGATGGGCGTAAATCAGCAACTCGTCCGCATCAGCCATCAAGGTCCAGTGCCCGTGCCCGTATCTCATCTGCAGCCAGGTCAACCAGTCCAGGCCAAACCGCGCGGCACGGTAGCTGGCCGTCGTGTTCCAGACCGAAACATCGGGTTGTTCCAACAGATATTCGGTCGATCCGTCGTCGCTGCCGTTATCCACGATCAGAAAATGATCCACGCCGTGGGTTCGGTAGTGTTCAAAAAACCACGGCAGCCGCGTCATCTCGTTGCGCAGTGTGGTAAAAGCCAGAATATCTCCCTTACCGATTTTCTCCGTGCGGTCCTCAAGACAGGACAGCTGGCGACGGCTTCGGAATGAGCGCCACAAGAGCCCACGGCGTTTCAGCCGCAACCGGTACATCTGCGCCCAGCCAATGGATGGCAGATCCTGTACCGGGTGCGCGGTCACATGACCCTCATTTCTCGTAGTGTCCGGTCTGGTGCCAGCGCCATGCGTCCCGGACAATCGTCTCTAACGTTGATCTTTTCGGCCGCCAGCCCAGTTCCTGTTCCGCCCGGTCCGAGCCCGAAACCAGCCGCGTACAATCCCCGGCGCGACGGGGTCCGATCGTATGGGGCACTGTTCGGTTGGTGACCGCCCCGGATTGCTCGATCACTTCCATCACCGAAAACCCCGACCCGGTCCCCAGGTTGAACACCCGGTTGCCTTTGCCGTTTTCCAGCCATTTAAGCCCCAGAACATGGGCATCGACCAGATCGCAGACATGAACGTAATCGCGGATACAGGTGCCGTCCGGCGTATCGTAATCGGTTCCGAACACGGTCAGACCATCCCGCTTGCCGTCGATGGCATCCAGCATCAGCGGCACCAGATGGGTTTCGGGCCGGTGAAACTCGCCAACTTCTGCGTCTGGATCAGCTCCTGCAACGTTGAAATAGCGGAAAATGACGTGATTCAGCCCGTGCGCGGCCCCGAAATCATGCAGAATATCCTCAATCGCGCGTTTCGAGGAGCTGTAGGCATTCACCGGGTTCTGTGGCGCGTTTTCGTCCAGCACTACGTTGTCCTGATCGCCGTAAGTGGCACAGGTCGACGAAAAGACGAAATCCAGACATCCGGCTTCGACGGCTGCTTCGATCAGGTTCAGCGAACCGGTGACATTGTTCGCCCAGTATCTGCCGGGTTGCGCCATCGCTTCGCCCACCTGGCTGAGGGCGGCGAAATGCATCACCGCTGCGGGACGGTATTTGGCAAACACCTGTTCCAGCCTGCTTCGGTCCAGCAGATCACCATGCTCGAACGGCCCGAATTTAACCGCGTCCTGCCAGCCCGTAACCAGGTTGTCATATGTCACAGGCGTATAGCCTGCGGCAGCAAGGGCCTTGCAGGCATGCGACCCGATATATCCGGCGCCGCCGGTGACAAGAACAACTGTCATGGGTGATCCAATTTCCGAACGTCAAAAAACACTAGGCCATGAAAGGAGGCGGTGAAATGGGGAAAAACGTTCAATCCAACCCCATCGCGGCCATCATTTCTTCGATCTTTGGCACGTCTTGCGGGTTGTTCAGTTCCCAGAACTGGCGGCCCTTGGCCTCAACCTCGACGCACAAAACCTTGCGGCCGTTCTCCATGAACCGAAGCTGCTCCAGTCCTTCCAGTTTCTCCAGCGGCCCCACCGGCCAGTCGGAATAAGCGGCCAGCGCATCGGGTCGATAGGCATAAACACCCACGTGATGGAACACCGGGGTTGGCTCGTCACCCGCATAAGTGGCCGTGGTAAAGGGGACCACCTCTTTCGAGAAATACATCGCGCTGTGATCTGCACCGAACACGGCGGTTGTGCCGCCGACCCGTCCGTTCCTGCGATCATTCAGCAGGCTGTTCAGCGCATCACCGTCACAGCGCAGGACCGGCGTGGCCACAGCCGCGTCAGGGGCCGTACGTAACCCCGCGATCAGATCTTCGACGAACCAATGCGGTGTCAGCGGCGCGTCTCCCTGCAGATTGACGACGATCTCGTAACCCGAACCCAGATTGGCATGGGTTTCGGCGCAGCGTTCCGTGCCGTTACCGCAGGTCTCGGAGGTCATGACCACTTCCGCCCCAAACCCTTCGCACACGTCACGAATGCGGTCATCGTCTGTGGCCACTACTACGCGGTCCACGCCGGATACCGAACACGCAGCGCGCCAGGATCTTTCGATCAGGGTCATGGACACGCCATTTGCACCGGTCAGCGGCACCAGCGGTTTGCCCGGATAGCGGGTCGACGCGTAACGGGCGGGGATTGCGATCAGTACAGACATCAGGCTTCCTTCAGTTCCACACCCGGAGCGTAGGCAATGAAGAACGGATTTGCATAGTCTTCCTTGCCATAGGTCAGCGGTGAATGATCGTCGAAGCGAACGACCTTGCCCCCGGCGCCGGCCAGAACCGCGTGTCCGGCGGCGGTGTCCCACTCCATCGTGCGGCCAACCCGTGGATAGATGTCGGCCTCGCCAGTGGCCACAAGGCAGAACTTGAGCGACGAGCCGGCGCTTTTGCTGTCCTTCACCTGATATTTGTTGATGTAATCCTCGGTCGCCTGGTCCCGATGCGATTTCGAGGCCACGACCAAAAGGGCGGAATTGTCCGGTTCAGACACTGAAATTGGCGTAACGTCCCCGATAATGTCCATCTCAAGCGCACCTGTTTCTTCGACCGACCGGCCATCGGCCTGCGTGTAGAACATGCGGCCCCGGGCAGGTGCATAAACAACGCCGCGCGTGGGAACGCCGTTTTCGACCAGCGCGATATTGACGGTGAAATCGCCGCGCCGATTGATGAATTCCTTAGTGCCGTCCAGCGGATCGACGATCAGGAACGTATCACCCTTCTGCGTGTGCGAGGCCGCCTGTTCCTCGGTCACCAGAAGGGTATCGGGAAAGGCTTCGCGCAGACCGGCCGAGATCAGGGCATCTGCTGCCTCGTCCGCTTCGGTCACGGGGCTGCTATCGGATTTGACCTTCACGTCGAAATCATCCGCCTCATATATCTGCATGATCTTGTTCCCTGCTTGCAGGGCAAGGCGTCTGATGACGGGAATTAACGCGTCGTAGGTCACAAAAATGCTCCGTTCCTGGGATTTGTTGATCCAATGTCCTGTTGGACTTATGATGTGACGGTTACGGAACGGCAAGAATTTCGTGCCAGTTTTTGGGCAAAGAAGCAGGAAAGACGCGTCGGGTGTTTTATTACAAGCGCAACCAAACGCTTTTGGGCGGTGCCTTCACCACGGCGGAACTGGTGTTTCACGCCGTCGTGCGGCAGATACGCTCGCAACATTCGAATGCTGTTATCGCGATTTTTATCAACATCATGCAGATCGTCATTCTGGCCACTGTCTTCTACCTGATCCTGTCATTTATGGGGGGACGGATTGCCAAAATCCGCGGCAACTTCGTGCTTTACATGCTGTCGGGCGTTTTCATGTTCATCATGCATGTAAAGTCGGTATCCGCGATTGCCGGTATTGCGCCGGGGAACAATCCGATGATGCTGCATTCGCCGATGAATCCGATGATCATGCTGCTGGCGGCGGCCTTCGGCGCGCTTTACACGCAGCTCGTTTCGATTCTGGTGATCCTGTTCGTGTATCATGTCGCGGTTGAACCTTTGGATATTCTGGACCCAGGCGGCGCCTTCGGAATGCTGATCCTGTCGTGGTTTGTGGGATGCACGGTGGGTTTGAACCTGATGGCCCTGAAGCCGTGGTTTCCAAGAACGGCGGAGATGTTGAAAAACATCTATCGGCGTCTGAACATGGTGTTCTCGGGCAAGATGTTCGTCGCCAATGCGCTGGGCGGCTATATCCTGATGATGTTCGCCTGGAACCCGCTGTTTCACATCATCGACCAGGCCCGGGGCTTCATTTTCCGCAACTATTTTCCACGGAACACAAACTGGGAATATGCCTTATGGGTCGGCATAGCGCTGTTGATGATCGGGCTGTTGGGTGAGTTCTTTACACGCAAACACGTGTCTCAAAGCTGGGACGCACGCCGCTAACGGGCCACCCGCAGCGTCAGGTTGATCCGCCCGCCTTTTGGCAAGAGTTTGGAAGATCCGAAGCGGATGCGATCGATCCCGTGATAAGTCAGCCGTGCCGGCCCGCCCATGATGACAACGTCGCCCGAGTTCAGCCAGATCGACTCGGTCTTGCCGCCTCGGGTGGTGTTGCCGATCCGAAAAAGCGCATCATCCCCCAGCGAAACCGAAAGAACCGGCCAGGAAAAATCGGCCTCGTCCTTGTCCTGATGCAGACCCATCCGGGCGCCTTCCCCGTAATAATTGATCAGACAGCAATCGGGGTCGCGTTCGCGGCTGGCAAGGTCGTGCCACAGGTTCAGGATCGGTTCGGGAATGTCAGGCCAGGCCTTCCCTTGCGGGTGCTGTGTTTGATACCGGTAGCCATCCCGGTCCGTGACCCAGCCAACGGCCCCGGCCGAGGTCATGCGCACCGACATCGCCTTGCCTTGCGGCGTCACTGGCCGCACCAGTGGCGCTGCTTTCAGAATCGGGCGCAGCGTTTCGATCAGTTGCGTCTGGGCCGATGCATCCAGCCAGCCCTTTCTGATGTCGAATCCGCGCAAAATCAGCCGGGCCATCCCAGAATCCTCAATCCTTGCCAAAACCTTGCCGAAAAAGGCCACAAAATCCCGAAAACCTGCGTTTTACACCGCTTGCAGGCCTTTCGTCGCGCCCTTATATACGCCGGGACGCGCAATGGTGTAGGGCCATTACGCAATGCAGATCGGGGCAGGGATGCCATAACGGGTCCCGGCCTCGGGACATCGCCTTGAAGAGAAAGGGATTGAAAATATGGGTAAAGTAATCGGGATTGACCTTGGTACCACAAACTCGTGCGTGGCCATCATGGACGGCTCGCAGCCGAAAGTCATCGAAAACGCCGAAGGGGCGCGGACCACGCCCTCGATCGTCGCCTTCACCGAAGATGAGCGACTGGTCGGTCAGCCTGCAAAACGTCAGGCGGTCACCAACCCCGACAACACGATCTTTGGCGTCAAGCGTCTGATCGGTCGTCGTGTGGATGATGCCGAAGTCGAAAAAGACAAGAAAATGGTGCCGTACGCCATCGTTGATGGCGGCAATGGCGACGCGTGGGTCCAAGCCCGCGGCGAAAAGTACTCCCCAAGCCAGATCTCGGCCTTCACTCTGGGTAAGATGAAGGAAACCGCCGAGAGCTATCTGGGTGAGGAAGTCACGCAGGCGGTTATCACCGTTCCGGCATACTTCAACGACGCACAGCGTCAGGCCACCAAAGACGCCGGTAAAATCGCCGGTCTGGAAGTGCTGCGGATCATCAACGAACCGACAGCTGCCGCGCTGGCCTATGGTCTGGACAAGAAAGACACTCAAACCATCGCAGTCTATGACCTTGGCGGCGGTACTTTCGACGTGACCATCCTGGAAATCGACGACGGCCTGTTCGAGGTCAAATCGACCAACGGTGACACCTTCCTGGGTGGTGAAGACTTTGACATGCGCATCGTCAACTACCTGGCGGACGAGTTCAAAAAGGAACACGGCGTCGACCTGTCTGCCGACAAGATGGCGCTGCAGCGTCTGAAAGAAGCTGCTGAAAAAGCCAAGATCGAGCTGTCCTCGACCTCGCAGACCGAAATCAACCAGCCGTTCATCTCGATGGGTTCGAACGGCCAGCCGCTGCACATGGTCATGAAACTGACCCGCGCCAAGCTGGAATCGCTGGTTGGCGACCTGATTAAGAAGTCGATGAAGCCCTGCGCCGCCGCTCTGAAAGACGCCGGTCTGTCGGCTGCTGACGTGGACGAGGTTGTTCTGGTCGGTGGTATGACCCGGATGCCGAAAGTGATCGAAGAGGTCACCAAATTCTTCGGTAAAGAGCCGCACAAAGGTGTGAACCCGGACGAAGTTGTTGCCATGGGTGCCGCCATTCAGGCCGGTGTTCTGCAGGGCGACGTCAAAGACGTGGTTCTGCTGGACGTGACCCCGCTGTCGCTGGGCATCGAAACCCTGGGTGGCGTGTTCACCCGTCTGATCGACCGCAACACCACGATCCCGACCAAGAAGTCCCAGGTTTTCTCGACCGCCGAAGACAACCAGAACGCCGTAACCATCCGCGTGTTCCAGGGTGAGCGTGAGATGGCTTCGGACAACAAGATCCTGGGTCAGTTCAACCTCGAAGACATCCCGCCCGCACCGCGCGGCATGCCGCAGATCGAGGTGACCTTCGACATCGACGCCAACGGCATTGTCTCGGTTTCGGCCAAGGACAAAGGCACCGGCAAGGAACAGAAGATCACCATCCAGGCCTCGGGCGGTCTGTCCGACGAGGACATCGAAAAGATGGTCAAGGACGCTGAAGAGAACGCGGAAGCCGACAAGGAACGCCGCGAGCTGGTCGACGCCAAGAACCAGGCGGAAAGCCTCATCCACTCGACCGAGAAGTCGATGGAAGAGCATTCCGACAAGGTCGACCCGACCACCATCGAGGCCATCGAGCTGGCAATTGCCGCGCTGAAAGACGAGCTGGAAACCGAAAACGCCGACAAGATCAAATCGGGCATCCAGAACGTCACCGAAGCGGCCATGAAACTGGGCGAGGCCATCTACAAGGCGCAGTCCGAAGAGGCCGAGGATGAACCGGCAGCTGCGGACGCCGCTCCGGGTGATGACGATATTGTCGACGCCGAGTTCGAAGATCTGGACGACGACAAGCGTAACTAACGGGTAACCGGGCCAATTCGGGCCGGTCCGGATACCGGGCCGGCCCGTTTACGTTGAGGCAGAAGGAAACACTGATGTCAAAACGCGACTATTACGATGTACTCGGCGTGTCCAAGGGTGCATCGGCGGACGAGATCAAGAAAGGTTTTCGCAGGAAAGCCAAAGAGTTGCATCCCGACCGCAACAAGGACAACCCGGAAGCCGAGGCGCAGTTCAAGGAAGCGAACGAAGCCTATGACGTTCTGAAAGACGCAGAACGCAAGGCTGCCTATGACCGTTTTGGCCATGCCGCCTTTGAAAACGGCTTGGGTGGCGGCGGCCGACCCGGCGGTGGCTTTGGTCAGGGCGATTTCTCCAGCGCGTTTTCAGACGTGTTCGACGACCTGTTCGGCGATTTCATGGGTGGCCAGCGCGGTGGCGGTGGCCGTCGTGCAGCGCGCGGTTCCGACCTGCGTTACAACCTGCGCGTCTCGCTGGAAGAGGCGTTTGCGGGCCTGCAAAAAACCATCAACGTGCCCGCTGCCGTGGCCTGTTCGGCCTGTGATGGATCGGGCGCTGAAAGCGGCGTTGAACCGACCACCTGCCCGACCTGTTCGGGTATGGGCAAGGTCCGCGCGCAACAGGGCTTTTTCACCGTTGAACGCACCTGTCCGACCTGCTCGGGATTGGGTCAGATCATCAAGAATCCCTGCAAATCCTGCGGCGGCGCGGGTCGGGTGGAAAAAGAACGGGCGCTGTCCGTCAATATTCCAGCCGGTGTCGAAACCGGAACCCGCATCCGTCTGGCGGGTGAGGGTGAGGCCGGAATGCGTGGTGGCCCCCCGGGCGATTTGTATATCTTTGTCGAAGTGTCCGATCACAAGCTGTTTGAGCGCGACAGCATAAACCTCTATTGCCGCGTGCCGGTCAGCATGGCCAAGGCCGCTCTGGGTGGTTCGATCGAAGTGCCCACCATCGATGGCGGTCGTGGCCGGGTGCAGATCCCGGCAGGTAGCCAGTCGGGCCGCCAGATGCGTTTGCGTGGCAAGGGAATGCCCGCCCTGCGTGGCGCTGGCGTGGGTGACATGTTCATCGAACTGGCTGTGGAAACACCGGTCAACCTGACCAGTCGCCAGAAAGAACTGCTGCGTGAGTTTGACGATCTGGGAGAGGACAACCACCCGGAATCAAAAAGCTTTTTCTCGTCGGTCAAGTCCTTCTGGGATGGCATGAAAAGCTAAGGGAACCGCATTCCCAATCAAAGCCGCCCGGTTTCGGGCGGCTTTTTTTGTAGGGGGCGCTGCCCCCGCCGCCCTTTGGGCGCCTCCCCCGGGATATTTGGAGCCAGATGAACAAGGGATCTTTCCTTCATCTGGCCAAAAATATCCCGGAGCGCGAGGCAGAGCCTCGCAAATACTTTTGGCCTTACCCAAGGGATCAGGGTGGCCATAAAACAGATCAAATTCAGTCTTGTATTTTTCTGATGTGCCTGTGATTGTCCGGGCAACCGTTGGGGTGCCCTGATCGAAGGGCTGAGAGGCGTTAATGCGCTAACCCATCGAACCTGATCCGGGCAATACCGGCGTAGGGAACGGTCTCAGATTGTCAGACGTTTTCCATGCGCGCGTTGCCCAATTTTGATGGAGCAACGATATGACGCCTATTGCGCTGACAATTGCAGGCTCGGACAGTGGCGGTGGGGCCGGAATTCAGGCTGACATCAAGGCAATGTCTGCCTTGGGGGTTTATTGTGCCAGCGTGATCACCGCCGTGACCGCGCAAAACACACGGGCCGTTACCGCCGTTCACGGGATCCCGCTGAATACTGTCGCCGCACAGATCGATGCCGTTCTGTCTGATCTGAGCGTGAGCGCCGTCAAGATTGGCATGTTGGCGACACCGGAGATCATCCGATGTGTTGCAAACAGCCTTGCAGCGTTTCGTGGTCCCATCGTTCTGGACCCTGTGATGATCGCCAAATCCGGCGATGCCCTGTTGACGGAAGACTCGGTTGAGACATTACGGGCGGTGCTCGTGCCCATAGCCACGCTATTGACGCCGAACTTGCCCGAGGCCGGACGCCTTCTGGATTGCCCGGCTGCGGAGACGCCGGATCAGATGGTAAAACAGGGGCTTGCCTTGTGTGACATGGGCGCAGGTTCCGTTCTGATGAAGGGCGGGCATGGATCCGGCGACATTTGCCGTGATCTCTTGATCGACGCTTCGGGCTTGGTGGCAGAGTTCACGGCACCGCGCCGAAATACCAAAAACACGCATGGCACTGGCTGCACATTGTCTGCGTCAATTGCTGCCGGGCTGGCGCTGGGAAAACCGCTGATGACGGCCGTTGCAGATGCGCACAGCTATCTGCAAGGCGCGATAGCCCGGTCCGATGATCTGGACATCGGTCGCGGGCATGGGCCAGTTCATCATTTTCATCAGCATTGGCCCGCATGACTGTCTGGTCGGTCATAGGTGCCGGAGTAGCCGGTCTGACTGTTGCCACCGAGCTGGTATCGCGCGGCGCTGACGTGCAGATATTCGACCCGGCAGGTGCGCCGGGTCCACATGGCTGTTCCTGGTGGGCGGGTGGCATGCTTGCCCCCTGGTGTGAATACGAAAATGCCGAGGAGCCGGTTCTGCGGCTTGGACAAACAGCGATTGACTGGTGGGCCGCCAGAACGCAGGTGCATCGTTGCGGAACGCTGGTTGTTGCGGATTCGCGCGACCTACCGGATCTGCGCCGCTTTGCACGCCGAACGGATGGGTATTCAGAAATCGGAGGTGGAAAAATCTCCAATTTAGAGCCTGACATGAGCAATTTCGGTAACGGTCTCTTCTTCCGGGCAGAGGCCCATCTTGATCCCCGGCAAGCGTTGCGGGACCTCTACAGTCACCTCAGGGACAGAGGTGTGCCCTTTCACCGTAAACTGGCCCCTTCCCGGTTGGAGAATGCGATCGATTGCCGGGGGTTGCACGCGCGTGAGATCTTGCATGATCTGCGTGGCGTCAAAGGCGAGATGCTAGTGATCCGCTGCCCGGATGTCACGCTCTCTCGCCCTGTGCGACTGCTGCACCCGCGCATGCCGCTTTATGTCGTCCCGCGGGGTGACGGGGTCTACATGCTGGGCGCAACGATGATCGAATCCGAGGACAGCGGCCGGATTACTGCCCGCTCGATGTTGGAGCTTCTCAGTGCGGCTTATGCGCTGAACCCGGCCTTTGGTGAGGCTGAGATCCTGGAAATCGGTGTCGATCTTCGCCCCGCTTTTCTCGACAACCTGCCTCGCATCCGCCGGTTGGGTCGAACGATCTATGCCAATGGCCTGTATCGCCATGGCTACTTGCTTGCGCCCGCGTTGGCACAGGGCGTCGCCGATCTGGCGCTGGAAAACAAACATTCGGAGATGGTCGATGAAGATCGTGCTTAATGGCGAGGCGCGCGAAAGCCGCGCAGAAACCCTGTCAGATTTGCTGGCGGAATGTGGATTCTCGGGCTGCGTAGCTACCGCTGTGAATGAACAGTTCGTCCCTTCAAGCCTTCGACTGGCACTAAAACTCGAAGATGGTGACCGGGTCGAAGTTGTCGCCCCGATGCAGGGGGGCTGACGTGAAGACCTTTTACGGCACAGAACTGCCCAATCCGCTGATGCTGGGCACGGCGCAGTATCCCAGTCCGGCCATTCTGGAACACGCGTTTCGCCTCAGCGGGGCCGGTGTTGCCACGGTATCCCTGCGCCGTGAAGGCGCGGGTGGGGCCGGGCAGAGCTTTTGGCGGATGATCCGCGACCTGGGTGTCATTGTCCTGCCCAACACCGCCGGATGCCACACGGTGAAAGAGGCTGTGACAACCGCCCAGATGGCGCGCGAGGTTTTTCAGACCAATTGGATCAAGCTGGAACTGATCGGTCATACCGACAGCCTGCAACCGGATGTGTTTCAACTGGTCGAAGCCGCCCGCATCCTGACGGAAGATGGATTTCAGGTCTTTCCCTACACAACGGACGATCTGATCGTCGGCGAACGCCTGTTGCAGGCGGGTTGCGAGGTTCTGATGCCGTGGGGCGCGCCCATCGGGTCCGGGCGCGGTCTGAACAACGAATATGCGCTGCGGGCGCTGCGGGCTGCGTTTCCCGATGTACCGCTTGTCATTGATGCCGGTATCGGCCGTCCAAGCCACGCCGCGCATGCGATGGAGCTGGGCTATGACGCCGTGCTTCTGAACACGGCGGTGGCCCGTGCCGGTGATCCGGTGGGGATGGCGCGTGCAATGGCATTGGCGGTTCAGGCCGGCCAATTGGCCCATAAGGCCGACCCGATCGAGGCACGCGACATGGCCGAACCTTCAACGCCAGTGATCGGAAAGGCATTTCTGTCATGACGTTGGACCGGTTCTATCCGATCTTCGATCACTCCGACTGGCTGCACAGGATGCTGCCTCTGGGCGTTAAACTGGTGCAGTTGCGGATCAAGGACCAATCGGATGATGCGGTGCGCGCCCAGATTATGATCTCGCTCGAACTGTGCCGCAGCCACGGCGCCCGACTGGTCGTGAACGACCATTGGCAGCAGGCAATAGAGGCGGGCTGCGACTGGGTCCACCTGGGGCAGGAGGATCTGGATGATGCCGATCTGCATGCCATCCGCCGGGCAGGCCTGAAACTTGGTGTTTCAACCCATGACGATGATGAGCTTGAGCGGGTTCTGTCGATGGACCCCGACTATGTGGCGCTCGGACCTGTCTATCCGACCATCCTGAAAAAGATGAAATGGCGGCAGCAAGGTCTGCCCCGCGTGACCGAATGGAAAGCGCGGGTAGGGCGTATCCCATTGGTCGGCATTGGCGGAATGACGGTCGAGCGCGCGCCTGGCGTGTTCGAGGCCGGGGCCGATATTGTCGCGGCAGTAACCGACATCACGCTGAACCCTGACCCCGAAGCGCGGGTGCGCGAATGGATCGGCATCACGCGATGAACCGTTACGGACGCCAGATGATCCTGCCCGAAGTGGGGCCCGAAGGGCAGGCGGGCCTGTCCGCTGCACGAGTACTTGTCGTCGGGGCCGGAGGGTTGGCCGCGCCGGTTCTGCCGCTGTTGGCAGGGGCAGGGGTGGGTCACATCTTGGTTGTTGATGGCGATGTCGTTGATCTGTCGAACCTGCACCGGCAAACGCTTTTCACGGAACGGGATATCGGCCTGCCAAAGGCTGAAGTTGCGGTGCGGCGCTGTCGCGACCTCAACTCCAAGCTTGAAGTCACCAGCCAAAGTCAGGCCCTGACATGCGAAAACGCGGCAAATCTGGTGTCGCGGTCGGATGTGGTCCTGGATTGTGCGGATAGTTATGCGGCCAGTTATGTCCTGTCGGACAGCTGTCTGGCACAGGGAAAGCCGCTGATCAGTGCCTCGGTGCTCGGGTTGTCAGGTTATGTGGGCGGCTTTTGCGGCGGCGCGCCGTCTTTACGTGCGCTGTTTCCGGACGCGCCCGACAGTGGTGCCAGCTGCGCCTCAGCAGGTGTTTTGGGTCCGGTTGTCGGTGTGATCGGCGCGACGCAGGCGCAAATGGCGCTGAGCGTGATCCTGGGCCTGCAACCATCGCCGCTGGGCCAGATGGTGAACTTTGATGCCCGCACCCTGCGCAGCAACAGTTTCCGTTTCGATGATGCGCCAGAACCCGCAAGCTGTTTCCGTTTCCTGTCTGCCAGCCAACTCACGGCCGAAGACCGGATCATCGAACTTCGCGGCACGGATGAAGCGCTGGTTCCGATACACCCCGGCGCAGAACGACTAACGCCAGTCGAATTGTCCGGATTAGAGCCTAAACAAGCAAAAAGATTGGCCCTTTGCTGCGCCACTGGTCTGCGGGCGTGGCGCGCAGCCGAACGGATTCAATCGGATTGGCCGGGCGAGATTGTCCTCGTCGCGGCCTCAACCTCGTGAACAGGAAGGAAACGCGAGTTATGAAGAAACTGATCACAGTCATATCGCTGCTGGCCGCTGCGCCGGCCTGGGCTGACAACAAGATGACCATTTTGCTGGACTGGTTCATCAACCCCGATCACGGCCCCATAATCGTGGCGCAGGAAAACGGCTATTTCGCCGAACAGGGGCTTGAAGTTGAAATCATCCCGCCTGCGGACCCGTCCGCACCGCCACGCCTCGTTGCTGCCGGGCAGGCCGATCTGGCTGTGTCCTACCAGCCGCAACTGCACCTGCAGATCCACGAAGGTCTGCCGCTGAAACGTGTAGGCACGCTAGTCGCGACACCGCTCAACTGCCTTCTGGTGTTGGAAGATGGCCCGGTCAAAACCCCGGCGGACCTGAAGGGCAAGAAAATCGGCTTTTCTGTCGCTGGCGTGGAAGAGGCGGTTCTGGGCACCGTTCTGGGCAAATATGACGTCACGCTGGCCGATGTCGAAATGATCAACGTCAACTTTTCGCTTTCACCGTCGCTGATGTCGGGGCAGGTAGATGCGGTGATCGGCGCCTACCGCAATTTCGAGCTGAACCAGATGGACATCGAAGACCATCCCGGCACCTGCTTCTATATCGAGGAAGAGGGCGTGCCGTCCTATGACGAACTGATCTATGTCGCGAACCCGGACACAATGGATACCGACAAGATCGCCCGTTTTCTGGCCGCGACGGAAAAGGCAACACAGTTCATCGTCAACAACCCCGAAAAAAGCTGGGAAATCTTCGCAGCAACCTCGCCCGAGCTGCAGGATGAGCTGAACGCCCGTGCCTGGGTCGACACGCTGCCGCGTTTTGCCCTGCGCCCGGCCGGGTTCGATGCCGGGCGGTACACCCGGTTCGAGGCTTTTCTGAAAGACAGCGGCATGATCGACAGCATCAACCCGGTCAGCGCCATCGCCATCGACGTGACTGCGCAATGAGCGGATATGGCACGGCCTTCGTGCTGATGCGCGATGCGGCGCAGGGGCCGTGGCGGGATTATACCCGCCACGCCTTTGTCGAAGGGTTGAGGGACGGAACGCTTCCGCGCGCAGCGTTTCTTCATTATCTGCGGCAGGACTATGTGTTTCTGATCCATTTTGCCCGTGCCTGGGCGCTTGCGGTGGTGAAATCGGAAACCCACGAAGAGATGCTGGCCGCCTCGCGCACAGTGAACGGTCTGATCAGCGAAGAGATGAAACTGCATATCGGTGTCTGCGAGGCTGCGGGCATTTCACAGCAGGAGCTGTTTGCGACGCCCGAGCGTGCCGAGAATCTGGCCTATACGCGCTTTGTGCTCGAGGCAGGCTACAGCGGTGACTTGCTGGACCTGCTGACAGCGCTTGCGCCTTGCGTCATGGGCTATGGAGAGATTGGCGGGCGTCTGGCAACCGAGGCCACGTCCGAAACCTATCGGGACTGGATCAACGCCTATGCCAGCGAAGACTATCAGGCTGCATGCAAGGCGGTTGGAGAGTTGCTCGATCAGGCTCTAACACGGCGTATTGGGCACGATTTTGAAGCCTCCCCTCGCTGGGACCGCCTGAGCCGGACGTTCCGCACTGCGACCGAACTTGAAGTCAGTTTCTGGCAGATGGGCCTGACGCCATGATATCCGCCCCTGCCCTGACCATCAGCGGACAGGCCACAATCGGCGGCGGGACCCTGTTCGCGCCGCTTTCGCTGACACTGACGGCAGGGGAATGGACCTGTCTTCTGGGCGGTTCCGGCGTCGGTAAAACCACCATCCTGCGCCTGATCGCGGGATTGCAGACCGGGGCGGAGTTCTTAGGGCAAATCACGGCCGACGATGGCTTGCCGGTGCCAGAACGTGTCGCGTACATGGCGCAGGACGATCTGTTGCTGCCTTGGGCAAGTGTTGCCCGGAATATCACGCTGGGCGCACAGTTGCGGGGGGAAAAGGCCGATCTGAACCGGCGCGACCGTCTGATCAAACGAATGCGCCTTTGGGATCACCTGACCACGAAACCGTCGGAACTGTCAGGCGGTCAGCGCCAGCGTGTGGCCCTTGCCCGAACGCTGATGGAGGACCGCCCTTTCGTATTGCTGGACGAGCCGTTTTCGGCCCTTGATGCCCGAACCCGCGCCGATATGCAGGATCTCGCGGCCGAGGTGTTGCTGGGCCGCACCGTTTTGCTGGTCACCCACGATCCGGCCGAAGCCGCCCGGCTGGGGCAAACCATTGTTGTCATGACCCGGCCCGGGCTGACCAAATGCCAGCCGCCCCGGGCTCCGGCCCCCCGCAAAGTGGACGACCCGGACTCGTTGGCCACGCAAGGCGCATTGTTGCGCCTGCTGAGACAGGAGGCAGCATGAAATACCTGTCTCCGCTTGCGGCCGCGCTTTTTGCCCTTGTCGTCTGGCAGGGCATCGTCACCTTCACGGGCTGGCCGAAATTCATCCTGCCCGGCCCGGCCATTGTCGCCGAAACATGGTGGGACAACCGGTGGATCATCGCAAAGGACACCTGGGTGACGGCCATCGAGGTTCTGACCGGCTTCGTTTTTGGTGTAACCTTGGGCGTTGTCACAGCCGTCTCGCTGGCCAGTTCGCGCATGACCCGGATCCTGGTGCGACCCTTGCTGGTGTTCACGCAAGCCCTGCCGGTTTTTGCCCTGGCACCGCTTTTGACGCTTTGGCTGGGGTTTGATCTTTGGTCGAAAGTGGCAATGGCCATGCTGATCATCTATTTTCCGGTGACGTCATCCTTTTTTGATGGATTGATGCGCACTCCGGCCGGATATCTGGACCTTGCACGCACCATGCAGGCCAGCCCGCGCGCAGTTTTGTGGCATATCCGAATACCGGCCGCCCTGCCCTCGTTGGCTTCGGGGGTGCGGCTGGCGGCTGTCTACGCACCCATCGGGGCCGTGATCGGAGAATGGGTCGGTGGCTCGTCCGGGGGGTTGGGGAACCTGATGCTGCTGGCCAACGGGCGGGCCAAGACGGACCTGATGTTCGCGGCCATGCTGACGCTGGGTGTATTTTCGATCCTGCTGCACATGGTGGTGCACCGCGCCACGGCGCGCATGGCGGGTGAGGTGCGTTAACGTTTCGGAAAGCAATTCTGCGCCAGTCTGCGCGTATGACCAACGACGCCTTTGCCGAAGCCCCGATGCTTTTTGAAAACGACGAAGCCCCGGTGCAGCCGCTGCCGGCAGGCCGGTTGCCGTCTTATATCAAGGACCATCGCAAAAGGCTGCGCGAACGGTTCATGTCTGGCGGTTCTGCAGCGATGCCGGATTATGAGCTGCTGGAGCTGGTCCTGTTCCGCTCGATCCCCCGACAGGACGTAAAGCCCCTGGCCCGGGCCCTGATGGACGAACTGGGCGACTTCAACCGGGTGCTGACCGCGCCCGAAGAACGGTTGCGACAGATCAAGGGTGTCGGCGACAGCGTGATCACGGATCTGAAGATTCTGGAAGCCTGCGCCCATCGCATGGCCCGCGCACGGGTGAAGCAACGGCAAGTGATCTCGGGCTGGAACGCATTGCTGGATTATTGCCACACCACCATGGCCCATCGCGAGACCGAGCAGTTTCGCGTGTTCTACCTTGATCGCAAGAACGTCCTCATCGCGGATGAGGAACAGGCCAAGGGCACGGTGGACCATGTTCCCGTCTACCCGCGCGAGGTGGCGAAAAGGGCGCTGGAACTGAATGCCTCGGCTTTGATCCTGGTGCACAACCACCCGTCAGGTGATCCCACGCCATCACAGCCCGACATCGACATGACCAATCGCATTCATGATGCCTGTACAGCGCTTGGCCTGGTGCTGCACGATCACCTTATCATCGGAAAATCGACAGAGCTGAGTTTCCGGTCGCAGGGCTATCTGTAGCTGTCGGTGGGATTCGAAGTCACTCGATCCAGACTTCGACCCGGCGGTTGATCTTGCGGCCCCATTCGGTGTCGTCGCAGGCCATGGGCATGGCTTCGCCGAACCCTTCGACCGAGATCTCGACACTGTCTGGGATCGCGGTCTCAACAGCGGCCAGAACTGCGTTGCGCACTGTTTTGGCCCGCAATAGCGCAATGCGGGCGTTCCCCGCCGCTGGCCCGTCACCATCGCTGAATCCCACGAAGGTCAGCTTTCGGGCCTCGTAGGCACCGGCCTCAAGCGCCTGCGCCAAGTGCAGAATGTTCGCGCGGGACTGGGCATCCGGGCGCGAAGACCCGGCCTCGAACCGGAAAGACAGCGACAGGCGTGACATCGGGCGCAGCGTTTCGATCATCTGTTTCAAGCTGTCCAGGCCAACTTCGTCCCCGCCGTTTGCGATTGCGTTGGCAAGGCGGTCCCCCTGCAATCCGATACGCATGGTCTCGGGTGCCTGATCCACGAAACCGGCCTGCCGTATCGCCATCTGAGCTTCCGGGCTTTGGGTATAGGCCAGAAACTGTCGTGCGATCCGGGGCAGGCGGTATGACGGCAGGTACAGGAACATAGGTGAGGTTAGCGGATAATCCTCGGTCTTGATCGATTGCCGGGTCGCCGTCAGCGCGTGGCCGCAGCCCCCGGCAAGCGGCAGCGCGCGAACCTTGTCAGCTTCGGCCCGGCTGGCGATTCCGATGGCAAACGGATCCTCGGCCACTGCGTGAACCAAGTCGTTGCTGCGCCCATGCCGCAGGACCGTGTCGGACAGCGCCACGCCAGCGGGCGCAAGCAACTGATCCTCGAAGGCCTGGGACAAGCCCGATCCTATGTCCGGCAGATGTAGCGCAATCGGCGCATCGGCCCCGCCCAGTTCGGCCCAGTTCAGGATTTCGCCGGAATACACGCGTGCCAGATCCGTGGGCGAGATCTGTCGTATTGCGTTGACGGCGGACACCACAGGCACCATCGCATCCAGCGCCACAACCCGGGATCGCCGCGCTTTTGTCAGATCGCCCATCCCGGCGTCTTCCGCAGCCAGTCGCTCACCCGGACGGATTTCGCGCAAGGCCATGACGATATCGGTTTCATTCGCGCTCAGATCGGAAAACCCCCGGCCTGTATTGCCCACGCGAAAGAAGAACCGCCCCAAAGGTCTGGGTCGCCCGGGTTGAAACAGCTCGTAGGCAAAGGTTGCCGAGTCAATCCGTGATGGGGTCGCCGACAACTCTTCTTGTTGGGCAAAACCAAGAATCAGGGCAGGCATGACTTTCTCGGCCATGACGGACGACCCGGAGAACCGGACCTCTGCCACAAAATCGGTCAGATTGGGGCAGGCGGGGCCATCGCAGGTCACGCCGGACCCGTCCACCGTCAGTTCACCGAATTGGGTGTCGATGCGATAGAACTCGCCATCATATCCCAGCAGGTTTCCAGTTACCTCGACCTTGCCGTCATGCGAGGTCAGCGTGATGTCCTGCGCCTGGGCACCGGGCGCCAGCGTTGCCAGAAAAAGTGCAGCCACTGCTGCACGTAAGGATGTCATAGGAGTTTCGAGCCTGCCTGCGGTTTACTTTGCCGCGATTGTCAGGTCTTGGAACAGATTATTCAACACCAGAAACTCTCCGACCTGCGAACAGTCGGGCAGGTTCAGCACCAGATCGCGTGAGCGTAGGCGGCGGTCGGCGCGCAGTTCCAGCGACTGTACGCTCAGATCCGAGCCGCAATTGGCCTTGGTCACGTCAGCCTCGACCGTCAGGCCGATGGCACCCGATTGCGCAGACTGGCCGGAAGGGAAGGAATAAATCTCGATATTCTGCGCGGTGCCAAGACCCGGCTGGCCCATATGGACAACCTCGCCGACACCCGTTGCCGAGCTGTCCGCCCAGACATGCCCGTCACCGCCATAGCTGGCACCAAACTCCAGCGCGTGAATCTGTAGATCGGTCGTGCCCTTCCATTGCAGCGCGACGCGGTCGTACTGGCTTATGTCCGGCACGTGCGTTGTTGCCACCGTACCTTTTTGATCGTCGAAGGAAATCAGAAAAATCGCGTATTCCGACAGCACCGGCATCGTCAGATCCAAGGCGCCGTTTTCATCCGTCTGTTGAGAAACGGCCAGCCCGCTGTGATGAACCTCGATCCGTTGGTTGGCGTGGCAGGGGGCCTTGACGATCAACCTTGCCGCGGCACCGGGCACTGCGGTGGCGCGCGCGCTCAGGTTGCAGTCGGTCATTACTTCGGGGCCGGTTTGGCCGGGTTGCAGGCTGCGTTGCGAGGGTGCCGGAGCAGAAAGTGACGCGGTGCTTGCAGAAGACGAGGTAAGCGCGAACTGCTCGAGCCCGGCCAGCCCAACAGGCTGTCCTGCGGCAGAAGCCACAGAGATACCGGCCTGACTTCCATCAGGTTGCGCGGCAGATCCATTCTGCATCAGGTAACCGATGGCGAGCGCGCAGACGACAGTGCCACCCATGGTCACGTAGTTTCTTACAACGAACAAGACACCCTCCCCAGTTGAAGGAGCGAGTCACACTTTCCCGGTCAATCGCGGCCAATTTGTGACCGCGACGCGAAGTCATTGTGTTCGAATTTAGGTGACGTTAGGTCAGCCTGCCGTGACAGTGTTTGAACTTCTTTCCGGATCCACAGGGGCAGCGGTCGTTGCGCGACGGGTTACCCCAGGTCGCCGGATCGCTTTCGTCAAATCCGGGCCGGGCATCACCCGAGGCGTCGGCTTCTGCGACTGCTTCGGCCTGACCGGCGGCCTGTTCGACCGCCTGTTGCGCCTGAGCCTGCTGCGCCGCCATCTGGGCCAGCATCTCACGCTGCTCTTCCTCGGTCAGCGGGCGAACGCGCGACAATTGCTGGGTCACGGTTTCGCGCAGGCTGTCCAGCATCCCTTCGAACAGCTGGAAGCTTTCGTTCTTGTACTCGTTCAGCGGATCGCGCTGAGCATAGCTGCGGTAGCCCACGACCGAGCGCAGATGTTCCAGCGTCACCAGATGCTCGCGCCACTTGCCGTCGATGGTCTGCAGCAGCACCTGCTTTTCGATGTTGCGCATGTTCTCGGGGCCAAACGCGGCGGCCTTCTGGGCCATCATCTCGTCTGCGGCTTTGATCAGGCGCTCGCGCACCTGCTCGTCATCTACGCCTTCCTCGGCGGCCCAGTCCTGAACCGGGGCGTCGATGGTCAGCTTGTCCTTGATCGCCTCGTGCAGACCGTCGGTGTCCCACTGGTCGGCATAGGTTTTCGGCGGCATGTATTCGTCGATCAGATCGTCGATCACCTGTTCGCGCATGTCCGACACGATTTCCGACAGGTCACTGGTCGACATGATCTCGCGCCGCTGGCTGAAGATCACCCTGCGCTGGTCGTTCATTACGTCGTCGAACTTCAGAACGTTCTTGCGCATGTCAAAGTTGCGGCCTTCGACCTTGGATTGCGCACGTTCCAGCGACTTGTTCACCCATGGGTGGATGATTGCCTCGCCTTCTTTCATACCCAGCGTTGTCAGCACCTTGTCCAGCCGTTCCGAGCCGAAGATGCGCATCAGATCGTCTTCGAGGCTCAGGTAGAACACGGTGCGGCCCGGGTCGCCCTGGCGGCCCGAACGGCCACGCAGCTGGTTGTCGATGCGGCGGCTTTCATGCCGTTCCGAGGCCATGACATACAGGCCACCGGCCTCAAGCACTTTCTGTTTTTCCTCGGCGTGACGCGCCTCTTCCGCCGCGCGCAGCTCGGCGGGGTCCGCTTCGGGGTTCTCGGCAAGTGCCTGCAGAACCTTCATTTCCACGTTGCCGCCCAATTGGATGTCGGTACCGCGTCCGGCCATGTTGGTGGCGATGGTCACCGCGCCCAGACGACCCGCTTCGGCGACGATTTGCGCTTCCTGCTCGTGCTGGCGGGCATTCAGCACGTTGTGCTGAATGCCTTCCTTGGTCAGCATCTGGCTCAGCACCTCTGATTTTTCAATCGAGGTGGTGCCCAGCAAAACCGGCTGGCCCTTCTCGACCGCCTTTTTGGTTTCCTTGATCATCGCGCCGTATTTTTCGGGGGCGGTGCGATAGACCTGATCGTCTTCGTCCAGACGGGCGATCGGCTTGTTGGTCGGAACTTCGACCACACCCAGCCCATAGATCTCGGCAAATTCCTCGGCTTCGGTCAGCGCGGTACCGGTCATGCCGCCCAGCTTGTCATAAAGTCGGAAGTAGTTCTGGAACGTCACGCTGGCCAGCGTCACGTTCTCGGGCTGAATCTGCACGCCTTCCTTGGCTTCGATGGCCTGATGCAGGCCTTCGGACAACCGGCGGCCCGGCATCATCCGGCCCGTAAATTCGTCGATCAGTACCACATTGCCGTCGCGGACGATGTAGTCCTTGTCGCGCTGAAACAGCTTGTGCGCGCGCAGGCCCTGGTTGACGTGGTGCACCACGGTCGTGCTTTCGGGGTCGTACAGCGAATGACCTTCGGGGATCAGGTCGTTTGCCAGCAACTGCTGCTCAAGATACTCGTTGCCTTCATCGGTAAAGGTGACCGTGCGCGACTTTTCGTCCAGCGAATAGTGATCGTCATGCAGCAACGGGATCAGCGTATCGATGGCGGTATACAAGTCCGACCGGTCCTGCGATGGACCCGAGATGATCAGCGGTGTCCGCGCCTCGTCGATCAGGATCGAGTCGACCTCGTCCACGATCGCGAAATTGTGGTGCTTCTGATAGACGTCGTTCAGGTCCGCCCTCATGTTGTCGCGCAGGTAGTCGAAGCCCAGCTCATTGTTGGTGGCATAGGTGATGTCGCAGGCATACGCCGCCTTTTTCTCTTCGTCCGGCTGACCGGACCAGATCACACCGGTCGTCATGCCTACGGCCGAGAAAACCTTGCCCATCCATTCCGCGTCGCGCTTGGCCAGGTATTCGTTCACCGTGACCACGTGCACACCTTTGCCGGTCAGCGCGTTCAGATAGGCCGGGAGGGTGGCAACCAGCGTCTTTCCCTCACCCGTTTTCATTTCCGAGATGTTGCCCTGATGCAGGAATGCGCCGCCCATCAGCTGCACGTCGAATGCCCGCAGACCCAGCGCCCGCTTAGCACCCTCGCGCACGTTGGCAAAAGCTTCGGGCAGCAAGGCATCCAGGCTCTCGCCATCCAGCGCGCGTTGGCGCAGCTCTTTGGTCTTCTCGATCAGACCCTCATCCGACAGTTTCTCAAACTCCGGCTCCAGCGCGTTGATCTTTTCGACCAGCGGGCGGGTCGCCTTGATCTTGCGGTCGTTCGGTGTTCCGAACACCTTTTTGGCAAGCGTTCCGAGTCCCAGCATGTTCACTCCAGCGGATCTGTTCTTGTCTTGGTTGCGACAGGCTTGCCCACCTTGCGCGCAACCCATAGATACGGGGGGTGAAAGGCGGCCCTGTCCAAGGCTTCAAAGCGATGTAAGCGGCAGGTTCCAGAGTGTCAACGCTGCGCCCTGTCGCGGCATGGAAATAGGATAATTCAATGCCCAAAGGCCTCACTTTTCTGCCATCGCTGGCCCTGACCGCCGTGATGGCCCTGCCACTGGCCGCCCAGACCCAGCCGGATGCGACCACTGTGGTTGCGCGCGTCAACGGGGACGAGATCACTTTGGGTCACGTGATCGCCACCGCCGCAAGCCTGCCGCAGCAATACCAGCAGATGGAAGACCAGGTTCTCTTTGACTTCATCGTCGAGCAGCTGGTCCAGCAGCAATTGCTCAGCCAGGAACAGGAAGGCCTTTCCACCTACAACGCCCTGACACTCAAGAACGAGGAACGTTCGCTGAGGGCCGTGCAGACGGTTGCCGAAATCACCGGCGGTCTGGTGACGGACGAGTCGATTCAGGCCGCCTATGACGCGCAGATCGCCGAGTTTGAAGGCGAGGACGAGTACGAGGCCAGCCACATTCTGGTGGAAACCGAGGATGAGGCCAAGGAGATCAAGACCCAGCTGGACGGTGGCGCGGATTTCGCGGAGCTCGCCAGGGAAAAGTCCACCGGCCCGTCAGGCCCCAATGGCGGCGTGCTGGGTTGGTTCGGCAAGGGCCGCATGGTGCCCGAGTTTGAGGCCGCCGTGCTGGAGCTGGAAGTAGGCCAGATCTCGGATCCTGTGCAGACCCAGTTCGGCTGGCACGTGATCATCCTGAACGATCAGCGCAAGTCCGAGGCCCCCGAACTTGCCGATGTTCGCAATGAACTGGCCCAATCCATCCAGCAGGAAGCCATTCAGGCCCGTATCGACGAACTGACCCAGAAAGCCCAGATCGAGCGTCCGGCGCTGGAAGGTGCCGGTCCGGAAATCATGCGGCAGCTGGATCTGATTCAGGAGTAAGCCCCTTGGCCAATATCACTAAAGTGTCGCCGCTGGCACCTGCGGCCTTCCCCGACCTTCCGGCCATCGATGGCGTGCGTTTCGCGACGGTTGAGGCCGGCGTGCGCTATCAGGGCCGTACCGATGTCATGCTGGCAGTGCTGGATCCGGGCACATCCGTGGCCGGAGTATTCACCCGCTCGGCGACCCGCGCGGCCCCGGTGCTGGATTGTCAGGACAAGATTGGCGGATCCAGCGAAGGACCGGCAGCGATCGTTGTGAACTCGGGCAATGCCAACGCCTTCACCGGCCATTATGGCCAGACCTCGGTGGCAGAAGTGACCCAGGCCGTCTCCAAGGCCACCGGCGTTCAGGTCGAACGGGTCTTTACCTCATCAACCGGCGTGATTGGTGAACCGCTGCCGCATGAACGCATCGTGGCTCAGCTTGAGACGCTGAAGGCGGGGCTCAGCCGTCATGCGATCGAGGATGCCGCCCGCGCCATCATGACCACCGATACCTTCCCGAAAGGAGCCTCAGCGCAGGTTCAGATCGATGGTAAAACAGTCTCTATTGCAGGGATTGCCAAGGGCTCCGGCATGATCGCGCCGGACATGGCGACGATGCTGGTCTACATCTTCACGGATGCCCGGGTCGAGCAATCGGCACTGCAGGCGATGCTGCGCGCGCAGACGGACCGGACGTTCAACTGCATCACCGTCGACAGCGACACCTCGACTTCGGACAGCCTGCTGTTGTGCGCGACGGGGGCCTCGGGGGTGGACGCCACCGGCAATGCGGCGTTTGCCGAGGCGCTGGAACGCGTCATGCTGGATCTGGCACAGCAGGTGGTGCGCGACGGTGAAGGCGCAACGAAATTCGTGGAAATTCGCGTGACTGGTGCGGCCTCGGATGCGGATGCCAAGGTGCATGGGCTGGCTATCGCCAACTCTCCGCTGATCAAGACGGCCATCGCGGGCGAAGACCCCAACTGGGGCCGCGTGGTCATGGCTATCGGTAAGTCCGGTGCCGCAGCGGATCGGGACCTGCTGAGCATTTCCTTCGGGGATATTCTGGTGGCCGAGAAAGGCTGGGTCAGCCCCAACTATCGCGAGGAAGACGCCGCCGCCTATATGAAAGGTCAGGATTTGGTCATTGCCGTTGATCTGGGGCTGGGCGAGGGCAAATCCACCGTCTGGACCTGCGATCTGACCCACGGCTATATTGAGATCAACGCGGACTATCGCTCGTGAAACCGGAGCAATTCCAGCAAAAGTGGAGCCCGGTTTTGCGTCCGGGATTGCGACCATGAAAACCGTGTTGGTGTCTGCGGTCGCTCTGATCGATATCGAGGGCCGGGTTCTGTTGGCGCAGCGCCCGGAGGGTAAATCCATGGCTGGCCTGTGGGAGTTCCCCGGTGGCAAGATCGAACCCGGCGAAACCCCCGAGGCTGCTTTGATCCGCGAATTGCATGAGGAGCTGGGCATCGATACCTGGGCGTCCTGCCTGGCCCCGCTGACCTTTGCCAGTCACAGCTATAGTGACTTCCATCTGCTGATGCCGCTGTTCGCCTGCCGCAAATGGCAGGGCATCCCGCAGTCGAAAGAAGGACAAGCGTTGAAATGGGTCCGCGCGAATGATTTGCGCAGCTACCCGATGCCTGCGGCGGATGTGCCGCTGATCCCGATCCTGCGGGATTGGTTGTAGAGTGGAATGCATAAGACAGTTAGAGTGATCAGCCTGGACGCCGGGTATGCGGACCCAGAGACGGCTTGGAGCGCACTGCCGATGTTCGGAACACGGCCAAAAGCCAATGTCGCATTGATCGGACCCGAGTTTTCCCGCAAAGAGCATGTTTCACGCCACGCGCCTTCTGCACCGGCCCATAACGTGGCAATGTCTTTGTGGTTCGGCAACAGAAGGAGGCCAAAATGGCACAGACATCGGATATCAACCGTCAAATTGTTCTCGCCGAGCGACCAAAAGGTCAACCAGACGACAACACACTGAAATTGCAGACAACCGATGTGCCCGTGCCCGGCGAAGGCGAAATGCTGGTGCGCACGGTTTACCTGTCCTTGGACCCCTACATGCGGGGGCGCATGAACGATGCCAAGTCCTACGCCGAGCCTGTGGCGATCGGAGAAGTCATGACTGCCCAGGTCGTTGGGCAGGTGGTGACTTCCAATCTCGAGGGCTACGAAGAAGGCGACTTCGTGCTTTCCGGCAGTGGCTGGCAAGACTATGCGATCTCCGACGGAGTTCAGGTGATAAACCTGGGTAAGAACCCGCAGAACCCATCCTGGGCTTTGGGTATACTTGGGATGCCTGGCTACACCGCCTATGCAGGACTTTTTAAAATTGGAGAGCCAAAACCGGGCGAAACCGTCGTTGTGGCAGCGGCAGCTGGGCCGGTCGGGGCAACAGTCGGGCAAATCGCAAAGCTGAAAGGATGCCGGGTCGTTGGTATTGCCGGAGGGCCCGAGAAATGCGCTCACGTGGTCGAAACCCTCGGGTTTGATGCCTGCATTGATCACCGGTCGGATGATTTGGCCACCGAATTGCGCGAAGCATGTCCGAACGGGATTGACGTGTATTTCGAAAACGTTGGGGGCAAAGTGCTTTACGCGGTTTTGCCGCTGCTTAACCCTTTTGCTCGTATCCCCGTGTGTGGTGTGGTGGCTTGGTATAATTTACCTGGTCTTCCAAAGGGACCAGATATGGGACCGGCCATCATGGGCACCATACTGCGTATGAAGGTTAAGATGCAGGGCTTTATCATCTACGACAGTTTTCCACTGTCGCTGTACAAAGAGTTTGCTCGGGACATGAACGCTTGGCTTCAAGATGGGTCTGTCAAATACAAAGAGCACGTCGTGGAAGGGCTTGAAAACGCTCCTGCGGCCTTTAATCAGCTGCTGGTTGGCGGGAACTTTGGAAAGATGGTTGTCAAAGTTGGGTCGTAGGCACCCGACTATTTCAATCGGAGCTGCCTTTTGCCGAAAGATGCTTCCACAGAAGTTATTGGGCTCAGTTGGCGGCGGGGGGTTAATGTCTTCATCCGCGACGATCCTAAGCATCAGTTTTCAAACGGCTTTGAACCTTGGCTAGCTGCGGCCATTCACTCGTGACCGCAGCCTAGAAACTGGGGCTGGCAATTCATCCAGATTAAGCTTCCTGTGCAAATTGGGCTACCGAGCAATCACTGTTGGTCATAGTTCGCAATACTTGCGCAGTTTCTGTTCCGGGACCGTTCAAATCACCCGCGCACCCCGCCTCCAGCCCGCCGCAATGTCAGTGACCATTTGAAGAATGGGCGGTCTTTTCTCCGCCTTGCTTTTGCCGGAAGCACTCTTTCTCTAAGTGTGCGCTTTGTACAAATCAGAAGATCACCACTCTACCCCTGTTACAATTCGTAAGAATTGAGAAAACATCAGGAAAAAGTTGACGCTGATTGTGCCCCTGTCCCAAATCGGGGCATTGGCGTTCGGACCCTGTTCCGGACCCGCCATTTCCGCCCCCTGGGAGAGGGGTCGGATGGGGAGGAGAAAAGATTGGCTCAGACGCAGTCGGGCGCCGAAGGGATGCAGTCTCTTCCGGCGCTGTTACACCGCAATGTGACCCGGTTCGGGGATGCCCCGGCCTATCGGGAAAAAGAATTCGGGATCTGGCAATGCTGGACCTGGGCAGAAGCAGCCCGGGAAATCCGCGCCATCGCGCTGGGTTTTCTGGAGCTTGGCGTCGAGAAGGGCGACCATATCGCGGTGATCGGCCGCAACCGCCCGGCGCATTACTGGTCCATGGTCGCGGCCCAGATGGTGGGCGCGGTTCCGGTGCCTCTCTATCAGGATTCGGTCGCCGAAGAGATGGCCTATGTTCTGGAACATTGCGGCGCGAAATACGTCGTCTGCGGTGATCAGGAGCAAGTCGACAAGGTCATCGAAATCCAGGAAAAAATGGATCAGGTCAAACACATCCTCTATACCGACAAGCGGGGGATGCGGAAATACGACCACAGTCAGATGAACGCTTTGGCCGATATCATGGCCGAGGGCAGCGCCGGCCATGCGCGGTTCGATGAGGAACTGGACAAGCGCATCTCAGAGATCACCTATGACGACACATGCGTGATGCTTTACACCTCGGGCACCACCGGCAAGCCCAAGGGTGTGGTGCTGTCGAACCGCAACGTGATCGAAAGCGCCAAGAACTCGGCCGATTTCGATCATCTGACACGGAACGAAGACATTCTGTCCTATCTGCCGATGGCGTGGGTGGGGGATTTCATCTTTTCGATCGGACAGGCCTATTGGTGCGGCTTCTGCGTGAACTGCCCTGAAAGCGCCGACACGATGATGACGGACCTGCGCGAGATCGGACCGACTTACTTCTTTGCCCCGCCGCGCGTGTTCGAGACCCAGCTGACCAACGTGATGATCCGGATGGAGGATGCGAGCAAACTGAAGCAGCGCATGTTCCACCACTTCATGGCGCATGCCAAGAATGTCGGAGGCCTGCTGCTGGACGGCAAGCCGGTGGGTTTCGGCGACCGGATGAAATACGCGCTGGGCAATCTGCTGGTGTATGGTCCGCTGAAGGACACGCTTGGTTACGGTCGCTTTCGCGTCGGCTACACGGCGGGTGAGGCAATCGGGCCGGAGATTTTCGATTTCTACCGCTCGCTGGGCATCAATCTGAAACAGCTTTACGGCCAGACCGAGGCGACGGTCTTTATCACCGTTCAGCCGGATGGAGAGGTTCGGGCCGACACTGTTGGCGTTCCTGCGCCGGATGTCGAACTGAAGATCGACGACAAGGGCGAGATTCACTACCGCTCGCCCGGTGTGTTCGTCGAGTATTACAACAACCCGGAATCGACGGCATCGACCAAGGATGCCGAAGGTTGGGTGGCGACCGGGGATGCCGGATTTATCGAAGAAAGCAGCGGCCATCTGCGGATCATCGACCGCGCCAAGGATGTGGGCAAAATGGCCGATGGGTCCATGTTCGCGCCGAAATATGTCGAAAACAAACTGAAGTTCTTTCCTGACATTCTTGAAGTTGTCCTGTTCGGCAACGGCAAGGATCGCTGCGTGGCCTTCATCAATATCGACCTGACTGCTGTCGGCAACTGGGCCGAACGCAACAATGTGGCCTATGCGTCATATCAGGAACTGGCAGCGCATCCCCGTGTGTTAGAGACGATTCGCGGCCATGTGGAAGAGGTGAACAAGTCTGTGGCCGCTGACGAAATGTTGTCGGGCTGCCAGGTGCATCGCTTTGTGGTTCTGCACAAGGAACTGGATGCGGATGACGGTGAAATGACCCGGACCCGCAAGGTGCGGCGCGGCTTCGTTGAAGAGAAGTTCCACGACATCATCCAGGCACTTTATGATGGGTCCGAGAGCATTTCGACGACCACGGAAGTGACCTATGAGGATGGCCGCAAAGGCGCGATCAGCGCGACCTTGAAGATTGTCGATGCACCGGTCGTGCCTGTCGCGCAGCACAAGGTGGCGGCAGAATGAGGGCCGGTCGTACGCCGCTCGACCTGCGGTCATCGCCCCGCCCGCCGTCCCGTTTTTCCAAACGTCAGGGAGCGACTGATGCTGGATAATTCCGAAGGATATGTCACCGAAGACGGCCGCAAGATCGGCGGTGTGGTGATGGAGATGAAGAACATCACCCTGCGCTTTGGTGGCGTCGTGGCGATCAAGGATATCTCGTTTGACATCCGTGAGGGTGAGATTCGCGCGATCATCGGGCCGAACGGGGCCGGTAAATCCTCGATGCTGAACGTGATTTCCGGGTTCTATGTTCCGCAGGAGGGTGAGGTCTGGTTCCACGGATCGAAACGCCCGGCGATGCGCCCCTACGAAGTGGCGCGCCAGGGCATTGCGCGCACGTTCCAGAACATCGCCCTGTTCGAGGGGATGAGCGTGCTGGACAACGTGATGACCGGCCGCTTGAACTTCATGAAGACCAACGTCCTGCAGCAGGCGTTCTGGAAGGGTAAGGCCGAGGCGGAAGAGGTTGAGAACCGCGAGGCGGTCGAGAAGATCATCGACTTTCTTGAAATCCAGCACATCCGAAAGACGCCCGTGGCGCGCTTGCCATACGGGTTGAAAAAACGCGTCGAGCTGGCCCGTGCACTGGCTGCGGAGCCCAAGCTGTTGCTGCTGGATGAACCGATGGCGGGCATGAATGTCGAAGAGAAAGAGGACATGAGCCGCTTTATCCTCGACGTGAATGACGAGTTCGGCACCACGATTGCCCTGATCGAACACGACATGGGCGTTGTGATGGACCTGAGCGACCGGGTGGTCGTGATGGATTACGGCAAGAAGATCGGCGATGGCACACCCGACGAGGTACGCAATAATCAGGAGGTCATCGACGCCTATCTGGGGGTCAGCCATGACTGAAGCCTTGGCAGAATTGGGGAGGGGCTGACATGCCTGAACAACTCGTATTTGCGATGGAGGTCATCCTCAACGGTCTGATGGCCGGGGTGCTTTATGCACTGGTCGCGCTGGGCTTTGTGCTGATCTACAAGGCGTCCGGGATTTTCAATTACGCGCAAGGGGTTATGGCCCTTTTTGCGGCGATGACACTGGTCGGGATCATGAACGGTCAGGTGCCCTTTGCGCATCTGATCAACGCGATCTTCGGCACCCATGTCCACTATTTCGGCTGGAATGTGCCAGCGTTGCTGGCGATCATCCTGACAATGGCGGTGATGGTCTTGCTGGCCTGGGCGGTGCAGCGGTTCGTCATGCGTCATCTGGTCGGGCAGGAGCCAATCATTCTGTTCATGGCGACCATCGGTCTGGCCTATTTCCTTGAAGGCGTGGCCGACCTGATGTGGGGATCCGAGATCAAGACGCTGGATGTTGGCCTGCCGCAGGGTATCAACCTGTGGATTGACGAGACGACGTTCAACATCTTTGATTACGGCTTCTTCATCGACAATCTGGATATCGTGGCGACGGTCATTGCGGCGCTGCTGGTCGCGGCGCTGGTGGCCTTCAGCCAGTACACCAAACAGGGCCGGGCCATGCGTGCCGTTGCGGATGATCACCAGGCCGCGCTGTCGGTCGGCATTTCGCTGAACTTCATCTGGGTCATGGTCTGGTCGGTGGCCGGATTCGTGGCACTGGTCGCAGGGATCATGTGGGGCACCAAGTCCGGCGTGCAGTTCTCATTGTCGCTGATCGCGCTCAAGGCGCTGCCGGTGTTGATGCTGGGCGGGTTCACCTCGATCCCCGGCGCGATCGTGGGCGGGCTGATCATCGGTGTGGGAGAGAAGCTGTTCGAATTTGCGATCGGCCCGATGGTGGGCGGCGCGACCGAAAACTGGTTCGCCTATGTTCTGGCGCTGATCTTCCTCGTGTTCCGGCCTCAGGGTCTGTTCGGTGAGAAGATCATCGAAAGGGTTTAGGTCGTGCAGAAGCTGATCGCCATCATTAACGTCATCGCCTGGGCCGGGTTCTGGGCCTTCGGCTACATCGCGATCACAGCCGAGGGGCTGACAGACGGCCAGTTGATGATCGCCGCGATCCTGGCGTTTGCCGGTCTGGTGACGGGCGTGCTGGCCTATATGAAACTGGTGCGCAACACCGAGCAGAGCGGTTACGCCAAGTCTTCAAAACAATTGGACGCTGCGACCCGGAACCGGGCGCAGGAAGAATGGGGAAAGTAAGACATGTTCTATCGTGAAGCCGGGGACTTCAAAGTCTCGTACGTGGATGACAGCCAGACTTTCCCGATCAAGTTTGATCGGTACCGCTACTACGTGGTGCTGGCGGTGGCGTTCGGGATCATTCCGTTCATCATCAACGATTATTGGGCCAACGCGCTGCTGTTGCCGTTCCTGATCTACGCAATTGCGGCCATCGGGCTGAACATTCTGGTGGGCTATTGCGGGCAGGTATCGCTGGGGACCGGCGGGTTCATGGCTGTGGGCGCATATGCCTGCTACAAGCTGATGACGGCCTTTCCCGATGTCAGCATGTTCATCCATGTCCTGCTTGCCGGAGGCATTACGGCCATCGTGGGTGTGCTGTTCGGTCTGCCTTCGCTGCGGATCAAAGGGTTCTATCTGGCGGTGGCCACGCTGGCGGCGCAGTTCTTTCTGGTCTGGCTGTTCAACCGGGTGCCGTGGTTCTACAACTATTCCGCTTCGGGTCAGATCAATGCGCCCGAACGTGATGTGTTCGGCATCATCATCACGGGGCCGAATGCTCCGGCCTGGGCGACCTATCTGTTCTGCCTGATCTTCCTGACGGTCAGCGCGCTGATTGCCCGCAACCTGACGCGCGGCACCACCGGGCGCACATGGATGGCGATCCGCGACATGGACATCGCAGCCGAGATCATCGGGGTGAACCCGCTGAAAGCCAAGATCAGCGCCTTCGCCGTCAGTTCGTTCTTTGTGGGCATCGCTGGTGCGCTGTTCTTTGCGGTCTATCTGGGCGCGGTCGAAGTGGGCGAGGTGTTCGGCATCCAGAAGTCGTTCCTGGTGCTGTTCATGGTGATAATCGGCGGATTAGGCTCTATTTTCGGATCCTTTGCCGGGGCTGCGTTTCTTGTGCTGTTGCCGGTGGTTCTGAAGGTTGTCGGGGTCGACGTTTTGGGCTGGCCCACCGATATCGTGGCGCATCTTCAGCTTGTGATCGTCGGTGCGCTGATCATCATGTTCCTGATCCTGGAACCACACGGGCTGGCGCAGCTATGGCGCGTGGCCAAGGAAAAGCTCAGACTCTGGCCGTTCCCGCACTAAACGGAACCGGCCCAATCATAAGACGGGTGCAAAGCCCGAAACCGCATCGGAATAACCAAGGGAGGAAACACCCGATGAACAAGAAACTGGCAACTATGGCGCTGGGCGCTCTGATGGCCGCAGGGCCCGCTTTGGCGGATCTTGTGATCCCGGACCTCAGCTATCGCACAGGGCCTTATGCTGCGGGCGGTATTCCGTTCTCGGACGGCTACAACGACTATTTCACTCTGTTGAATGAGAGGGATGGCGGTATCGGCGGTGTTCCCGTTCGTGTTGTCGAATGCGAGACCGGCTACAACACCGAAAAAGGTGTGGAATGCTATGAATCGACCAAGGGCGAGGGCGCGCTGATCTATCAACCGCTGTCGACCGGCATCACCTATCAGCTCATCCCGAAAGTGACGGCCGATGACATCCCGCTTCACACCATGGGATATGGCCGGACTTCGGCCCGCAACGGCAAGGTGTTCAGCCATGTCTTCAACTATCCCGCCAATTACTGGGACGGCGCCTCGGGCGCGGTGAACTATCTGCTGGAAGAAAATGGCGGTGATCTGAACGGCAAGAAAATCGCGCTGGTCTATCACAACTCGGCCTACGGCAAAGAGCCGATCCGCACGCTGGAAGAGCTGTCCAAGAAGCACGGTTTTGAACTGTCCACGCTGCCGGTCGATCACCCCGGTCAGGAGCAGAAGTCGCAGTGGCTGCAAATCCGCCGCGAAAAGCCGGACTACGTTCTGATGTGGGGCTGGGGCGTGATGAACCAGGTCGCCATTCAGGAAGCCGCGAACATCCGTTTCCCGATGGAAAACTTCATCGGCGTCTGGTGGTCGGGTGCGCAGCATGACGTGCTGCCCGCAGGCGACAAGGCGAACGGGTACAAGGCCGTCACCTTCCACGCGGTCGGTAATGACTTCCCCGTATTCGATGACATCAAAACGCATGTTGTCGATGCCGGTAAGGCCGCAGGCGCAGGCGATCAGGTCGGTACCGTTCTGTACAACCGCGGTCTCTATTCCGCGATGCTGGCCGCCGAGGCGATCAAAGACGCGCAAGAGGCCAACGGAACCGGCGACGTCACACCGGGCATGGTGCGTGACGCGATGGAGAACCTCAATATCACCGAAGAGCGTATGGCCGCACTGGGCATGCCGAACTTTGGCCCGACCTTCCAGGTGTCGTGCGACAACCATGGTGGCCCAGGCCTGATCGGTGTGTCCCAATGGGATGCAGGCACCAAGACCTGGAGCCTCATTTCCGACTTCAAGCCAACCGATGGCGAAGTGATCGGCGCGCTGGTTGCGGAAGATTCGAACGCGTACGCGGCTGAAAACAACGTCGCAGCCCGCTGCGAATAAGAGAAGACTCCGCGCCCCGGAGCGATCCGGGGTCGCCAAACAATCGGAGCGGCGGCGCGCCTGCCGCTCCTGATGAACCGCCCCGGATGGGGCAGGCATGAGGAAACACGCTGATGCTGGATGCGGCACAAACCACTGACGTGCAGGCGGAAACCCTGCTTGAAGTCAACAATATCGAGGTGATCTACAACCATGTGATCCTCGTGCTGAAAGGCGTCAGCCTGACTGTGCCCAAGGGCGGCATCACGGCCTTGCTGGGCGGCAATGGAGCAGGCAAGACGACGACGCTTAAAGCGGTGTCAAACCTGCTGCATTCCGAACGGGGCGAGGTGACCAAAGGTTCCATCAAATATCGCGGAACCAGTGTTCACGAAAGCGATCCGGCCGATCTGGTGCAGAAAGGCGTGATCCAGGTGATGGAGGGTCGCCATTGCTTCGAACACCTGACGGTCGAGGAAAACCTGCTGACCGGTGCCTATACCCGCAAGGATGGCAAGGCCGCGATTCAGCAGGACCTTGAGCTGGTCTACACATATTTCCCCCGCCTCAAGGAACGCCGCCGAAGCCAGGCCGGTTATACCTCGGGTGGCGAGCAGCAGATGGTTGCGATGGGACGGGCGCTGATGTCCCGGCCCGAGACAATCCTGCTGGACGAACCGTCGATGGGACTGGCGCCGCAGCTGGTCGAAGAGATTTTCGGCATTGTGAAGGATCTGAACGAGAAAGAAGGCGTGTCCTTCCTGCTGGCCGAACAGAACACCAATGTCGCGCTTAGGTTTGCGCATTACGGATACATTCTGGAATCGGGTCGCGTCGTGATGGACGGCCCCGCCGCAGAATTGCGCGAAAACCCGGACGTAAAGGAATTCTATCTCGGCATGTCGGATGAAGGCCGCAAGAGCTTTCGGGACGTGCGCTCTTATCGCCGCCGCAAGCGGTGGCTGTGAGCGGATGGAGGATTTGGCGATGACTTACTTCGATGCACTCGAAACCCGCTCGGCCGATCAGCGTTTGTCTGATCAGACCCAGACATTGCGCGCGCAATTGCAGCGGGCGAAATCGGCACCGGGATTTTCGGCTCATTTCGCGGATGCGGATGTCGACGCGGTTACCTCGATCGAGGATCTGGCGAAACTGCCGGTTTTGCGGAAGTCCGACCTGACACAGGGGCAGGCCGCACGTGCGCCATTTGGTGGGTTTACGGTAAAACCGGCGCGTCATTTCCACCATGTGTTTCAATCGCCGGGTCCGATATACGAACCGGGCAGCACGGATCACGACTGGTGGCGCATGGGCCGGTTTCTGCACGCCGCCGGAGTCGGACCCGGAGACATCGTGCAGAACTGTTTTGGGTATCATCTGACACCGGCCGGAATGATCTTTGAGAACGGCGCGCGGGCCGTCGGCGCTGCCGTGTTGCCAGCGGGCACCGGCCAGACCGAGCTTCAGGTCACTGCTGCCCGTGATATCGGATGCACCGCATATGCGGGAACGCCGGATTACCTGAAAGTGATCCTGGATAAGGCTGACGAGATGGGCGTTTCGCTGACTTTCTCGAAGGCGGTTGTGGGCGGGGGTGCGCTGTTTCCCTCATTGCGGCAGGACTATGCCGACCGGGGTATTTCCTGCCTGCAATGCTATGCCACGGCGGATTTGGGCAACATCGCCTATGAAAGTGCCGCGATGGAAGGGATGATCATCGACGAACATGTCATCGTCGAGATCGTCACCCCCGGCACCGGAATTCCGGTTGCACCCGGCGAGGTTGGCGAGGTTGTGGTCACGACCTTCAACCCGGATTACCCGCTGATCCGCTTTGCCACCGGTGATCTATCGGCCATCATGCCGGGCCAGTCCCCCTGCGGGCGGACAAATACCCGCATCAAGGGCTGGATGGGCCGCGCCGATCAGACCACCAAGATCAAAGGCATGTTCGTGCGTCCGGAACAGGTTGCGGCGCTGGTGGACAAGCACGAGGAGATCGTCAAGGCGCGTGTGATTGCAGCCCGGCAGGGCGAGATGGACATGATGACGGTTCAGATCGAAAGCCCCTGCGAAAACGACGCGGCCTATGCCAAATCGGTGGTCGAGGTCCTGAAGCTGAAGGGCGCGGTCGAGGTGGTGGCACCCGGCTCGCTTCCCAAGGATGGGCTGGTGATCGAGGATCAGCGCGTCTACGAATGACGCATCGGAACAGTCTGCGGCAGTAAGTGCCGCAGAATTGTTGCCCCGCCTACTGGCTTTTCCGAGCGTTTTGGTCAATGAAAGACCAAACCTGCGCATTTGCCACTCATTAGCCGGGACAATGGCCGAAATAGAGTATTCAGAACACGGATCCCGCAACCGCGGCGTATTGGGCACCAGGATTGTCGGCGGGGTCGCTCTTTTTGTGGCTGCGGCCTGTCTGCTGCCGATGATGGCGGTTGTTCTGGCGGCCGCAACCGGTGGTACGGCCACGATCTCGCATCTGATGTCCACGGTTCTGCCCGGATACGCGCTGACCACGGCGGTTCTGGTGGTCCTGGTTTCGGCGGGGACCTTTTCGATCGGTGTCGGTGCCGCGTGGCTTGTGACCATGACACGCTTTCCCGGTGTCCGACTTCTCGAGATCGCTCTGGTTCTGCCCCTGGCCTTTCCGGCCTATGTTCTGGCTTATGCATACACCTTCATTCTGGATCACCCCGGCATTGTTCAAACCAACCTGCGGCAGATAACGGGCTGGGGGCCGCGCGACTACTGGTTCCCCGAAATCCGCTCGACCGAAGGGGCGGCGGTCATGCTGATCCTGGTACTGTATCCCTACGTCTATCTGCTGGCGCGCGCGGCGTTCATACAGCAAAGCGGTTCAGCCTTTCTGGCGGCCCGGGCGTTGGGCAACAGCCCGTGGATGGCATTCTGGCGCGTGTCCCTGCCGATGGCGCGCCCGGCGATTGCGGGCGGTGTTCTGCTGGCAGTGATGGAGACCATCGCCGATTTTGGAACAGTCGCCTATTTCGGCGTTCAGACTTTTGCCACCGGGATCTATACAAGCTGGTTTTCCATAGGCGACCGCGCCGCTGCCGCTCAGCTGGCCCTGTGCCTGCTTGGGTTCGCGCTGCTGATGGCCGTGGCCGAACGGACCCAGCGCGGCAAAGCCAAATACTATCAGGCCGGTAAAAGCCACGCCGCGCTGCCAACAGCACATTTGAAAGGCTGGCAGTCGGTCGGGGCATTTGTCCTGTGCATCATACCGGTTGTCCTGGGTTTCCTTCTGCCGGTGATCATATTGGTGCAGATGGGGATGACCTCCGAACAGAACCTTCTGTCGCGGCGCTATATCGGGTTCATCCAGAACTCGCTGACTTTGGCCGGTGTTGCCGCAGTGGTGACCGTGTTCGCCGCCATTTGCGTGGGCTTTTATCAGCGCCTGAGACCGGGGCGCGTCTCGTCAGCGGCGGCTTATCTGGCGCGGCTGGGATACGCGGTTCCGGGCGGTGTCATTGCGGTCGGTCTGATCGTGCCTTTTGCCGGGTTCGACAACGCGCTGGACGCGTGGATGCGCAAGACCTTCGATATTTCGACCGGGTTGCTGATCACCGGTTCGATATGGTTGCTGGTCGCGGCGTATATGGTGCGGTTTCTGGCCGCCGCGCTCAGCGCCTATGAAGGCGGACAAAGCACGGTTCACGCAAATATGGATGCCGCGTCGCGGTCTTTGGGCCAGACGCCGCTGGCGACGCTGCGGCGGGTGCACCTGCCGATTCTGACGCCATCGCTGCTGACCGCGCTGCTGATCGTGTTTGTCGATGTCATGAAGGAACTGCCCGCGACGCTGATCATGCGGCCCTTCAACTTCGACACGCTGGCAGTGCAGGCTTACAGATTGGCGTCTGATGAGCGGCTGGAAGGGGCTGCCGTACCCTCGCTTGTGATACTGGCTGTTGGATTGTTGCCGGTAATCCTGATCTGCCGGCAGGTTGGCCGCAGGTAACAGGTTCAAGGCAAAATGAACCAGCGTGTCTGACTCGGGGTTGATTAAAATAGAATTTCCGGCAAGGCTGAGAGTATGAACATGCAGCCACCCAGCGGGTTTTCTGCCAGCCCGGCTCAGATGCCAGTCGCTTTTGACCGGCGCGAGATGACCCAGATCCTGTCTGTTTATGGCCGAATGGTCGCCTCCGGAGAATGGCGCGACTATGGCATTTCAAACCTACGGGATACGGCAGTTTTTTCGATCTTCCGACGCACGGCCGAGCATCCGATTTATCGGGTGGAAAAACACCCCCGCCTTCGGCAGCGGCAAGGAATGTACTCGGTCATTGGCATGGACGGTCGCATTCTGAAACGCGGGCATGACCTGCGCACCGTGTTGCGCGTGCTTGAGCGGAAGCTTATCCGGGCGGTTGACCCGGATTAGAGCCTTTTATGTGACGTAACCGGCCCGTCGCCCTGTTCCCGGATACGGGCAATGGCCCGATCCATCGGTTCATTTACGACCGCCATATCGTGGGCGTTGGCGTGCAGCAGCATGTTGTCGCCGCTGACCCAGGCCACATGTCCTTTCCAGAATATCAGATCGCCCCGTTTTGCGGGCGCATCCTGCGGCACCAGGTGTCCTAACGCCCTTTCCTGATCGCCACTGTCACCGGGGCAGGCAATGCCACAGGCCAGCAACCCGGCCTGAACAAGCCCCGAGCAATCCAGGCCAAACCGGCTGTTGCCACCCCAAAGATAGGGCGCGCCCAAAAACAGTTCGGCTACGGCAACCGGGTCGGTCAGTATTTCGGAAATCGTGGTGGCGTGGGTGGACGGAATGAACCCCAGCTCGGTTTCAAGAAACCCGTTTTGCTTGGCAAGAGCCTGAACCTTGCTGCCAAAACTCAGCGATGCCCGATCCGCGCTTTTGATGTCCGCCCACACATAGGTATGAGTCGACGGGGCCGTGATCCAGTGGGTCGGTGACGCCTCAGCCCCCAAACGGTCTGTCGCAACCCAGCCCTGATATCCGTCCTTGTCCGAGGAGACGCGGCTCCACCCTTTCCGGTTTTCAAGGATCTCTACCGTATCACCATACAGCAATTGACGGTCGCGCGGTCCGTTGGGTTGGCGCAGAAGGTCAACAACCGGTTCGATGATGCGAAGACGGCTCATAGGTCCAATAACTCCGGCAACGCGGCCAGCAAGGCCCGCGGTCCCTGCCCAAGGCCACCTTTGCTGCGTCCCGGCTCCTTGACGCGTTGCCAGGAATAGATGTCAAAATGCATGTAGCGACTTTGGCCTGCAAAGCGTCGCAGAAACAAGGCCGCAGTGATCGAACCTGCGAACCCGCCCGATGGGGCATTGTCCAGATCTGCTATGCCGGGTTCGATCAAGGCTTCATAAGGTTCGTGGAACGGCATCCTCCAGACGGGATCCGCCGCTAACCGCGCCGCGCCGGTCAGGATTTCCGCCGCGCCATCGTCATCGGTGTAGAATGGAGCCAGATCCGCTCCGACCGCAACGCGCGCCGCGCCGGTGAGCGTGGCCATCGAGATCAGCAGGTCCGGCTGCCCCTCATCCGCCAATGCCAGGGCATCGGCCAGAACCAGCCGCCCCTCTGCATCGGTGTTGTTGATCTCGACGGTCAACCCCTTGCGCGAGGTCAGGATGTCGCCGGGACGGAATGCACTACCCGAAACCGCGTTTTCCACGGCAGGGATCAAGACCCGAAGCTGTAGCGGAAGGTTCAGGGACATGATCATGCGGGCCAGACCCAGCACATTGGCCGCCCCGCCCATATCCTTTTTCATCAGTCCCATCGCCGCCGCCGGTTTCAGATCCAGCCCACCGGTATCGAAACAGACACCTTTGCCCACCAGCGTCAGTTTGGGGCCGCTGGTGCCCCAGTTCACTTCGATCAGCCGAGGTTCCTGCGCGGCGGCACGACCGACAGCGTGGATCATTGGAAAGTTGTTTTCCAGCAGAGCGTTGCCTGCGATCACGTTGCAAGAGGTCCCGAATTCCTGCGCGAGCGTTTCCGCGGCGGCCTGCAACTGATCCGGCCCCATGTCGGACGCGGGCGTATTGACAAGATCTCGGATCAGCGCCTCGGCGGCAGCGATCGCTTCGATCCGTGCGCTGTCCAACCCGTCGGGTGCAACCAACCTGGCACCAACAGGAGACTGGCTGGCGTAGCGATCAAAAGTGTATCCGGTCAAAAGCCAGCCAAGGCTTTCTGTGTCCAGCGCATCCTCGGGAACACCTGACGCAATGCGGTAGTTGCCTTGGGGCAACGCTTCGGCCGCGGCCGCCAGAGGAAAACGTTTGCGCGCCCGCGTGGCGCCCGTTCCGTATCCCGCAACTGCGCAGCCCGGCACACCATCAGTGTCCGGTATCAACAGGGCCTGTCCCAAAGCACCGGTGAAACCGTTGACGGCAATCCATGATTGCACTTTCGCGCTCTGGTTTTTAAGCCAGTCCTCCAGCCGGGATTGTTCGATCACATGAAGCGGCAAGGACGGTTCAGAGGCAGGTGCAAAGGACAGGGTCATAGGGTTCTCGGCTGGCTCGGTTCGCGCCCAGACTAGCCACCGGACGCGCGCCTGCAACCCCCGTCAAACGGAAAGATCCTGCTGATCCCAAATTGCCGTCAGCGATCGCTCGACCACACGGATCAGACGGCACAGCGTCGCCCCCGAGGCCACCGCGTCCCCGGCATCCACTGTCCGGGCCACATCGCTTGCCACATGGGCCAGCGCCGTCATTCCGATCTGATCGGCAATCGCCACCAGTGATCTGGCGCATTTGCGAAGATCGGCCCAGTTGCGTTGCCGCCAGAATCGTTCGCAGTTCGAAAGCCGCACGGCCAGTTCTTCAACGGTTCGGCACATGACATCCAGCGCGTTCTTGTCACCAAGTTGACGGCACAAGCCGCCAATGCGATCCGGATCCAGCCGCACGGATTCCGTGTGCTCCAGCGTTATTACATTATCCACCACGTTCACCCCTATGTTTATGCCCCCACGGCACGGGCAGAGAATGGGCCCCATAATCTTTGCAAATCCTTGCAATGGGTCGGGAAAGTTCTTCGAATTTATGTTGAATTCCGTTTGCGTGGCGCGGCAAAGTCAAGCTGGCGCGGCTCTGGCGCAATCTGGCGCCGCCGGTTTTTGAACATGAGATTATTCTGCTTGGAATCGGAGACAGCCATGCGATGGATAAAACGAATTCTTCTGATTTTTCTTGTATTGATACTGGTTCTGGTGGGCGCGTCCTATCTGCTGCCCGGTAAGGCCGAAGTTTCGCGAAGCGTCATCGTCAACGCACCGGCTGCTGCCATCTTTCCATTTGTGAACTCGATGCAGGCGACCGAGAAATGGTCGCCTTGGCTGTCGCGCGATCCGGAAACCAAACTGGCCTACAGCGGCCCAGAAGCCGGCGTCGGGAATACCCTGAGCTGGAGCTCTGAGCATCCTCAGGTCGGATCGGGATCACAAGAAATCATCGAAAGCGTTGAAAACCAGTTTGTCAGAACCGCGCTGGATTTCGGATCCATGGGGACGGCAAATGCGTCGTTTACTCTGCAGCCTGAAGGCGATCAGACCGAGATTACGTGGGGCTTTGAAAGTGATCTTGGTATGAACCCCATGTCGCGCTGGATGGGGCTCATGATGGATAAATGGGTCGGCGGGGATTACGAGCGCGGGTTTTCCAACATCAAAGTACTGGTCGAATCCGGCCAGTAAGGCACAAACAGGCTCTAAAAAGCTGAAAATATGAGTTCTCAGGGCAGGCTGATGCGGGCCCTGATTCCCATATGGTCGGATCCCATGAACGGGCGCAGTTCCGCCGTGCCCGTCGTGCCACTCGGCACCAAAAGATTGTCGATCGGCATCGGCATCATCCAGTTGCCAAGAATGTGCGTGTTCATAACTGCGCCAAACACGTGATTGCCGGCAGCCATACCGATACGGCGCACGCTGCTGCCCCAATGGGCCATGTTGAAGTCCCCGGCGATCAGAACAGGGCCGTCCAGTTGTTCGATTTGGCGGGCGATCTTTTTGCTCTGTTCGAACTGGCCATAAGGGTAGGGCCAGTTGAGGTGAACGGAGACAACCCAAACCGGCTGACCACCCGGACCGATGACCTGAAGACCCACCAGTCCAAGCCCCTGTAGGCAAAATTCTGAATCCTCAACAATGGCCAGTCTGGTCAGTATCGCAACGTTCTGCTCGGGCCTGAACTCACATATTGCCGATGTCGGGTAATTCCCGAACAGGTTTTCCATATATTGCCGGTTGTGGCTGGAAACTTCCTGAAGTGTCACGATGTCCGCGTCCGAAGAAAGGATGTCGTCGGCAAGGGAATACCGGGGCCATGCCACAGACATCAGGTTCTTTTGATACAAGGTCACACAAGGATCATCGCATTCGTCTGAAACAGGTACGAGCCCGGCCGCAACGGACCCCACCGCAATCACTGCGAAAGCAAGGGAGGCCAACGCGAAACCCCTGGCACGCACGGCCATGAGGATCGCGGCAAAGACGATCAGCAGCACGCCAATCTGGGGTCTCATCAGGGCGACCGAGTCACCGGGTGCAAAATACCGTCCGGTGAATCCAAAGATCACCAAACCCATGAGAAGCGTTGCACAACCCAGAATAGCGGATCGGGCAAACCTGTTGTTGTTCAGGAAACGCACGTTCTGCCTCAATCGAAATGCTCAGGGCAAACACTGTGCATTTTGTGGTGTATACGTCCAGTTGAAACTGGTGTGAGGGTCTCGAACGTCCGGCCGATCACCGGGCCGGGGCCGAGAAAAAAGGGCCACTTCATGTGAAGCGGCCCCTTCGTACATTCGGATGGGAAGAATTCAGCCCTTTTTCAGAACCTCACGGCCCAGCAGCTCGGCAATCTGAACGGCGTTCAGGGCCGCACCCTTGCGCAGGTTGTCCGACACACACCACAGGTTCAGGCCGTTTTCGACGGTCGAGTCCTGACGGATGCGGCTGATGAAAGTGGCGAAATCACCGACGCATTCAATGGGCGAGACGTAGCCACCCGCCTCACGCTTGTCGATCACCATGATGCCGGGTGCCTCGCGCAGGATGTCTCGGGCTTCGTCTTCGTCGAGAAATTCCTCGAATTCGATATTCACCGCCTCGGAATGGCCGACAAAGACCGGAACACGAACGCAAGTGGCCGTGACCTTGATCGACGGATCGACGATCTTCTTGGTTTCGACAACCATCTTCCACTCTTCCTTGGTCGAGCCGTCTTCCATGAAGACGTCGATCTGCGGAATGACGTTGAAAGCGATCTGCTTCTGGAACTTCTTCGGCTCAACCTCGTTGATCGGGTTGTACACGGCCTTGGTCTGATCCCACAGCTCGTCCATACCTTCCTTGCCTGCGCCCGAAACCGACTGATAGGTCGACACGACAACGCGCTTGATCTTGGCGCGGTCATGCAGCGGTTTCAGCGCGACAACCATCTGCGCGGTCGAGCAGTTGGGGTTGGCTATGATGTTCTTGTTCTTGTAGTCGTGGATCGCCTGCGGGTTACATTCCGGCACGATCAGCGGAATGTCCGGGTCATAGCGATACAGCGACGAGTTATCGATCACCACGCAGCCGGCAGCCGCGGCTTTGGGCGCATAGTCCTTGGTCGCCGCCGAACCCACGGCAAACAGCGCGATGTCCCAACCGCTGAAATCGAATGTATCCAGATCCTTGGTCGTCAATGTCTTGTCGCCAAAGCTGACCTCGGTGCCCAGCGAACGGCGGCTTGCCAGCGCGGCAAGTTCGTCCACGGGGAACTGGCGTTCAGCCAGGATGTTCAGCATTTCGCGGCCCACATTGCCAGTGGCGCCAACGACGACGACGCGATAGCCCATATCATGTCTCCTGAAGTCTAAGGACGCGCGTTCATAGCCGCGTTGCGGCGAAGAAAAAAGACTAATCGAAGCGAATTTCGGCGCGGAACACCAAATTGACACCGTTGCGGCGGGTCAATGCGCCTCCAACAAGGATCGATAGACCCGAACGATGGCTTCCGCCTCGCCCTCGATTCGAAAATTCTGCTCGACATGGGCCCGCGCAGCCTGCCCGGCCTGCGCCAGTTTTTCGCGGTCTTCCAACATGTCCTGCAACGCGCCCGCGAGCGCCTTTGCATTGTCTTTCTCGACCAGACGGCCGGTCACACCATCTTTGATCTGCGCGCTGAATGCGCCAACACCGTGACAGGCGATGGCAGGCACACCTGACGCCATCGCCTCGAGCGGGGTCAGGCCGAAGCCTTCGTGCCGTGCAGGGGCCACGAACAGGTCCAGCGCGCGATAGGTTTCCACGATCTCTTCCCACGGACGCTCGCCCAGAAAATGCACCCGGTCCGCCAACCCGGCGGCCTTGAGCTTTTGTTCCTGTTCCTGCTGAAAGCCTTCGAACTCTTTGGTGGCCCGGCCGGTGAAGATAATCTGCGCATCAGGGTGGGACGGCAGAACCTCGATTGCGGCGTCCACCAGAAGGTCCACGCCCTTTTGCGGGCGGATACGGCCAAAACAGCCGATCAGAACGCCATCGGGCAGACCGAGCTTCTGGCGCAGGGCTTGCTTGGATTGTGCGGGATGAAACAGGTCCGTGTTCACTCCGTGCATGATGACAGTTGCCGGGTGTTTCAGAAACGAAGCCGCCTGCGGCGTGGTCGCGATCAGCGCATCCATCTTCGAGATCAGCCACTTGGTAAACCCCGAATGATCGCGCTGCGCGGCCGAAGTGAAGAGCAGGCGGAAATTGCGCCGGAACAGATGTTTCAGCACCAGTCCTGCCAGCATCTCGGTGTTGCGTCGGGCATGCCAGACCCGTTGTACCCGGTTCGACAGAAACGGGACCTTCCAAAGCCGGATGTGCGGCAGATCGTCGGGCAGTCCGGGTCCCGTCGCGCGAATTTCGATCATGTCGCGTTGGATCGGTAAAAGCCGAATGATCGTTGTGGTCACGCCTGACAGGCTGTGTTTCAGGTTGGGCGCGATGACCTCGATTTCCCGCACTGTTATCTCCTGTTCAGGGTTGATTGGCATCAGTCTATGCTGTCGCGGCTGAATAGGTAAATCAGGCAGCCAATCGCAACTGTTATGGCAAAGAACCCGAAAATGGCGGTATAGGGCGCAGCGGGCCCCGCGCCTTCTGTAGCGGCATGAAGCCGCCCGGTGGCAAACTGCGCCACGCCAACGCCGCCAATTCCAAACAGGTTCAGCAGGGTGACGCCCCGGCCGACCAGATGCGGGGGGATGAAGGCACGGCCATGCGCCATAATCACGGGAAATGTGGCGCCGGTAAATCCGATCAGGGCCAGCAGGATGACGGACACCCAGACCGCGTCGGCGACCCAGATACACAACAGGATCAGGGACACAGCGCTGAGCGCGTTGCCGCCAAAGATCACCCATTTGCGTGTGCCAAGAATGCGGTCAAGCGGGCCATAGACAAAGGTTCCCGCAATCATCGCTGCACCCATTACCAGGGTTGCCTGCCCGATTTGCGCGGTGCCCAGGCCAAAGACGTCCTGCAGGTACGGCCCGGCCCACAATCCTCGCAGCGCCCCGGAAGGCGCATAGGCCACCAGCATCAACGGAAGTATCGTCCAGAGCGCTGGTTCCCTGAGCAGATCCAGCAACGATCCTTTCTGTTCTGTTTCGATCTTATGCGGATCGTGGACCGTCAGCCAGATTCCAATCGCCACAAAGCCCGAGATCGCCGCCAGTCCGGCCAGCGTTGCGCGCCAGCCCATCAGTTCGACCGCCAGTGCCGTCGGGTACGAGGCCACCAGATTACCGACGGAACCGACACCCAGCATGACGGCGGCCAGTGTGGCAAAACGGGCGGGAGGGAACTCGCGCGCGAAGATATAGTACGAGGCCATCAGCACGGGAGAACACCCGATCCCGATCAGGGCCATCGCGATACTGATATGCAACGGCGCAGTTGCCATCGCAAAAACAGCGGCCCCTCCTGCACCGCCGATCAGCAGCAACAAGGAAGCGGTCAGGCGGGGTCCGATCCGGTCAAGCGCCCAGCCGACCGGAATCTGCATCAGGGCAAATATGAAGAACCACAGGCCCGAGGCAAAGGCCAGGTCCTCGGGCGTGGCCCCCAGGTCGCGGCCCAGATCCACGCTGAGCACAGCCAGAAAAGCGCGAAAAAACTGGCTGAGCACATAGGCCAGACACAAAACCACCAATCCTGCCTGCATGATCTGCCCTCAACCTGAATACGGGCCATGCTTGGCATGTCGTGCCATCATGCACAAGCGCGTGTGCTATGCTGAATTTGGCGGACAGACATCACAATCGGGCTATTGTTCAAATCAGGAACCGACACAAGGCACCAACGCTGAGGGGACAATGAAAGACGTTCATTCCGATTTCTATGAATCCCTGCCGCTGTTGTGGGACTTTACCGAACTTGCAAAGCCTGCACGATTTACACCGGTACCGGATGACTGGGTCGTCGGGGTTGCGGATATCGTCGATTCGACCGGTGAAATCGCGCGGGGCCGGTACAAGACCGTGAACATGGTCGGTGCGGCGGTGATTTCGGGTATGATCAACGCATTAGGCGGCAAGCTGTTTCCCTATATCTTTGGCGGCGATGGCGCGGGTTTCGCTGTCCCGGCCAGCGCAGCGGATACAGCCCGCGCCACCCTGTCCGCTTTGCAGCGCTGGGCGCATGAAGAGTTTTCGATTTCCCTGCGCGGCGCCGTGGTGCCGGTTGCGGATATCCGGAATGCGGGGCGGGATGTGCGCGTTGCCCGCTTTGCGCCATCGTCGGGCGTGGACTACGCGATGTTCTCGGGCGGTGGGCTGGCCTGGGCCGAGATGCAGATGAAGTCGGGGCAATACACCGTGCCGGATGCGGCACCCGGCGCGCACCCGAATCTGACGGGCTTGTCCTGCCGGTGGTCCAACAGCCCGGCGAAACATGGCCAGATCGTATCGCTGGTTGTGCAACCGACCGCGACCGCGACAGAAATCGATTTTGCGGATCTGGCGCAGTCGGTGCTGTCCGTGTCCGAGGCGCTGGATCGCGCGGGTCACCCGGTGCCGGTCAACGGGCCGCCAATCTCGTGGCCGCCGCCGGGTATTGCGATCAATGCGCGTGTCATGCGCGCCGGCGGCAACATTCTTTGGCACACCGTGAAGATGTTGGGTGAAAACCTGTTCATCTTTCTGCTTTTTCTGTCCGGCAGGCGACTGGGCAGTTTCGAGCCCGAGCATTACAAGGAAATGGTCAGCAAAAACGCGGATTTCCGCAAATTCGACGACGGCCTCAAGATGACGCTGGATTGCGATCAGGCCACGCTGGCACGCATCCGGCAGATGCTGGAACAGGCGCGCCAGCAGGGCAAGATCCGCTATGGCATCCATGCTCAGGACGAGGCGATGATGACCTGTTTTGTGCCCTCTGCCGTTCGCGATGATCACGTGCATTTTGTTGACGGTGCATCCGGCGGTTACGCCCAGGCCGCCGCCGGGATGAGGGCTTAGTCTCTAAGGAGTCAGGCCACGGGCAATGTCCGTTATGACGTCATAGGCCATCATCACGTCCTGTTCCGTGGTTTCGAATTGTCCGGCCTGGAACCGGATGACCAGATCGCCATCCACACGTGTTTGTGTCAGATAAATCCGTCCGTCATCATTGATGGCGTTGACCAGCCGCAAATTCAGATCATCCGGGTCGGCGCAGCCTTCGGGCATGTACCGAAATGACCAGAGTGACCACATGGGCGCCGTCGTGATCTGAAAATCCGGTTCCGACGCAAGTTTGTCATGCAGCGCTTTGGACCAGTTGACGTGATTTCGCATCCGCTGGCGCAGGCCTTCCAGCCCGTAGGTGCGTATCACGAACCACAGTTTCAGCGCGCGGAAGCGACGCCCCAATGGAACGGACCATTCCGAGTAATTGACGATCCCGTCTTTACCATGTGTTTTCAGGTATTCCGGACTGATAGCCAGCGTCTGGACCAGATCTTCGGGGTTCTTCAGGAAATGCGCGCAGCAGTCGAACTGTACCCCCAGCCATTTGTGGGGGTTGAAGACGATGCTGTCAGCCTGTTCGATCCCGGGCCAGTAGTGCCGGTACTCGGGGCAGATCATGGCCGACCCGGCCCAGGCTGCATCGACATGGGAATAGAGGTCGTATTCGGCGGCGATTTCTAAGCAACGATCCACAGGATCGGTTGCCCCGACGCCGGTTCCGCCGACGCACAAAATGACGCCCGCAGGCTGTAAACCAGAGTCTAAATCTGCCTGAATGGCCGCTTCCAGCGCGTCGGGGTCCATTCCGCGCCAGTCGCCCTTGATGGGAACACGCACAAGGTTGTCTTCGCCAATTCCGGCAACCCAGATGGCCCTGTCGATTGAGGTGTGAACCTCGGATGAACAATAGATGCGCAGGGGTTTCTGCGCGAACAGCCCCTGTTTGTTGCCCTGCCAGGCCAGTGCCTTTTCCCGCATCGTCAAAACGGCGGCCAGCGTCGCCGACGAGGCCGAGTCCTGAATCACTCCGGCGAAACCGTCCGGCAGATCCAAAGCCTGCCGCAACCAATCCATCATCTGGGTTTCCATCTCGGTTGCAGCGGGCGAGGTTTGCCACAACATGCATTGTGGCGCGATGGCGCTAGCCAGAAACTCACCCAGAACCGACGGGGCCGAGGCGTTCGAGTTGAAATAGGCAAAGAACCGGGGGTGCTGCCAATGGGTGATGCCGGGCATTACGATCTGCTCAAAATCCCGGAAGATGTCTTCCATGGGCTGGGCGGTTTCGGGCGGTTCAGACGGTAACGCATTCAAGACCTCACCCGGTTCGCACCGTGCCCGGACGGGCCTGTCGCCAACGGTTTCGTGGTAGTTCTGCGTCCAGTCAGCGACTTTTCGGCCCCATTCCGCGAATTCGTTCCACTGCATGCTGTTCCCCGTGTTTCCGTCTGATCCGGGATGTCCCGGGTGGTTGAATATCCGGGGCAGTGAGAGTTATCCGGAGCGAAAGGTCAATGCGTCTAAGAAACCCGAAGTCTTGAATGTCAGGTCAAAACGTTGCGCATCCCGGTCGCCAACGTCTTGCCAGTGATTGGAAGACACCTAAGATGCCCGGCGATGTTTCAAACTGGGGGCTGTCATGCAGGACAAGCTGTTTTCTCTTCCCGACCCTGTTGCGATACCGGTTGTCGGCGAGCAGGCCGAATATCCGGTGGGCCGGATTTTTTGCGTCGGGCGGAACTATGCGGCCCATGCGGCTGAAATGGGAAATACAGTGGACCGCGAGGCGCCGTTCTATTTCACCAAGTCCGCACCAAACGCCATCCTGACCGGAGCGACCGTGCCATATCCGCCGGGTACCGAAAACTATCATCACGAAATGGAGCTGGCGATTGCAATCGGTAAGCCGGTGTTCCGCGTCAGTCGCGAGCAGGCTTTGGGCGCGGTGTTTGCCTATGGCTGCGCGCTGGACATGACCCGCCGCGATCTGCAAATCCGTGAACGGAACAAACAGCGCCCGTGGGATCTGGGCAAGGATCTGGAAAACGGTGCCGTTTTTGCGCCGCTGACCCGGTCGGAGAGCTGGTCGCCGGACAAAGACAAGCGCATTCATCTGAGCGTCAACGGTGAAGTCCGGCAGGATGCGACCCTGGATGAGCTGATCTGGAAAATAGATGAGATCGTCAGCCATCTTTCAAATTACTATCACCTTCGTCCGGGCGATCTGATCATGACAGGCACCCCGGCCGGTGTTGGTGCGGTCCAGGCCGGTGATGTGATTGATGGCGGAATTGACGGTCTTGAACCGATCCACCTGACCCTTTCAAAGGCTGAATAGAGCCTATTTAGGGTCTTTCAGCCAGCCGTCGGCAAGCTCAACACGATCAAGGCCGGCAAACCTGCGCACCCGGTCCAGCTCGGCCTCCAGACGCCGGGTGCGCGCCTCTGACCAGCGCAACTTTCGCTCGGGCCAGACGGATTGTGCCCGCAATTCGCCGCTATCCCTGTGGGCCTTCATGTCGATCCGGCCGATCAGCCGATCACCTTCGAGCAGGGGGAAGACATAATAGCCGTAGGTTCTTTTGGGCGCGGGCACAAACACTTCGATCCTGTAGTGAAACCCGAACAGGCGTTCGGCGCGGTTTCGATCCCGCAGCATCGGGTCAAACGGGCTGAGCACGCGAATCCTGCCCGGTGGCGCGGGCAGTTCACGGGCCTCTTCAACCAAGCCCGGGCGGGAAAGCACTTTCCTTGTACGCCCATCCGCGCAGCTGATTTCGATTTCTTCAATCTCGCCGCTTTTTTGGGCTGCGGCGCACCAGTCTTTCGCCTCGGCCGCGCTGACCGTATCCCAAAACGCAGCCAGTTCGCCCGATGTTGCAAACCCCAACCTGTCGAGGGCGGCGTTGCACAGCCAGTCCACCGTTTTTTCGGCGTCGCATGGTGCATGACCGGGGCACAGATGAGTTTCGATCACCCGTTCGGTCAGGTCGTAGCGTTTCTGAAAGCCGTCCCGGCCAATGACGGTCAGCGCGCCCGAGCGCCACAAGAACTCCAGCGCGGTTTTGGACGGGTGCCAGTCCCACCAGCCGCCCGATCCTTTCTTTTCGTCCTTTCCCACATCGGACGAGGATACCGGACCGTGATCGCGGATGTGCAGCAGAACCGAGGCGAACTGTTGTTCAAATCCATCCCGCCGCCAATTCTTCCAGCGGGCTTTCAACAAATCGGCGTCGCGCTGAAAGCGCAGGTGCCAATGCCGGTAGAACTCCATCGGAATAACGGCGGCGTCATGTGTCCAATGCTCGAACAGCGCCCTGTCCCGTTCATACAGGCGCTTCAGATGTGTGCTGCGATAGGTGGACCTGCGCGAAAACAGGATCATGTCATGGGCGCGGGCCACGGTGTTGATACTGTCCAACTGAACAAAACCAAGCCGTCGGATCAGGTCCAGAAGATCCGCGCCCTTTGCGCTGCCCGACGGGGTTTCGGACAGCAAGTGACGATCCATGAACACCGCACGGGCTGTCCGGTTGTCCAGTTTCGGCAGTGCCAAGACTCTAACGCCGCTTCAGTGTGTCGCCGTAGCTGATTTTTGGCGTCAGGGTTACGCGGGTTTCAATCTCGGCTTCCGGGTCGGCTAGCTGTGCGGCGATGATCCCTGCGGCCTGACGGCCAATTTCCAGCCGGCAGGCATCCATGGTTGCCAGTTTGCGGGGCAGACCTTGCAGCAGTTCGACATTGTTGAACCCCGCCAGCCCGATTTGACCAGGGATGTCTATCCCCTGATCCAGCAGGTACAACAGTCCGCCAGCGCCGATCATATCATTGGAATAATACAGAAAATCCAGTTCCGGCGACCGTTCCAGCATCGCCTGCGTCATCTCGCGCCCCTTGGCCAGTGCTGAGCCGCCGGAATAGAACTCGCGATCCTCGATCTCGATCCCGTGTTTGCCCAGAACTTCGGTAAAGCCTTCGAAACGTTTGCGCGCGCGGTGGTCCAAAGGCATCTTGGTCCCCATGAAGCCGATATGCTGGTATCCGGCCTTCAGAATGGCCTGCGCCATTTCGCGGCCGGCACGGCGGTGCGAAATGCCGACCATCGCATCCACGGGTTTGCCGTCGGTATCCATGATTTCGACCACCGGAATGCCCGCGGAATCCAGCATCGCCCGGGCCGCTTCCGTGTGCTCCAGACCCGCGATGATCACGCCCGAAGGCCGCCACGAGAGCATCTCGTAAAGGACTTTTTCCTCTTTTTCCGGCAAATAATCGGTCACGCCGACCACTGGCTGCAATTCGGTGTCTTCCAGCACCTGATTGATGCCGGTCAGGACCTCGGGGAAGACCATGTTGGACAGTGACGGGATGATGACAGCGACCAGATTGACCCGGCTGGATGCCAGCGCACCCGCAATTTTGTTGGGCACGTAACCCAGCTCTTTTGCGGCGGCCAGAACCCGTGTTCGGGTCGCATCCGATACATCACCCCGATTGCGCAGGACCCTGCTGACCGTCATTTCGGATACCCCCGACGCTTCCGAGACATCGCGAAGGGTAAGCGGGCGTTTTGTTTCTGTGGTCACGAGGCACCTGCACTGTTGTTTTGCCCGATGGTAGCGTGAACACGGCGACAAATACAACAACTCTGCTTCTGCGTCGGACGCTGGACGGGTCGGACCTTTTGTGCATCGGAGCGACCCTACATATTTGCGGCGAGTTCAATTTTACACGCGAGTCAACGCCCGCAGTTTCAGGCCCAAAATCTCAAGTCCGCGAACTGAACCGACGACTATTGACCGCGGAAAGATATCTAGGAAAATACACACACTCGCGGTGGCGCATACCAAACCGCGTAGCAAGCGCGAACATGCAATTTCTGATTTCGCAAATGGCCCATGCAACGCCGCAATCAATTGTTGACCGTGTCTTACATATTCTGGCATGAACGCGCCATGTTCGGTTCCGGGGACATCCTCGGAAGCAATAGGGAATGCAGTGCGGCACATTTCGCCAACTCTGCAACTGCCCCCGCAACTGTAGGCGGCGAGCGCGGCTGATAATGCCACTGGGGTATCCCGGGAAGGTTAGTTTAGCGCTTTGACCCGCAAGTCAGGAGACCTGCCGAACATGCGCCCTTGGAAGGGGCGTTCATCATCGGCGACGGGGTGTGCGCCGGATCTGTTTGCCCGACAAGGCAGATGGCTTCGCGTTCCCCATCGTCAAAGCAGAATTGTGCCGGGGAAGGCGCGACGTGAGAAGGACTCGATTTGTGAAAAAACTGCTGGTGGCTGCAACGGCTGCTTTGGCGATGCCTGCATTGGCGCAGGCCCATTTCCTGCTGGAATATACCGACGACACGATGATCGAACGCCCCGGTGACGTTCCGGTCAAACTGGTTTTCTGGCACCCGTTTGAAGCTGGTCACGTGATGACCCTGGAAAGACCGGAAGAATTCTTTGTAATCCACAACGGTGAAAAAACCGATCTGATGGATACGCTGGAAGAAACCACTTTTGAAGGACCGGACAACATTGCCAAAGCGTTCCTGGGCTCGGTTCCGGTTAAACGCTCGGGTGACTATGTGGTGGTTACAGTTCCTGCGCCTTACTACGAAGAATCCGAGGATATCTATATCCAGCAGATCACCAAGGCTTACCTCAACCGAAACGAACTGCCGACCGACTGGGATCAGCCGCAGGGGCTGGCCACCGAGATTCTGCCGCTGAACAAGCCTTACAACATCATCGCCGGGTCAACCTTTACCGGTCGCGTGTTGAGCGAGGGACAGCCCGTCGCCGGCGCAGAAATCGAAATCGAGTACATCGCCGCAGCACCGGACATGACCGGCACCGGCGCGAAGGACGCCACCGTGTCCCCATTGCCGGGCGGCGCGTTGGTCGCGATTTCGGATGACAACGGATATTTCACTTTTGGTGTGCCAAAAGCCGGGTACTGGGGCTTCGCCGCTTTGGGCGTGGGTCCGGAAACCGAGCATGAAGGCAAAGAGCTGAGCCAGGATGCGGTCATCTGGATCCGCGCCTGGGATCTGGAGTAAGCCTGAATGCACATCGTCGACGGAGCCCTTTCAAACCCTGTCGTGATCGGCGGTGCGGTCGCCGCGGCTGGCGGGATCGCATTGGGCCTGAAATCGCTGGATCTGGATCGCATTCCCACGGCGGGCGTGTTGTCGGCCAGCTTTTTTGTCGCCTCGCTGATCCATGTGCCGATTGGCCCGTCGTCTGTGCATTTGATTCTGAACGGTCTGGCCGGGCTTCTGCTCGGCTGGGCCGCCTTTCCGGCCCTTTTTGTCGGCTTGCTGCTGCAAGCCGTGTTCTTCGGTTTTGGCGGATTGACCGTGCTGGGGATCAACACGGTGAATATCGCCCTTCCGGCGGTGTTGACTTGGATGATCTTTGGTCGCCTGATCGCACGTGGCTCACCTGTTCATGGGGCGATCTGGGGCGGCATCGGCGGCGCGTTTTCGATCGCCGCCACGACGGCTTTTGTCGCGGTCTCGCTGGCGCTGTCCGGCGATGAGTTCCTGCCCGCTGCCAAGCTTGTCTTTTTCGCCCACATTCCCGTCATGGCTATCGAGGCCGTGCTGACAGGTTTTGCCGTTCTTCTGGCCCGCAAGGTCAAACCGGAACTTTTTGTAAAGGTTGCGTCCACATGAAACAGTTGATCCTTGTTTGTACGCTTGCTCTCGCCCCGCTCCCGGCTCTTGCGCACAAGGTTATAGCGGGCGTTTTTCCGGCAGGCGACGCAATCGAAGGCGAGCTGGGGTTTTCCAATGGCGATATGGCCGCAGACCAGGAAGTCATCGTCTATGGCCCCGACGGCTCTGAACTGGGACGCACAGTAACCGATACGGACGGTTTCTTTCTCTACAGCCCGACCAGAGCTGTGACTCATACATTCAGGGCAGATCTGGGTGCAGGGCACGTCGCCGAAGTTGCCATGCCGGCCGACGAAGTGGCCGAAATCATGGGGGTCGAAGCCGAGCTTTCTGAAACAGCCACGCCGGTTGCATCTGCGGATGGCGCGGCAGCGGTGACTGTGGCCTCGCTCTCGGATGAGGAACGCGCCGCCATCGCCAAAGCGGTGCGCGACGAAACCCGCCCACTGCGGCGCGAGATCGCTGCCTACCGCGAGCACAATGATCTGCAGAACATCTTGGGTGGTATTGGTTATATCATTGGTCTGTTCGGCATCGGCTTTTATCTGGCCGCGCGCAAAAAGATGGCCACCTGATGGCACATGCGCTGGAACCACAGGCCAAAACACTGGCCGAGGCAGGCAGAGCCGCCCATTTCGGGATGATCGGAGACTACGATCCCCGTATGCGCATCGTTTTGGCCTGCATCTTTGCCATCGTCACGGTTGCCCTCAATAGTGTTCCGGCGCTGATCGGCGCTTTGTCCGTCTCGCTTGGGTTACTGGTGATGTCACGCTTGCCAGTCGGCCGGACCCTCAAGCGTATGGCCATGATGGACAGTTTCATCATCTTCATGCTGGTGTTGCTGCCATTCTCAATGCCCGGTGACGCGATGTTCACGGTTTTTGGCTTTCCGGCCAGTTGGCAGGGCCTTTGGAAAGCTGTCGAGATTGCACTGACGGCCAACGCGGTCATCCTTGCGCTGATGGTTCTGGTCGGAACGATGGAACCTGTGACCCTGGGACACGCTTTGCACAAGCTGCGCTGCCCCGAGGTGCTTGTGCATCTTTTGATGTTCACCATCCGCTACATCGAGGTGTTGCGGGAAGAATACCTGCGCCTGCGCGGCGCGATGAAGATCCGCGGATTTCGCCCCGGCACAAACTGGCACACCTACCGAAGCTTCGGGTATCTGGTCGGCATGATGCTGGTGCGCGCGATTGAACGGTCAGAGCGGATTCTGGCGGCGATGAAATGCCGGGGGTTTTCCGGGCGTCTTTTGTTGCTGCAGGACTTTAACATGACCCGACGCGATCACATGTTCGCCGCGATGCTGTGCACCGTTTGCCTTGGCCTGCTGTTCCTGGATTATCTATGACGATCCTCAAGCTTGAAGACATTTGTTTTGCATATCTCGGCCAGCCACCAGTGCTGGACGGCGCTTCACTTCAACTTGAACCGGGGCAGCGCCTGTCGATTGCGGGGCCGAATGGCGCGGGAAAATCCACCCTGTTTCGTATTGCCCTTGGCCTGCAAACGCCAAGCGCCGGGCGCGTGACCGTCCTGGGAAAGGAAAGGCGCGTCGAGGCGGATTTTCACGAAGTCCGCCGTCAGGTCGGGCTGGTTTTTCAGGATCCTGATGATCAGCTGTTTTGTCCGACAGTGGCGGAAGACATCGCATTTGGTCCTCTCAACCTCGGGCGCAGCAAGTCCGAGGCGCTGGCCATAGTCGACAGAGTGCTTTCCGATCTGGATCTGTTAAACCTGCGTGATCGCATTACGCACAAGCTCTCTGGTGGAGAGAAGCGGCTTGTGACCCTTGCAACCGTTTTGGCGATGGAGCCCGAGGCGCTGCTTTTGGATGAGCCCACCAATGCGCTTGACGCCAAAAATGAAGCGCGACTTCTAGAGATTCTATGTGGCCTGCCGCAGGCAATTCTGCTGGTCAGCCACGCACCATCGTTTCGGGAAGCACTGGCACCAGACACGCTGGAACTGCGAAACGGGCGGATTATCAGCCCAAGTGAATGATCTGTTCGCACGAGGTATGCGAATGTCCGCGACGAAGTGCCGTCGTCAGGGAGCCTGCGCGTGCACGCGGTATGACCCGGGGGTCCGGCTGGTCCACTTTCGAAAGGCGCGGTGAAAATTCGCCGGAGCCGAAAACCCGGTGTCAAAGGCGATCTGTTCAATACTGAGCGTACTTTGCTGAAGCGCGCGGATGGCAATGTCGCGGCGCAGTGCATCCTTGATGTCCTGAAAAGAAGTTCCTTCTTCTTTCAAACGCCTGTTCAAGGTCCGCGGCGTCATCTTCAGGGCACGCGCTGCATCGGGAAGCTGGCAGGTTTGCCATGTTGCGCCGTAGAGAAACGCGCGGACGCGAAGGCTGTTTGTATGTGCGCGCGAACCGGTAAAGATCCAGTCCAGCGGCGCGCGTTCAAGGAACACGGACGCCTCAGCCGAACTGCGGGTTACCGGGCGGGTGAACAGACGCGGGTCGAAAAGGATACTGGTCTGCCGAGCGTCAAACTCGACCGCGCATGGGAAGACGACGGCGTAGTCGGCGGCAAATTCCGGGCGGCCAAAGGCAAAGCGAACGGCTTTTACCGGTGTTTCCGTCCCGCCAAGCCAGGACAAAAGCCCATGCGCCAGTTTCAGGATCAGCATGTGGCCGAAACGCTGCGGGCGGGTGTCGTCCGAATATGGGACCAACGCCAGTTCCACCGCGTCGGATTTGCTGTGCAAGTCCAGGTGGAAGTCATCCAGAAGCAGGTTCCAAAATGTCGAGAAACGATAAAGTGCCGAGGCCAGGCTGCTCGCTTCGCGCTGTACAGTCACCAGATGCTGCAGGGCGCGGGGCCGGATCGGACGGCTCCAGAGGCCCATCATTTCGTCCCCGGTTTCGGGCGCGGCAAGCTGATAAAGCCGGGCGATTTCATTCAGTGTGACGCGTTGAGAAGGTGCCATCTGGTTGGCCTGCAGGCCCGAACGCTCTAACAGCGATGTCATCTCAGCCGGGGTGCAACGGGACTTCAGCGCATCCAGCCAATCCTGGATAAATCCCGCCGATACAGTCGTCAGAGATATGGGGTCATGGCTGGTCATCTGAACCTCAGGTTGGCGTAATCGGATACCATTTTGTCAAGAAATGAGCTTATCGGCAAACCATTGGGCGGGTAGATGACGCGAAACCATAGTCGCCGCAGGGGAGCCTGGCATGTCCTATCAGCCGCCCGTACAGGATTTGATGTTTTGCATCGAACACTTGTCCCACTGGGAAAAGGTGTCCCGGGTGGAAGTGTATTCGGAATACGACCTGACGGATATTGGTGCCGCTCTCGAGGGATATGCCCGGTTCTGCAGCGAACAGATCGCGCCATTGTCACATATCGGGGACACGCTGGGCGCGCAGTTCGACAGTGGCCGCGTGACGATGCCCGAAGGTGATGCGCAAGCTTACGCGCAGTTCGTCGAAATGGGGTGGCAGGCGCTGACCCATCCGGTGGAATATGGCGGGATGGGATTGCCGCGTGCCGTCGGCGCGGCTGCCGTTGAAATGCTGAATGCCGCTGATATGAGCTTTGGTCTTTGCCCGCTGCTGACCGACGGTGCGATTGAGGCGTTGCTGCTGACCGGTTCGGACGAACAGAAAGCCACGTATCTGGAGCCGCTGATCGCAGGGCGCTGGTCCGGCACGATGAACCTGACCGAACCGCAGGCAGGCAGTGATCTGGGCCGCGTGGCGACCAGGGCGGCGCAGCGTGGGGATGGCAGCTACGGCGTCTCTGGCACCAAGATCTTCATCACATATGGCGCGCACGATCTGACTGAGAACATCATTCATCTGGTGCTGGCCCGCACACCTGACGCGCCTGCCGGGCCGAAGGGGCTGAGCCTGTTCATCGTTCCGCAAAAACTGGTGGGGCCGGATGGCACGCCAGGCGTCGAGAACACGGTCAATTGCGTAAGCATCGAACACAAACTGGGCGTTCGGGCCAGCCCGACGGCGGTTCTGGAATACAAAGACGCCACCGGTTTCCTGATCGGCGAGGAAAACCGCGGACTGGAATATATGTTCATCATGATGAACGCCGCTCGGTTTTCTGTTGGGGTTCAGGGCATCGCGACCTCTGAACGGGCTTACCAACGCGCTCTGGCTTATGCGCGCGACCGGGTGCAGAGCCGTCCCGTGAATGGTCAGGCCAAAGACGCGGTCGCCATCATCGAACACCCGGACGTACGCCGTATGCTCATGCGGATGCGCGGCCTGACCGAAGGTGGCCGGGCTATGGCGGCCGCAACGGCAGGCCTGCTGGACATCGCGCATCTTCAGGACGATCCGGCAATCGCTGCGCTGGCCGAATTCATGGTCCCGCTGGTCAAAGGCTTCTGCTCGGAACGCGCGGTCGAGGTCGCCTCGCTTGGCGTGCAAATCCACGGCGGCATGGGCTTTATCGAAGAAACAGGAGCCGCGCAGCACTACCGCGACGCCCGCATTCTGCCGATTTACGAAGGCACCACAGCCATTCAGGCCAACGATCTTCTGGGCCGCAAGGTGATGCGCGACGGAGGAGAAACCGCCCGCCGGTTCGCCGCCCGAATAGCCGAGACTGAAGCGCAACTGGCAAAAGGAGATGCCAGCGCGCAGGCAATTGGCGCAAGTCTTGCTCAGGCGCGCGGCGCTTTTGAGGCCGCGCTGGATTGGTTGCTGGAAAACAGCCGAAAGGACATCGACGCGGCCTTTGCAGGCTCTGTCCCGTTCCTTATGCTGGCCGGGACACTGGCGGCGGGGTGGAAACTGGCAAAAGGTGCCGTGGCTGCGCAAAGCGCGCTGGACGCCGGGCAGGATACACAATTCATGACCCAGAAAATCGCCACAGCCCTGTTCTTTGCTCAGCACATTCTGCCTGAATGTGCCACCGAACACGCCCGCATCCTGCATGGCTCGCGCAGTCTGCTTGACGCGGTTTTCCCCGAATAACGCTTGGATAGGATCTGACCCATGAATGACGTCGTGAACCCCGACACATATGAGAACCTTGCGATTTCCGAGCGTGAGAACGGTCTGTACGTCGTGACCCTGAACCGTCCCTCTAAGCGCAACGCACTGGATGTGGCCACGATCGAGGAACTGATCCGCTTTTTCAGCGGCGCGCGTATGGCCGGTGTCAGAGCTGTGGTTCTGGCCGGCGAAGGAAACCACTTCTGCGCGGGCCTTGATCTGGTCGAGCATTGGAAGGCCGACCGCAGCCCGGATGACTTCATGCATGTCTGTCTGCGCTGGCATGAAGCGTTCAACAAGATGGAATATGGTGGTGTGCCGATCATCGCCGCGCTGAAGGGCGCGGTAGTGGGCGGAGGACTGGAACTGGCCAGCGCGGCGCATATCCGTGTGATCGACCCCGGCACCTATTTTGCCTTGCCTGAAGGCCAGCGTGGGATTTTTACTGGGGGCGGGGCAACCATCAGGGTTTCGGATATGATCGGCAAATACCGCATGATCGACATGATCCTGACCGGCCGTGTCTATCAGGGGCAAGAGGCCGTCGATCTGGGGTTGGCGCAATACATAACCGAAGAAGGCGGCAGCATGGCCAAGGCGATGGAGCTGGCGGGACAAATTGCGCAGAACCTGCCTTTGACCAATTTTGCAATCTGCTCGGCAATCAGCCACCTGAACAACATGTCCGGCATGGACGCGGCGTATGCAGAAGCTGTGGTGGGCGGAGTGGTCAATACCCAGCCCGCCGCCCGCGAACGGCTGGAAGCCTTCGCCAACAAGACCGCCGCTCGCGTGCGGCCTAACAGCTGATAAAGGCGGTACCGGGATGCGTCACCATTTCGAAGCTCTTCAGAAGACACGGGCCAACCATGTGCCTCTGTCGCCGTTGTCTTTTCTGCACCGCGCCGAAAACCTGCATGGAGCCCGCACGGCGGTAATCTATGGCGACATCCGGCGAAGTTGGGCTGAGACCACCACCCGCGTTCGCGCGGTGGCCGGTGGGTTGGCGGCACTTGGTGTGCAGAAAGGTGATACGGTTTCGGTGCTCAGCCCGAACATCCCAGAGCTGTTCGAGTTGCACTTTGCCGTACCGCTGACAGGCGGAGTGCTCAACACTCTGAATACACGCTTGGAACCGGAAACCATCGCCTACATCCTGGATCACGCGGACACGAAACTGGTGATCGTGGACCGGGAGCTTGTGCCGCTTCTGTCCAAAGCGTTTGATCTGCTCGGTCGGACCTTGCCAGTGGTCGAGATCGTCGATCCCGCTGCAACAGGCCAAAGCCTTGGTGGCCAGACCTATGAGGCGCTGACCAAATCCGCCCCTGTGCCGATGGACCTGCCCGAAGATGAGTGGGATGCGATTGCGCTGAACTACACCTCTGGCACGTCCGGGCGCCCCAAGGGCGTCGTCTATCACCACCGCGGAGCTTATCTGATGGCACTCGGCACCGGGACAGCGTGGCAGATGCCGCCCTATCCGGTCTATCTGTCGGTGGTGCCGATGTTCCACTGCAACGGTTGGGGGCACCCCTGGTTGATGGCCATGCTTGGGGCGACGGTTGTATTCACACGCGTTCCGGCAGCAGACCGTATTCTGGATGCGATCCGCACCCATGGTGTGACCCATTTTGGTGCGGCGCCCATTGTGTTGCAGATGCTGGCCGAAGCCGAAAGCGGTGCGGCCCCCTTTGATCCCGCGATCCGCGTATTGACGGCCGGAGCGCCGCCGCCACCGTCGGTGCTGGAAAAGACGCGATCCATGGGATTTGACGTCATGCAGGTCTATGGCCTGACCGAAACCTACGGACATATTTCACAGTGTCTCTGGCAGGATGAGTGGGACGATCTTAGCCCCGCAGAACAGGCCGAGTTACAGGCGCAGCAGGGCATTGCCTTTCCTATGGTCGAAGACGTCTCGGTTATCGACCGCACCAGCGGCACGCCGGTCACGCGCGATGGGTCCACGCAGGGCGAGATTGCTATCCGGGGCAACACGGTCATGGCGGGGTATTACAAGGATGCCGAGGCCACCGCCAAAGCCTTCGAAGACGGATGGTTCTGGTCTGGTGATGGTGCGGTCGTACACGAAAACGGCTATATACAGATCCGCGACCGCCTGAAGGACGTGATCATCTCGGGCGGAGAAAACATCTCATCCGTCGAGGTCGAAGCGGTGCTTTATCGTCATGACGCCGTGCAGGCTGCGGCCGTGGTAGCAATGCCGCACGAGAAATGGGGCGAAGTCCCCTGCGCGTTTGTCGAACTGCGTGAAGGCGCCAGGGCAACATCTGACGAGATCATTGCGTTCTGCCGAGACCACCTTGCCGGGTTCAAGGCCCCCAAGGCTGTTGTGTTCGAAACCCTTCCCAAAACCTCCACCGGAAAGATCCAGAAGTTCCAGCTTCGGGATCGTATCAAATCAATGGACCTTTGATATGCGTCTGCTGTCCCAATCCCGCCGCCTGCGCCAGACGCCCTTTTCCGAAGGGGTCGAAGACAAGGGCGTCACCGCCTACACCGTCTATAACCGGATGCTGTTGCCCACGGTGTTTGAGAGCGTCGAGGCCGACTACCGACACCTGAAATCTCATGTTCAGGTCTGGGATGTGTCCTGTGAACGGCAGATCGAGCTGAACGGTCCGGATGCTGGCCGGCTGATGCGTCGGCTAACCCCCCGCAACCTGGAGAAAATGCAGGAAGACCAGTGCTACTACGTGCCGATCGTTGATGAGAACGGCGGCATGTTGAACGACCCGGTGGCGATCAAGCACAGCGAGGATCGCTGGTGGATTTCCATTGCGGACAGCGACCTGCTTTTGTGGGTCAAGGGGCTGGCTGTCGGTGCGGGCATGGATGTGCAGGTGTTCGAGCCCGACGTTTCACCCCTGGCCGTTCAGGGGCCAAAGTCGGATGACCTGATGGCGCGGGTCTTTGGAGGCGAGGTGCGTGACATCCGCTTTTTCCGCTACAAGCGGCTGGCTTTTCAGGACACGTCCTTTGTGGTGGCGCGGTCCGGGTATTCCAAACAAGGCGGCTACGAGATCTATGTTGAAAATGGTGCCTATGGGATGCCACTGTGGAACGCCTTGTTCGAGGCGGGCGAAGATCTGAATGTGCGCCCCGGCTGTCCGAACCTGATCGAACGGATCGAAGGTGGCCTGTTGAGCTATGGCAACGACATGACAATGGAGAACTCGCCATTGGAATGCGGATTGGGCAAATTCTGCAATCCGTCAGAGGGTAGCGACCATATCGGCAGGGACGCGCTATCGCGCGAGGCCGCCGCAGGTCCGGCACGGCAAATTCGCGCGATTTCTATCCCCGGTGATCCGGTGCCGCCGGCCCGGTCGGCCTGGCCGCTGTACAAAGACGGAAAGCGGGTTGGGCAGGTCACGTCCGCCGCCTGGTCGCCTGATTTCGAAACAAATGTCGCAATTGGCATGGTCGATGCCAGCCACTGGGACGCCGGGACGGTGCTTGAGGTTCAAACTCCAACCGGGGATCGGCGGGCCGAGGTGCAGAAGGCGTTCTGGGGATAGCCACATCTCGTCCCGACGCAGGCGAGAACAGGCGGATTCAACATTGTGCTTGGGGGGAGCGGCCCTTTGATAGTATGTCAAATTGCCCAAGTCGTTCCGGCGTCAGTTGATGCCGATCCCGATGTCAAAGGCAATCGGTTGTGCGCCCGCGTTCACAACTTCAATGATAAGTTCGCCCGACTGCCATAGCTGACCCTGATACGGCTTCTCCGAAGAAATCAAATCCAGCAGCAAAGTGCCGTCGGGATTGAAGATCCTGTAGTCCAGAGCGCCACCATGTGATCCGACGTCCACGTTCAGAAACTGACCGTCGTTTGCCCCGAGAACGTAACGCACCGACGTGCCGGCCTGAAGTGTGGCGCTTAGGGTCGTGCCACTTGTGCCGGCATCAAACTTGACGATCTGATCCCCTGAAACTGTCGGCGCAGTGTCAGAGGCACCATCAAATGCGCCGCCTCCATCATTGGCAGTTTCAGTGCCTTCACCCACGCGTCGTAAATCGGCGACTTCGGGTCCGGACCAAACGATGCACTCATACTCGACACCGGTGCCATCGCGAAGCCGGATCATGATGGCGGCTTGGCTGAATTCCTGGCCAAGGACCTCACCGCCAACATTGCCAAAGCGGGATATCAACTCATCGATGCAAGCGTTCGCCTCATCAGAGATGTCGGAAAACGCGGGCATTGGGAAAAATGCAAGCGCCCAAAAGAACTTCTTAAACATCACAATTCCCTTCTGTTTGGCAGAATGTTTGTCCTGGCGCGTTCAAGCGGCGAAGCGTGTCGCACCTGCGAGGCCGCAAAAAGCGCTCGCTTCGTCTTTCCGGGGCTGGAAAGCCAAGAGCACGGTCTCAAGCGGCTAGACCGAGCCTCGAAGTTGCGACAATCACGCAAAAGATCAAAGCGCGCCTTCGTCGCTGAGCGATTCAATACCCGCCGTTGCACCATCAGTGTAAGCGATACAATTCCATGGTGCCTGATCCGGACCGACCCCAACTTTTACCAGAGTTCCGGCCTCGCTGAACTCGGACGAAAGCACAACAACTTGCGTGTTGTTGGTTGCGGCGGCCACGTCGCGCAAACAGGCTTGTTGTGCGGGAGTGACTTCGGTGGACCCGCTTGTGCCACTGGTCTCGTCACACGCAGAAAGCGCCAAAGTCGTTGCGCCCAGCAAAGTAAATACACTGAATCTTGTCATTGAAAATTTCCTTCCGTAGCTCTGCAAAAAGCCCAGGATGCGGGCTCAACAAGTGAAAAAAACTTATTCAAAACTGTCAATGCGTTGATCTTGGCTGAGCAAGGCGCGTGCGCAAAATTTGCAGCTGCGCCCGCATAACAGACGGTCCGCGTACCAAAATCGTGATCAGAATAAGCTCAAAGCAGACCCTGATTTCGTAACGCGAACCAGGTTTCAGTTTCGCCTGAACTGATCAGGTTTGCGCGTGAACCGACAGTGACGCGCCCCCGAAATCCAGTATTTCTGCCATCGCTGTTATCGCGTTTGTATCGCTCTGCCGAGGAAACCTGATCAGTCTGACCCGGAATCGAGAGCTTTCGAGAAATCCAGCTCGTAGTCCGAAAACGGCGCCAGTCTTCGAACTCGAAGCAAGCTTAGATCGCCAGATACTCTTCACGAAGATTAGTGTCTTCAAGCACCTCTTTCGCGGTGCCGTCGAAAACAATAGTCCCCGTATCCAGGATAATAGCACGGTCCGCCAATTCCAAAGCGCGAACTGCGTTTTGCTCGACTATGATCGTTGTCATACCCTGCTGTTTGACGTGGATCAGTGTTTTTTCGATTTCGTCGACGATGACAGGGGCCAAGCCTTCATAAGGTTCGTCCAGAAGCAGGACCTTGATATCTCTGGCCAAGGCTCTGGCGATTGACAACATTTGCTGTTCACCGCCCGACAAGGTTATTCCCTCTTGTTTCCGGCGCTCGCCCAGTCGTGGGAACAACTCGTAAAGCCGGTCCAGTGACCAGCCGATTGGCGGCGCAATCTGCGCAAGCTGCAGGTTTTCCTCGACAGTCAGGCCTGGGATGATTCTTCTGTCTTCCGGCACCAGACCAAGGCCAGCCGCCGCCGCTTGGTAACTTGTCATTTTGTGGAGCGGTTGATGGTCAAGCCAGATTTCGCCATGCCGCACTTCCGGCTCGCCCACTCTGGCAATGGAACGGAGTGTCGAAGTCTTTCCTGCACCGTTGCGCCCGAGCAGGGCAAGAATCTCGCCTTCGTGCACGTTGAAGCTGACGCCCTGCACGATATAGCTTTCTCCGTAGTAGGAGTGCATGTCCCACACCGAGAGAAATGCAGGCGCAGTGCTGGCCAAATTGGCGTTTTTTGAAAAGTCAGGTTTCTCGTTCATAGCTTTTCCTTACGCAGCTTCGCCGAGATAGGCTTCGCGGACCTTGGGGTTTCCGCGGATATTTTCCGGAGTGTCTTCAACAAGGGGCGTGCCCTGCGCCAGCACTGTGATGCGCTCGGCCAGGCTGAAAACCACGTGCATGTCGTGTTCGATGATGGCGATGGTGATGTCGCGCTCGTCCTTGATTTGCTTCAGCAGATCAATCGTGTTGTTGGTATCGGCCCGCGCCATGCCCGCCGTCGGTTCGTCCAAGAGCAACAGTCGGGGATTCTGGCTGAGGCACATGCCGATCTCCAACCGCCGTTTGTCGCCACGCGACAGTGCGGCAGCATGCATCTCGCGCTTGTCGGCCATGTTCATCTCTTCCAGCATCGCCTCGGCCTGTTCGACTATGGCCTTTTCGTTGGCAATGGTCTCATAGGCGTGCATCCGGAACGCGCCGTCCCGCATTGCAAAGATCGGGATCAGCATGTTTTCCATCACCGTCAGTTCGCCAAAAATCTCCGGCGTCTGAAACACGCGGCTGATGCCCATCTGGTTGATCTGGAAGGGTTCAAGCCCCAGAACCGAGTTGTTGTCGAACAGCACCGAACCAGTGTCCGGCATCAGTTTGCCCACAAGACAGTTCAGCAGGGTCGACTTGCCCGCCCCGTTTGGTCCGATGATCGCGTGAACCGAGTTCTCCTCGACATTGAGGTTCACATCCGTCAGCGCCTTGAGGCCACCGAAGCGTTTGCTGACATCTTTGACTCTTAGTATTGCCATGGTCCGCCCCTTACTCCGCCGGTTCCGTTTTGCCCGACGGCGCATCGTCGGTACCCGATTTCTTGCGCTTCAAGCGGTTCAGCAATCGTTGACCACCTTCAACAAGGCCACCCGGCAGGTAGATCACCACCAGCATGAACAGGATGCCCAACGTAAGGTGCCAGCCTTTGCCGATGAACGGATGGATCAGGAACACCACCGCGTCCTCCAGCCCGTCGGGAAGGAAGGCGAACCAGCTGTGCAGGACGTTGTCGTTGATCTTCGAGAAGATGTTCTCGAAATACTTGATGAATCCAGCGCCCAGAACCGGACCGATCAAGGTGCCGGTGCCGCCAAGAATGGTCATCAGAACAACCTCGCCCGAGGCGGTCCACTGCATCCGCTCGGCCCCTGCCAGCGGATCCATTGCCGCCATCAGACCACCGGCCAGGCCAGCGTACATGCCCGAGATGACAAAGGCCGCCAGGGTGTAAGGTTTGGAGTTCAGGCCGGTATAGTTCATCCGTTGCTGGTTCGATTTCACCGCGCGCAGCATCATTCCGAAAGGCGAGCGGAAAATACGGATCGAAAGATAAAACACAACCATCATGATTACTGCACACAGGTAATAGCCCGCGTTGAAGTCAAAGCTCCACGCGCCGACATCCATCGTGTAGGTCGCGCGCATCGGCAGGCCGAACAAGTGTGGCAGATCCGGCGCGTTGGCCCCCTGCAGAATTTGGGGATCGTCGGCATAGACCTGCAGACCGGTTTCCCCGTTTGTCAGGTTGAACTTGGGGTTCGACAGCACCGAATAGGCCAGCGCAAAACTCATCTGTGCAAAGGCCAGCGTCAGGATCGAGAAATAGATGCCGGACCGGCGCAAGCTGACAAAGCCGATCAGCAGCGAGAATAGCCCTGCCACCACTACGCTGAGCGCTATGGCCGGGATGATGTTGTAACTCAGCAGCTTGAACATCCACACGGCCGAATACGACCCCACGCCCAAAAAGGCCGCGTGACCGAAGGACAGGTATCCGGTCAGACCGAACAGGATGTTGAACCCGATGGCAAAGATGCCAAAGATAACAAAGCGCTGCATCAGGTCCGGATAGCCCGCGTTGAACTGCGCCATGGCGCTGCCTTCCGGGAACGGGTTCAGGATGAAGGGGGCCAGCAGGGTAAGAAGGCCGACGATGATCAGAAGGCTGGTGTCTTTCTTGTTCAGTCCCAACATCGATTATTCCTCCATCACGCCTTTGCGTCCCATCAACCCGCGCGGGCGTGTCAGCAGCACGATAATGGCAACAAGGTAGATGATGATTTGGTTGATTCCGGGGATTGTTGTGGTGGCCCAGGTCGTTGAGGCAAAGCTTTCAAGAACGCCCAGCAGGAAGCCAGCCAGCACCGCTCCGGGCAGCGAACCCATGCCGCCGACAACAACCACAACAAAGCTGAGGACCAGAAAGTCCATCCCCATGTGATAATTTGGCGGGTTGAGCGGCCCGTACATTACACCGGCCAAGCCAGCCACAGCGGCCGCGATGCCGAACATGATGGTAAAGCGGCGGTCGATATTGATACCCAGCAAGCCCACCGTCTCGCGGTCGGCCATTCCGGCGCGGACAACCATGCCAAAGGTCGTGAACTGCAGGAATGAGAAGACGGCACCGATGATGGCGACGGCAAATCCGAAGTAAACCAGGCGCCAGATCGGATAGATGATCGCGTTGGGATCGAAGCCGATCATTGTGCCAAGGTCGACAGAGCCGCTGAGTGCGTCGGGCGGCGGCGTCTGGATCGGGTTGGCGCCGAAGAAATACTTCACGATTTCCTGCAACACGATCGCCAAACCAAAGGTGACAAGGATCTGGTCCGCGTGGGGGCGCTTGTAGAAATGCTTGATCAGCCCGCGCTCCATCACATAGCCGACGAACAGCATGATCGGGATCGCGAACAGGATGGCCAGCGGAACAGACCAGTCGATGATCGTCGCGCCGAACTCGGGACCGAACCAGGCCTCGACATAGGGTGTTTCGACCTTCAGCGGGTTGCCCAGAAAGTCGGTTTGGGTTTCGTCGATGGTCACGAAGCTCAGGTTCATGAGCTTTTGCAAGGTTACGGCACAGAACGCCCCGATCATGAACAATGCCCCGTGGGCAAAGTTCACAACGCCCAGCGTTCCGAAAATAAGGGTCAGTCCCAAGGCAATCAGTGCATAGGCCGAGCCTTTGTCCAGACCGTTCAGGATTTGCAGTAGGATGGCGTCCATTGGCCCACCTCAGGCTTGGTCAGTGTGGAGTGTGGTGCGACAGGATCAGCCCTGCCGCGAATGTCTGGCCGCCGATGGGGCGGCCAGACTCAAACACAGGGGCTTACGCGCCCGGGTTGCATTCTCCGAGTGCGCCACCGGCGAACATCGGATGCTCCGGATCGTACTCGACCTGCGCACGTGGCGTGATCTCGACGATTTCCAGCGTGTCGTAAGCGTTGGTCGGGTTCTCGTTGCCGCGAACGACCAGCACGTCCTTGAAGCACTGGTGGTCTGCACCGCGATACCAGGTTGGGCCGTTGCCCAGACCGTCGAACTCGAAGTCTTCCAGAGCTTCAACAACACCGCACGGATTGAAGGTACCCGCACGCTCGCAGGCATCCGCATAGAGCAGAACCTGCGCATAGCAGGTCTGTGCCGAGTTGGACGGCGGTTTGCCGTACTTTTCGCCAAAGGACTTCACGAAGGCCTTGGTGCCCTCATCCTGCAGCTGCCAGTTCCAGTTCATCGAACCCAGCACGCCTTTGATGTTCTCGCCCGCACCGGCGGCCATCAGTTCCGAGTACAGCGGCACGACGATCTTGAAGTCCTTGCCGTTGGCCACCTTGTCCAGCAAGCCGAACTGGATCGCATTGGTGAGCGAGTTCACCATGTTGCCGCCGTAGTGGTTCAGGACCAGAACGTCTGCGCCCGAGTTCAGAACCGGCGTGATGTAGGACGAGAAGTCCGTTGACGCGAGTGGTGTCTTGACCGTGTTGACCGTTTCCCATCCCAAGGCTTCGGTCGATGCGACGATCGACTCTTCCTGGGTCCAGCCCCAGTTGTAGTCGGCCGTCAGGTGGTAGGCGCGGCGTTCCTTGCCCATTTCCGCTGCCAGCACGGGTGCAAGTGCTGCGCCCGACATGTATGCGTTGAAGAAATGGCGGAAACCGTTGGCTTTCTTGTCCTTGCCTGTCGTGTCGTTGGCGTGGGTCAGACCCGCCATGAAAATCACGCCTGCCTCCTGGCACAGACCCTGAACGGCAACGGCCACGCCCGAGGACGAACCACCGTTAATCATGATCGCGCCGTCTTTTTCGATCATCGACTTTGCCGATGCGCGTGCGGCGTCTGACTTGGTCTGCGTGTCGCCGGTGACGAACTCGACCTTCTTGCCCAGGATGCCGTTCCCTTTCAGTGCCTTGGACGTAAAGGTGTTCAGGCAGCCGCCATCACCCTCACCGTTCAGATGCTCGATCGCCAGCTGTTGCGCCAGCAGTTCGTCATTGCCTTCCTCGGCATAAGGCCCGGTTTGTGGGACATTGAAGCCCAAAGTGACGGATGACCCCGTCGGTTCGTTGGTAAAAGCAGCAGCCGACGAAGCCGTGAAGATCGTAGGCAGGGCCAGACCGGTACCTGCAACGGCACCAGACTTCAGCACGCCGCGGCGTGTGACAGATTTGTTGGTCATTAATTCCTCCCATTTCCCTTTCTTTCGCCGTCTGGCTCCTCTTCCAGCAGACGAAAGCGCACTTATGTGCATTTCAATAATGGAAAGCGGGTGGAAAATTTCACAATAAATAACTGGATTTGAAACAAAATTTTGTAAACAAATTTACGACTAATTGGCGATCTTGAAAAATTTCAGAAGCGCACTGTCACAGTAACTATGAACTTCAGATGTTTAGATGTGAATTCCTGCAGTGACAGCCGTCTGACGCGCTCTCTTACAAATTCAGTGCGCCATTACTGAGGGAAAATACCAATTGAACTGATGTCATCATGGCTGAATTCTGAGAGAGGTGCTGGCACACCCCCGCCGGATGATGACAAAAACTTAGGGTCAATCGAAGAAGATCGGTATCACACAGCATTCAAATTCGAGGCGGACTATCTGGTTCGGATGCCGTTCAAATCGAAAGGAAAGCTGGGCACTACGAATTCGGTGTTTGGGAAACAGCGGCTAATCAAGACCAAAAGCGTGAACTTTCGGAAGCTGGCTTTCACGACACGGAGCGACCGGGTTTCAACATCACCTCAGCCATCTGCGTGCAGGCCTGATTTTGAAAAAGTGGTGAGCCGTGCAGGATTCGAACCTGCGACCCACTGATTAAAAGTCAGAAGTACACGGTTCTCGAATCGAAATCGCTCGTAATCTCACCTTGTCGCAAATTATCTCAGAACACATTAAAAATATGATATTTTATCCATATTGTCGATTGTCCCCTGAGTAAAGCGCATCTAATCTAGTCTCAATATGTATCACTCAATCTTGGTGATTTTGTCCCCCATGAGTCCCCCAGAGGTGCAATCTTGAAGAAAGAGCTTACCAACGCCTTCCTTATGAAGCTCAAGCCACCGGCTGATGGGCGAGTTGAGATATCGGACACTAAGCGCGCTGGATTGCGGTTGAGGGTGTATCCTGCCCGCGCGGTCTGGATGTATGAAAAGCGGGTGAAGGGAGGGGCGAAGCGCAAGCATACGTTCGGCACCTATTGCGGTTGGTCTAATACAGGAAAGCGAGAGGACGGTGCGCTGGGGTTGGCTGAGGCGCGCGCGCTGGCCCTTGAGATAGAAGCTGAGGCCGCGCGTGGCTTCGACCGTGTCTTAGAGGCACAGCAGACGCGCAGAGAGCAGGAAAGAGCCGCCGCCACTGCGCAAACGCTGCAGGACGTGTTGGACGTGTACGACGAACTGCACCTTTCCAGGCTGAAAAGGCAGGGTGAGCGAAAGCGCCAGCTTGAAGACGCATTGTGCAGGCACCTTGCTCAACCCATTGGTGACCTGACGCGCGCCAGCCTGCAAAAGCCGATAGATGACAAGGCCAAGGAAGGTAAGCTGTTCATGGCTAATCGCATCCGGGCCGCTCTCAAGCACTTCACGCGCTGGGCGTGGCGTCGGGAGTATCTGGAACAAGATATCGGGGATCGACTAGAACGAGCGACCAAAGAGCAAATCCGGGACCGTGTTCTCAGCCTAGACGAGATCCGGATCATATGGAGTAAAACACACGAGCTCGGGGATTTATGGGGTCCGCCCGTTCGGCTCTTGATGTTGACGGTTCAGCGGCGCACTTCGATAAACAACCTCCGCAAAAGCGAATTGGAACTTTCCAAGACCCGATTCAAAAAGGCGGTTACTCAGGAAAAGAGCGACCGGGGGCACATCACGCACCTTTCGACCCCCGCGCTGACAGAGATTAAGGCCGTTCTAGCCCGTCACGACAAAGCAAATGCCACAACTCTGAACAACAAGAAATCTGGCGCTGCCCAAGCAAATTCCGCTAAATTAGTTAGTTTGGATTTTCTTTTCACGACCACGGGGCGAACACCAATATCCGGTTGGAGCAAGATGAAGGCCCGACTTGATAAGCTTCTAGGTGATGAATTCGAACCTTGGCGATTGCACGATTTCAGAACCGCCTTTGCAACTCATATGGCTGAGCGAGGAATTTCTGAGTCGGTGGTGGATCGCGTACTTAACCACGCAGCAACTGGGTCAAAGCCAAGCGCTGTCGCCCGTGTCTACAATCAAGCCGAATTACTGGCTGAGCGCGCCGTTGCGCTGGATAAGTGGGCGGAATTGGTGACGCAGGAAAGTGCGGACGTGATCACAATAGAGAGGAAGGGCAATGAGTAATGAACTGATGCCGCCAAAAGGCATGTTGGAGACCCTTTTGCCACCCGAGCGCTCAGCGAAATACTACGGTTGGGTGTATCCACCGACGCCGAGAATTCAGGAAGTCGTTGGCGAGTTTAACGAGCGCGGAATTGAGACTAAAATAACAGAAACTGAGCAGTTCAAAGCCGTTGCTTGGCTGCAAGGCCTAAGCCCCGACGATATGGTTCTACTAAACACCGCAAGGTCGGAAGAATTGTTTTGTCGGATCGCCACAATTCAAATTCTCTTTGTTTCTGATGGCGTACCCAGCGTCGGAGAATTGAGAAAAGCGCGGGAGGCATTGCTCGATGCGTTACAATTCCAGAAGCAAGTTGCAGGGAAGATAGATGCAGTCCCTCTGAGTGTCCGTAGGTTTGGGTACAAGATTCAGTTTGAAGACGCCATTGAATCGGCAGGATCGGCGATTGCTGCTCGGCTGCGGATGGTCGAAGGTGAGTTAAGTGCGGTAGAGGCTTTCATTAAGGCATTTTCTGGGAAATTAAACTCCCGAGGCGCGCCGCCAAATTGGGTTCACCACTACCTTGTTCGCGATGCCGCTGATATTTTCCTGAGTGCTACCGGTTATAGGCCTGCGCGACACCTCCCCGTTCGGAGCTTTGAGGGGTTTTTGACACGCTTTTGTAATGGAATTCCCGGCATGGATGGAGAGAATTTTGCGCGAATGGCCGATATTGCCATTAAATCAAACGGCTACAAGGGTACGTTTTTTCCCTTCGGAAGTGAGGCCGAAAAGAACTTGTGGCTTTCTACAGGAAACAGGGGCACAGAATATCAAAATTCTGGGTAATTCTGTAGGGACAGAACGCCCGCACTTTTCTGAATTGTGTCATAGTTTTATTTATTTATCAATGCTTTAGCTTGTCGTAGCTTGTCCTTGCAACCAGTCGCAAGGAGGCCAGAATGAACGCAGTTACAGGAGACCGCCTACTTTCGGTGAGGGATACCGCAGCGATTCTTGGCTGCAGTGTCGCCACTGTTTGGCGTCGGGCCGCTGCCGGAAAAATCCCAGGGCCGGTGAAATTGGATGGCATGACTCGCTGGTCGGAAGCCGAAATCCAAGAGCTGATCCAACAAGCCAAGTCGCAGCGTGCTGCAGCCTAAAAGAAACCCCCACCCGAGGCACGGGCGGAGGCAAATTCTTTTAGGTGGTACTGAGAGAATAGCCGAAAGCCCGATGTCTTTCAACAAAAGAAGGACAATAGATGGTTACTTTTGAGCAAAGCCAAACAATCAAAACCGAACTCCCACCGTCAAACGCATTGCGCGTATATCGCTGGGCAGACCTTCCTAACTTGACGGCCCCAGCGCTGTACCGGGTGACAGATCCTGGTCAGGAACCGCGTGAAATCTACGCGTCCAAGCACAAGCGCCAAGTCCTTGAGGGCTTAATGCGCTCGCCATTGTACGCAGCGAGCTATTGCCGCCTGTCAGACAAAGTGCTGCCCCTCCTGCGTCTATGCCTGGAGCGAATAGCACCCACCAGAAAAGACGCGCCGGTCAACTTTGACCTTCCGCCCATCAAGACGGCTAAAGACGCCTCAGAGGCAGCTCAGGCGGTTCTACAGGCCGTTTCTCAGGGTGAAGTGACACCATTGGAAGGCGCAACGGTCATGGGGTTGGTTGAGCAGTTCCGGCGCGTTCTGGAAACGACCGAACTGGAACGCCGGTTAGCGGCATTGGAGGCAGCAAAATGAGTATCCGGAATAGACTGGCGACATTGGAAAGCAGGGAAGCTGAAAGCGCCGTATCGAAGTCAGGCGCATCGGACCAGTTGATCAAGCAACTGCAAAATACCGCAGAACGGATGCGAGACATTCCATTGGAACAATTGAGCGCTAAGGCATCCCCCGTCGAGGTTGCAGCCCTCATTCTGGATGGCCGGGTGGACGACGAAGTAGCACGCCAATGCGTCCAGCTTTCTAAGCAATCAGACTCCAGTGCCATTCTTTTCAAAGTAATTCTGGAGGCAGCCGGTTGTTCCGGCACAACGCCACTTGAGGAGGTGTAATATGAGTATCAGGCGTCGATTGAACAAGCTGGAAGCGAAATCGCCCAGCATTCCGGATCACCCCATAGTTTTCTATGAGATTTCCGGCATCAAGAAAGGCACCGAGGAAAGCTCTCGAGTGGTCGAACGAGCACCCGGACCTGCAAGGGTCTGCGGACTTGGCCTTGGTCATATCTATCCCAAAGACGGCGAAACCCGAACGGAGTTCAGACGGCGTGTCTATGCAGTTAAAGCAGGTGGCAAACTTATTGACGACATGACCGATGTGGAGCGACTAAAGGCATTCGCTGCTGCAGACCTCGAATTAGATGGTGGCAGTCGTGAACATTAGTAGGCGTATTAGCAAACTTGAGCAGTCCTTGGCTTCCGGATCGATCATCTAAATCACTGATCCGTTCGCGGGTGGTGGCGTCAAACCCATCATTCGTCGCGCTTGCGTCAACGGCGAAGAATATAAACGCAAGCCGGGTGAAGAACACGACATGCCAACCCTAAAACTGTAAATGCCGGTTCGCCTCTACATTCAGCCGGTGTTTCCTAGTATCTTGTTGGCTACATTAGAAGTCCGAGAAGTGATACACTCATAGGAAGCTCTTTAACTTTATTTTTGGGAGCAACCAGATTTTTATGCATAAGAAGACACAATCAAAAGACGACAGTTGGTTTTGGAAAAATGCTCAAAAAGCCGGTGAATGGTGGGTAAAATTCATCAGAAGGCCTTGGCCTATTAGGGCATCCTTCTTACTAACCACGACTGGTATCACCCTAATGTCGGTCGATTGGTGGTTGCCCTTGGTTGAGCGGTTTTTGGACTATTCCTTCCAACGACCGCCCTCAGGTATTGACGCTTTTATTCAGGGCATCATCCTGATTGTTGTCGGGTTAGGGTTTTACCTGATTGCGGATCTGCTGGATCACTTTAGGTCCGCTTCAAAGCGCATAGATAGACTTGAGGATCTTGAGGTTTTGGATTGGATATTTTCTCAAGGTGTATTACCCATTGCAGAATCTTTAGCCCCATTTGACGAAATAATGAGCATAGTAGTTGCTCTAGAGCGTACTAGGTTTGCTTCAACCACCCTGTCGTCTTCAGAGGCACTGAGAGGCACAAGTAAACTTCAAGAAAACCTGCAAAATCTTGCTGCACGGACAAGATTGCTCGAGAGTTCTCTGAGTGCTTTTCAAAGCCCAAACTCCGACTACCAACGCGTTTCCATTCAGAAACTGGTGAAAGAGGCGAAAGCTATTGATGAAATGTTTGCTAACTTAAGGAAGCTATCATGAAACAAAAAGATTCATCAGTTGACCCTGCAGTATCTCCAGAGCCCTCGCAAGCATTAAGAGTTATCCAAGCTTTAGCGTCGCATTATGCCGATTCAATGGAAAGTTCCCAGAGGCAGACAAGCATTACGTTTGGCGTAGGATTGCTATTGCTTTGCTTTACGATATTGGTTCGTGTTGATTTTTTTGTGGGTTCAGCGATTTGGTCTCTGACCAGAGAAGTGGAAGTATTGCAGTTTGAACTTGAACACCTAAAGCCGGGTGATTTTGCGCCTGATCCGGCGCTTGGCACGAGTGCGGAGGATAATCGCGATTCAGCTCGAGTAGACGCATTGATCCTAGCGATTTCCAAGCTTTCAACACGGGTCGAAAGTCTACAGCAGAAACGTCTAGATAAGGACAATCATCTTTTTTACTTTATGGCTATCATGTCTGGAACCCTAATGCTCGGATCGGTATTGCCGAGTTTCTATTTTCGGGCTCGTTTTGGCAGAGAGCTGTTACAAAGACTTGATGCGGCAGATAGGAGGCGTTTTGCTGCTCCCGGAAAGGATGGCGAGAGCTAGCCTCTGGGTTGCGGCTCAATCGACGATACTTAGTCCATTTACAGGACCATGGCGGTGCAAAGCGAAGTGCCGGGAACAAAACTTCCTAATATACTCTAGGGTTAGCTCTGAAAATTTCATACGAAGAAGACATATTACGCAAAATTGGAGAGCTAGATGCTATCGGAAAGTGTCGAAAGGCTAGTTAATGTGATTGAGAAGGCGTCCACGCCATCAGTTACGGATCAAATAGCCACCTGGGCTAGTGTGGTGGGAGTTCTCTTCGCAGCGGGTGGTTTGTTTTACGCGGCGAGACAGCTTCGTAATGCCACTGCAGAAAACAAGATGATTGCCAAGCGCCATGACGAAGCCATGACTGCGTTGCGCGAACAAATTCGAGTAAATCAAGAAGCGCTCAGAGCAGACGTGAAATCCAACGATGCCCACTTATTGCTTACCAGCTACAAAGAATATGACGAAATTTTTGAGCATCTGACTCAGGCCGGGGATCTTGCCACGAACAAATACGCGGAAACCCTAGAGGGAATAGTCACCTCGCATGTCTCGCTCGACATGTTCGACTACGTAAAGAAAAATGAGGTTCCCAACGAAGATTGGATACATTTTCGCAGGGTAAAGTCCTTCTATAAAACCAGATATTCTCTGATTGGCGGCGACTACTTCTCTAAGGATGCGTTGGTTAGGTCGATGGATCGATTTGGCTCTGACTTGTTGGGTACAGTGCAAAAGCTGGATGTTCATCGGTTCTATGCGGTCCGAAACGGTATTTGGCTTGATGAAAATCTCTCGAAAGACCAGAAGCTTGAAGTGCTGGCGGAGCAGTTCAAGGACTTTGATTGGTACGCCAAGTTATCTGAGGTTTTTGAGCCTGAAAGGACCGTTTTTGGCAGAGAAACAGAGGCTATAGAAAAAGCAAAAGCAACCGACGTCAAATAGCGTACAGTATAACAGCAGAAGCAGAATGCTTAGCCGAGGTTCAGAAACGGCGGTGGGCGACGTATCGCAGCGAGACACCCTTAAGATTAAACTAAGGTTTAGACGTCCGTGATGTCTACCAGTTAAACGGGAGCATCGCGAACCACGTTCATTTCACTCAAGCCTGGCTTTGAACCAGTGCGCAGTCATGAAGGCATGAAATCGCTGTTCCTGCGCTGGCGATAGTCCCTACGTCATCCCGCATCGGGTGCACCTACGGCACGTCGCAATGCCCCACTCGTTTCACCCGTACCATCGGGAATTCTCTGAAGTCGCGCAGTCACACAGGTGGCATCTACTGTAAGTAGTCATAGTGGTCTCCTTGATAATGCAAGGACCACGGTTCCAGAATCGGATTGAACGCTAAATGCACGGTTGGGGCGTGATGCGACGCGCCGAACTCGTACCCCCTCTTTGAAATCGTAATTCCCCATCAAGGCGCGCCGCATCCCACTTCTACTTGTTCGGCTTGTTCAAATTGGGTCGGTGGAATGAAAATTGCGCTTGCGTTATGACATTCAAAAAACGCAATTCAGTTTTCCAGCGGATCTTTGAAGGGCTCGTGGGGCAGCACGCCGAACTCAACAACCCCCTCATATCCGGCCAGAGAAACCGGAACGCGCTAAAATCAACACGTGCCGCCCACGGTGAGAGGATTGCATTGTGGCGAAATTGTGTCCACCGCTCGTTGCGAAACTTACTGTTTACTCTTTGGAAACAAACTATTTCTTCGAAGCTTTCCAGTCTACGGGAATTCCCCAATTTCGAAGATTGGATGCCCAAGGTAATTTGCTTTCAACGGATCAATACTACCACTCCGGAAATTCCCCTTGTGAGAGAGGGGCTGGCTCTTACCCCCTCGTCCAGCCCCTCGCTCCACCCACAACATCCAGACCGAACAGGACGGGCAGATTCCAGTTGTCCGGGGCCTAGCTCATTCCGATTTAGACGCCGTGTCTAATCGCTAATTATGGGAAAGTGTCGCAGTCAGTGATTGGGGAGAACTTGTCCTATCCAATTGTTGCACGTAGCCTTTCATCCCATGTGCAACTTGTACTCCAACACCATTCCAGTAGAGGCAATGCGCCAACTGTTCGACGTGGCCGTTGAGCGGGACAAGTTGGGGAACGCAGAGCCTCTGCCTGCCATTTTCCCAAAACACATGGCTCCGGTTGTTAGGAGCGCTGAGGATCGCGGGCGAGAACTGGTTCTTCTGAGTTGGGGCTTTCGCACCACCAAGAAGTCAAAGAAGACTGGGGCCGTTATCCAGCCCAATGCCTGGAACAATGCTCGAGACGACAAGGTGCGTTCAAGCGGGCTTTGGCGTGGCAGTTTCGAGGAAAGGCGCTGTTTGGTTCCTGCCAGTTCGTTCTGTGAAGCCAAGGGACGTAGCCCTGCAACTTATTACTGGTTTGCCCTCAAGAGTGAAGAAGACCGCCCGCCTTTTGCGTTTGCCGGAATGTGGCAGACGTCGCGCTATCAGGGCAAGGACGGGCCGGAAGAAGCAGCGACTTACACCGTTATCACCACGACAGCGAATGAAATTGTAAAACCAATACACCCGCAAAGAATGCCGGTGATCCTGAAGCCGGACGACTATGAGCAATGGATGTCGGGAAACCCTGAAGAGGCCTTAGACCTACTTCAACCCTACAATGCGGACGATATGCAAATCGTTCGCTGCGGCGAGAGTGAGAAGTCAGATCCGTTGGCCTAAATGCTCCACCCTTTGAGCTTTTCATTCGACCGCTTTAGCCCGGAGCAGACGTTCGGCCCAGGATCGGCAAGCCCGCAAATCATAGCTTAATTGAAGATCACGCAGTATCGTCAGTCGGTGGCCTCTTCCGGTGGCACCGGGTAGCCAGCGAGGGTCAGGCCTTCCATTATCCTGTCAATCAGCTCTTTGGGCAGGCCCAGCTTATCGGGCGTGCGGTTGCCGGTGCTGGCGCTATTGGTCTGTATCAGAGCGCCAAGCAGCCCCTAGCACGCACACCGTTCCGCTGAGACATGCGACAACAAAGGGGACCATGCCGAACTGATGATAAATCTGCATGTATCCCCAGCCAATGGCGAGGACAGTAATTGGGCAACAAAGCAGAATGAGGATGACGGCAAAATTCACAAACAATCTGCGCATAGAAACAAGATAGGGGCAGCCAGTTTCCCAGTCCAGACAGGAGCAACAACATGACCAGCCAAACCAAGATTTGCGGAGCCAAGACCAAGGGCGGCGTATGTATGGAAACGCCTGTCTCGGGAAAGACGCGCTGCCGCTTGCACGGAGGGCTATCAACCGGAGCGAAAACGGCAGAGGGTCGCAGACGCATCTCTGAGGCCAATGTAGCCGCTTGGGCAGAGCGAAACCGATTGATTAAACTGGCGCGGTCTCTTGAACAAACAGCAAGTTAAATCGGTTTTCCCAACAAAATCAAAGGCTGTTCCCGGATAAGGTACAGAGATGACTGACCATGATAATGCGACAATTTGGATTGAAGAACTGAACCCACCACAAGTGCGGTTCAGCTTCACCCACTTCCCTTGGCAGAACGCGCACCGCATTGCAGAGCGAGCCACAAAGCTGGCCCAGAACTATTCCAAGGGCTGGCGCTGCGCCTACTGCGGCAATCTATTGCCGGTGTAGAGGCGGATCGATGCTAAGTATTGCAAAGAAGGCTGTTGCAAGACTGCGGCACGGAGGCGACGTACCGGACCAAGGCTTACAACTCTATACAGTCTGCCTAGCCATAGCGGAATGCAGGTCAATCCGAGTTGTTAGGCCTCATTGTAGCGAAGCCGAGAACTTAACCTGCTAGCTGTGCATTCGAGCTAGCTCGCTAGAAAGCATAGGAAAATCTTCTTCAAGGGCATTGATCAACCTTTCCTGTTCTTCCTTGAGCTCTTTAAATCCGTCTTGATTTTCAGAAAAATTAGGCTTCTTTCGTTCGCGCCTAATTCTTTGAATTTCCAGCAGTTTTTCCCTTAGTTCGTCAATATGTGCCGACCGCTTTCTTGCTGCGCCGATTCCGACGCGTTGTAAAATCCTACTTTGCATCACTTGCTCCATTTCGTTTTACGCCTTCAGCATACCCTCTTTCCCAAGACTCGCAAAGTTTTATTAGCTCTTCCCTAACAACGTCAAACTGGTCTCCAAGCTCGACGTCACAATCAAATGTAATGGCCTTTGATATCCTGACAAGTTTCATACCTTTAAGTGGGAGGGCCAGAGCCCACTTCCGGCAGCCAGGCGTAACAATCTTGAGTATCCCACTAGTATCTGGGTGATAGAAACGGTGCCGGCCATGCGGGGTCGTCAAATCTGCAAAAGCGCCTGCGGTTTCACCGTTCAAGCATGCATCAATCAAAGTACCGGATTTGGAAAGCTTCAAGTTCCGGTCAGGGTGTTTCTTAAATCCTTCGCAACACCATAGATGGTAGCCCGCTATTTCGTCGCCCGATAAGTTTATTGGTCTCACCAATGCTGAGCGAAGGGCTACATCCTTGTTCCCAGTGTGGTCTTTAATCAACAACTTTGCGCGCTTATGCAGGGCTTTGAGAAATGCGATTTCCTGAAATCTGGCTTCAAGAATGTCATCTGCATATAGATTGGCTGCAAGAACTGTCGTATATGCCGTGGGTGCCGTCATATCGAAGTCCAATAGACCTATTCCGAGAGGAACTGGAATTCGTACATGATGCGAGATGCCACGAGTGTTGAGATCCGAAGCGCCAAACAGCGCTGTCTTAGCAACGGCAGAAAAAACCCTTTTTCCTTTGATTTGTCGAAAAGAATTCTCTGGTTCAACTCGTATTGAACCCGGGGCTCGAGATGCAGGAATGGACTCGCTGGAAACGATCCAACCCTCCTCATCGAGAATAAGGTGCTGATCCAACGACCACGCAGGGAGATTAGACACCATACCACCGTCGCTGTATTCTCGCCCTTCAATAGGCACTGGTCGAAATACAAAGGGAATGGAGCAAGAAGCTGCGACGGCTTTAGAAACTGATATATGTGCACAAGTATCACTTTCGCTTGAAAACAGCTTCATTTTCCCCGACGAGATTTCGGATGCTACAACTTTGAGGATGAGGCCATGGTGCTTGATGTCGCCGAACGTAACCACACCTGTCGCTGGCTTTATCTTAGTTTGAAGAAGTTCTTCCAATGCGGCTTCGAATCTGTTCAGCGAAGCCAATCCGTGAAATTGATAAACACCCCATATCAAAAGCCCCAATAAGACTACGTGAAAGACGATTGAAGTAAGCCACATCAAACTTGAGAATACTTGATAATACGAACCAAGGTTTTCGACTAGAAAATTGCTCACGTTTAGCAAACTGAAAACTGGCCAGAACACTGAAATTGCAACGAAGAATATTAATATCCGCACAATCCAGAGCCTGACCCGGCTTTCACCCATTTTCAGCAACCATCTCAATAGCTTTAGCTGAAGCCAATGATGGCACTTCCACAAGTCAGTCGGCCTATTCCGACATTCCCCAAGTGGCCTGGGTTCTGACGTTAAGGTCGCCTGACTGCGCCACCTGATCAAGCGTTTTTCCGCCCCGAACAGCGTCTGTCGTCGCGCAAACGCCCGAAGTTGGGTGAATGGGCCCAAAAAACAGCGCATCCCG
>NZ_JBXWOP010000015.1:0-150972 GCF_059610965.1 Ruegeria sp. CDSB136
CCGGGGATCGTGCGAAGAAGACGAACACGCGCATCCTCTTTGGCGACTTGTTTTATACGATCTTCGTACCAGCGGACTGAAAACAATCGACTGTTGTGTCCAGAGAGAAGTGCGTGAATTACTTGCCAAGTTGCATCTAAGGCGACCTAATACTTTTCAACTCAGAAAGTCAGAACGACACACAATATTTATGGAGCCTCCGAGTGAAGAAGGATACCCATCATAAAGACCCTGCTCCAAACTTCTTAGGGCTCACGTTTTGGTATCAATTGGTCGTTCTTGTGTTCTTGACCATTGCCTCGTTAGTCCTCGCTTCGTCTGTACTGGTTCCAATGTGTTTTGCGGCCCTCCTGTTCGTTCTCCTCACAGCGACTGCGGATCGCATTGGTAGATTCAAGATATTTGGAAGGACTGTCCCGAAGTGGCTTGCGCATTTGGCCGCAATTTCAATTGTGTTAATCGGCCTTTCGCTTGTGTTGTCGATACTATCTAGTCAAGCCGGTGAGGTTTCGGAAGCGTTTCCGCGCTATGAGGAACGGTTTACCAGCATAGTCGCAAAGCTGGTATCACTGGTTGGGCAAGACAACTATGCAGCCGCGATCAAAGCCTTGGAACAGATCAACCTGGCTGGGCTCGCGACGGGAGTGATCGGCTCTGCTGGGGCATTCCTAAGCGCTTTTTTCCTGGTGCTGCTCTATGTACCATTCATGTTGGTTGAACGTGTTCCAATGCGCGCCAAAATCAAGCTCGCAATCAAAGACCGGGAAGCCGCTGAAAAAGTTCGCCGCGTTCTTGAGAGCACATCCGAGAGCATTCAAAGATATGTTGGCATCAAAACGCTGGTGAGTGCACTGACTGGCTTGGGCAGTTATGCCGTGATGGCATCCGTCGGCTTGGACTTTTCTGAAACCTGGGCCGTTCTTGCATTCTTGTTGAATTTTATCCCGACAGTCGGTTCTATCGTCGGCGTCGCGCTTCCTTCCATTGTCGCACTGGTACAGTTTGAAGAAGTCGTGCCCTTTCTTGTGGTTCTGATTGGTTGTGGCGCGGTTCAATTCTCTGTCGGCAATATCCTGGAGCCAATGCTGCTTGGCAAAAGCCTGAATTTGTCGCCATTCATGGTCATTTTAGCGCTCACGTTTTGGACTGCGATCTGGGGCATTGCCGGAGCGTTGATGAGCGTCCCGATCACCGTGTGCATAATGATTGTGCTTTCGAATATCCCGTCTACGCAGCCAATCGCGATACTGATGTCCGGTGATGGGAAGATAAACAACACTAACGCAGTGAACAGCTAAGCGAGAGAGACGTTCGCCAAACTGGATAGCGGCTTTTTACCTGAATCTATGGGCGAGTGTATGTGTCAGCCCCGCATGTAACGTTCGAAACACCGTGCGAAGTCTGAGTTTAAGGAGAAACCCGCACTACTTACCGCTTGGGAAAACGAAGTTCAGCGCTTTTGGTTTAATTGAAACCTCAAAGCGTTGATCGATCATCGGCTCGCCGTCCAAATTCATATGAAACGGCTGTGAGGTTTCCAAAACCATAGATCTCAGACGAGAGCGCTGTACAACACCATCCTTGGGATCCGAAATATCCGGCAGTCTGCCAAAGGGTAGGTTTTCTGGCATTAAACTCTCAGCGGAAAGCACGCTTAAATCGAGCAACCCGTCGGACACTTCCGCTTCAGGCGCTACGTCAAAACCGCCACCTGCATAGCGGCTGTTCGCAATCGCGATAGCGGAAATGGAAACGTTGTACGGGTCTTCATCATCAATTGAGATTTTTGCGGGAACAGATTTTGCATCAGATAAACGAGCAAGCCCAAACAGTGTGTACGCGAGTCCCCCCAGTCGTTTCTTCATTTCCTTGGGTGTCGTTGCAGTGATCATTGCTCCAAAACCGCCGCTGGCAACATTCACAAACGGTCTGCCGTTTATGTATCCGACATCGATAGGCCGCGTGTCTCCCGATGCAGCAACTCGAACAGATGTAGCCAAGTCCAAGCCCTTATCACCATAAGACCGGGCGAAATCATTCGCCGTTCCCAAGGGAACAAGACCTAGCGAGACAGGCGACTTTGTCTTCAACTTCAAAACAGCACTCACGACCGAGTTCAAAGTGCCGTCACCACCGCCAGCGATTATCCGGGTTACCCCATCGCCCACGGCTTCTCGGAGCGTCTTCTTCAAGTCTTTTCCTGACCAAGGAATACTTACCCTAATGCCAAGCTCTTTTTCCAATGGGCGAACAGCAGCACGCAGATCGGGTCTTGCTGCGGACTTCCTATTAAGAATTAGCAGGGTACGTTTGGCCATGGTTTCAGCATAAAGCTCTCGTACGTTGGAGCAACTGCTTTAAAAGTTAGAAATGCAGGGGCGTTCAGGCAATTGAAACCTTATTTGTGCTAGCCAACCCCTAAGTGACGATAGTCAGCTTTGTCCGCATAGCGGGACAACACGGTTTGCCGACACCCCATTATTTTTGCAGTTTAGGTTGAGATTTCGACGAAACTTCTTTTCTCAAAAAACCAGTGGCAAGTTGATAGATGATGAGAAAGACAGGCTGCTTTTGCAAATCAGTGCTTTCATAGATAGGGGGATGCTAGTCGGGCGACCCCGTCTCGAACTTTTGCTGGAAATGGCCTGCCTGCGAGATCTTCGAGCGTTATTTCCCGAGCGCCCTCCGCCTTTTTGTTCACAATTGAATGCAACTGTTCAGATAGATACTGGCTGTAGCACTCTACATTGAATTCGAAATTTAGTCGAAGGCTGCGTGGATCCCAATTGGTACTTCCGACAAGCGCCCATGTGCGCCTCTGCTGGGCACGGCCGCCAACGTGACCAAATTTCACACCAATCAATCGGATCGCCTTGAAAGAGCGAACGTATTTTGACTTCCAGCTTTGTCGGTCTCCCCATCAATAAACACCAACATTTATTAACATAGTCTGCAAACCCCATGATGCGCGAAATTGCTCGTCCTTGGTCTTCGCAAGGTCCCTGCCATGCATCTCACCGTCGCGTTTGCAACTTTGTTTTGTACCACCCCGCGATCGGACAGGTGGCGCAGCGCCACCACCACCCACCCCCCTTTTAGGGGTGGTGGTGGTAGCGCAACTGTTTTTAGGGGTGTTAGCGTCACCTTGCGCTACCCCTGATTTTTGGGTGGCGGCGCACATCACACCGTTGCCCATTCGCCTACCTCCACAGTGGGGACAGGCTTGCGTTGAGCACCTGTTTTCTGCCCTTTGACCAACGCCCCGGATTTCAGCCAAGTATCGATTATCTTCTTGATGCGCTTGCGGTCGGCTTGGGCGTCGAAGCCCAGCACTTCAGCTACGGTCACACCAGCCCACTCGCCGCCAGCCTGATCCGAGTAGCGCCGCCCCTGACCATCCAGAGCATGTTGCACTGCCAGCAGGTCAGCGACCGATACCCCATCGAAAGTGTCCGGCCATTTCCAGACCTCAGCAACGCCTACGCTATCCCCATTGGATAGCTGCACAGATGCCATGCGCCGCCAAACACGATCCCCAACAGGGGCGAGGTTCGCTTTGTCACGGGTCACGGCAAAGTAGGTGGACGGATCGTTTTGAACACCCGCCTCGGCCTTCATGTCGTTGCTCATCTTGTTGAGCACACGACCGGATCTTGCTGCTGCCAAGAGCGCCGTTGCACCGCGCCCGCTTTCAGTAGTTGCTTCCTCGCCGTTTGTCTTGCGAGTGTGGTGCACAAGTTCAATTGCACAATTGCAACGATCTGCCAGCCGCGCCCATTCCTTTGCCACAAGGTCGATTGCGCCGTTGTCGTTCTCGCCCACCTGATGCGACGACACGAATGGGTCGATAATTAGAACATCGATTTCGCACGCTTCGATCTCTTGGGCTAAGGCTTCCATTTCCGGCTTGACGATCTGGACGCCTTCACGAGTTTGAATGGCGGTGCTGAGTTCGCGTTCCCGGCCCGTGTCCACAAAGAGACGCCCTGAGATTTCCTCGGGGGCGACGTTGTGATGTTGCATGGCCGCGATGACGCGCCGGTTCATCTCGTCGCGGGGATCTTCAAGGTTGTATATCCAGACTTTTAGGCCTGATGCGGTCCAATCGCCCAGTAGGTCGCGGCCAGATGCCATTGCCAGCCCTTCGCAGATCGTCAAAGACGATTTCCCGACGCCGCCGGGTGCGACCGTCACCGATACCTGTTTGCGGATCAGGTGTTGCCCGTAGAGCCAAGGACGGGGCGGAATAGCGGAAGGGTCGCGCCAGACAAACTCTGTAGGCAAACGGTCCGACCGTTCTTTGGGAAACTCGGCTCGGTGCGCATCCAGTTGCACCGCCATCTCAGCAAAATCACGCATCACGCCGCTTGCCTCCTTTGTACATGCTCAAGGAATGCTGCCTGCCGCGCGGGTTTCATGCGCTTGAAGCTGGCAAGGCAATAAGCGTCCAGTTCTTCCGGGTCGGCATAATCCGCCCAGAACGCGGCCTCATCCATGAAGCTAATGAACGGGGCAGGGGGGTGTCCCGCACCAGTGCTTAGCGCCGCCTCAGCTGCATTTACTGCGTCATCACGGTCCAGAGCCTTGAGAGCCATAAATGCCAGGGCCACGCGCTGCCGCGCATCCAGACGTGCTCGCAGGATCACCGGAAGGCCGAACCACTCGTCAGTGCCATCCAGCCAAGCGGCATATCCGATGGAGCGGCAAACACGTTTAATGTTGTCGGGGATTTGCGTCGAAATATTCACAGCAGCACCCCCCAATGCATTGCCAAAATGGGCAAAGCCGCGATATCCTTACCGTAAGAACAGACGCCTTCCATAACGTCTTTAACCCCGGTTGCGATTGCCGTCGTGCCGGGGTTTTCGTTTGTCAGTTCGGCCTCAGCCGGTTTGACACTTTCGAGGTAAGTCTTTGATGTTTCGTCGGGGGTTTGACGCGCCCCGGTTTTGTAAGTGTTTGGTTTGCTTGAATTAGCGCCGGATTGAAAATCCTCGTGTCGGTGGTTCGATTCCGCCCCCGGCACCATTTTATTTCCTAAGCAGACCCATCTGACTGGTCCATTTTGGATGTTAGTGAATCGTTGTCCCGCGATCCTCCGGGATAAAGGTTTCAAGTTCCGCGAAGCATTTGCAAGCACCGGAGCGATAATACCTTGTATCAGGTCACATTGCGGTCCTTTCCATGCCGAGACGCAGACGATGACTTCCTAAGTCATTTGATATGTTTGTCCCAACAAGCATCGCGCCTGTTAGCGTGCGCAAGCTTCGAATTTCGTACAAACTGGTACCCGCGGCCGGACTCGAACCGGCACGGCCTTCCGGCCCAGAGATTTTAAGTCTCTTGTGTCTACCATTCCACCACGCGGGCATGCGTGTCGAGCCTAATTCGGGCCTGAAAATCTCAATACGGCCACAAGGCCATGAATACAATGCGCTTCCGCCTCAAATTGTGCCTTGGTCAAATCCAGCACGCCCTCAAGCCCAAGTTGCCGGAGCTAGTCGTGTGATTGGAACAACACCCGCCAATTCGCCAAGCATGCAGTTAGGGTGGATGCTGCTTGCAGCTCAAGTGTAAAAGTGTCCGGTCCTGATGATTGGGGTGGCCCGGACTTCCTCTTTTCGTGTTTGTAGATGCAGCAAGGCGAACAAAATTGCCGCCATTCGAAGTCACAGTTAGAACGGGGTAATATCCCCGCTCGCGATTTACCGCTATTGTACCTTTACACAGAAAACGTATTCCTTATTTTGCATGTTAAATGCTGGAGTTCCAAGGACAGGAGAGCCGGAATGCCACTGACAGTCAGGGACATGATGGAGGCCGCCAACGCTGTGGTCGCGCGTATCGATTTTGCCCAAGCTTCGGAACTGCTGCGCGAGGGCGGGTTGCTGCTGGACGTTCGGGATACGCCGGAACTGGAGAGGGCGGGCCGGGCGGTCGGGTCTCATCACATTCCACGCGGGATGCTGGAGTTCAGGGCCGATAGCGGGCTGCCAACTCATGATCCTGAATTGCGCATCGACCGGCCAATCGTCCTGCACTGTGCGTCGGGCGGGCGCGCGGCGCTGGCAGGCAAATTGTTGAAGGACATGGGCTATTCCCGGGTTTACAACCTTGGGGGCTTTACTGATTGGGTCGAAGGGGGCGGCCAGACAGTCGAGCCTGTTGACCCCGGAATGACCTGACCTGAATCAAAGCCAAACACATCCTGAGAAACCAATATGTGGTCAGATTCCAAAATAGGACCACACCCAATGATGCGCCTTGCTTCGATGTTGTATTCACTGATTGGAACTGCCCTGGCTGGCTCGGCCGTCATAGCTGTATTGTCTGCTGGCCTGGTTACGACGGGCGCTATTCTGGGGGCCGCTGGCGCAGGATTTGTTGCCGCCATACCGGTTTCATGGCTTGTCGCCAAACGGTTGTATCAGGGTTCGATCTGATCAGGCGTTCAAAAAGGTTCTGACGGCCGCTTCAAATTCGCGCGGTTTTTCGGCGTGCAGCCAGTGGCCTGCACCCGGAATCTTCGCGAATTTCGCGGCGGGGAACAGGGCGCGTATCTTGTCGCGGTGCTGCGGCAGAACATAGTTCGAGGCGCCACCTGACAAAAACAGGACCGGCCCGTTCCAAGTGGCATCGAGGTCCGGAAACCCCATAATATTGGCCATCTCGTTTGCCAGACCGTTCAAGTTCAACAGCCACCGCTGTCCGCTGACATCCAGTGACTGAGTGAAGAAGCTCTGCAACGCTTTTTCGACGCCCAGTTCTGCCAGTTGCTGCTCGGCATCCGAGCGCCGGGTCACGCGGGACAGATCGACCGCACGCATGGCTTCGATGAACTGAATCTGACTGTGGCTGTAGGTCACCGGCGCAATGTCGGCCACTACCATTTTACGCACCAGGGCACCATGAATCAGGGCCAGGTTCATTGCTGCCTTGCCGCCCATGGAGTGGCCGACAACGTCCACGGGACCGCCGACCTGCGCAATGACCTCGGCCAGATCATCGGCCAGGTCCGGATAACCATGCGAGGCGTCCCACTTGCTGTAGGCATGGTTGCGCATGTCCACTGCAATGACCTGTCTTTCGTCCGAAAGCCGCCGCGCAATGACGCCCCAATTACGGGCCGAGCCATAAAGCCCGTGCGCGATCAGAAGAGGAGGGTTCGCGGTCGGTTCGCCATGTACGATCGTGTTCAACATGAATGCGTGATACCCGGCAGCGAATGAAACGACCAGTCCCATTGTAGCCTGCCTCTGGCCGCGCTACATTTCCCGGTCAGGAGGCACCAATGTCGCAGGACACTGATATTCAGACCCGGATTGCAGGCACGATTGCGTTGCTGCGCGAAAAGCTGGGTGTGCGGGACAAAACCCTGTTGGCCTCGGTCAAAAGAGCCAAACGCCGACTGCCTCGCCGGATCTACAAACAGGCGCTTCTGCTGGCGAATGCGGAACAGATGGCGGCGCATCCAAGGTTGCGGCGGGTCCTGGACACTCCAAAACTTGTCAGCGCGTCCGACGAGGTGCAGGCGTATCTCGGCAGTATTGATCTGGCGGACAGAAGATGGGGCTGGTTTCTGGGGATGCTGGGAGGACTTGCGTTCAACATTCTGGCGCTGAGCGCGCTGCTGCTGCTGTTTCTGTGGTGGCGCGGCCTGATCTGAAGGTAGGTTCTGAGGCAGGATTACCTTGCCAATATTGAACTAAGTCTTTGGCGCAAAAAATGTTCCCAAAGCAGATGCGGCGCCACTGGGGCGCCGCTGCCTTGTTTTTTCGAGCCGATTACAGGTTCGGGTAGATGGGGAATCGGGCGCAGAGGTCTGCGACTTCGGCTTTGACCTTGGCTTCGACCGCGCCGTTTCCATCCTCGCCATTGGCGGCCAGGCCGTCGACAACCTCGATGATCCAGTCCGCGATCTGGCGGAATTCAACCTCGCCAAAGCCTCGTGTGGTGCCGGCGGGGCTGCCTAGACGAATGCCCGACGTGATGGTCGGCTTTTCCGGGTCAAATGGCACGCCGTTCTTGTTGCAGGTGATATGCGCGCGGCCCAGAGCCTTCTCGGTGGCGTTGCCCTTGACACCCTTGGGGCGCAGGTCGACCAGCACCACATGGGTGTCGGTGCCATGGGTCACCGTGTCCAGACCGCCCTTGATCAGCTGATCCGACAGGGCCTGCGAATTGACGACAACCTGCTTGATGTAGTCCTTGAAGGCCGGTTGCAGCGCCTCGCCGAAGGCCACGGCCTTGGCCGCGATCACGTGCATCAGCGGGCCGCCCTGAATGCCGGGGAAGATGGCCGAGTTCACTTTCTTTGCGATATCTTCATCATTGGTCAGGATCATGCCGCCACGCGGACCGCGCAGGGTCTTGTGCGTCGTGGTGGTCGCCACATGCGCATGCGGGAAGGGGCTGGGGTGCTCGCCCGCCGCCACCAGACCGGCGAAATGCGCCATGTCCACGTGCAGGTAGGCGCCGACCATATCGGCGATCTCGCGCATGCGGGCAAAGTCGATCTGGCGCGGGATGGCCGAGCCACCGGCGATGATCAGCTTGGGCTGGTGCTCTTTCGCCAGCGCCTCGACCTGATCGTAGTCCAGCATGTTGTCTTCCTTGCGGACGCCGTACTGCACCGCGTGGAACCACTTGCCCGACTGGTTCGGGCGGGCACCATGGGTCAGGTGACCACCGGCATCCAGGCTCATGCCCAGAATGGTGTCACCGGGTTTGATCAGCGCCTGGAACACGCCCTGGTTGGCCTGAGAGCCCGAGTTCGGCTGCACGTTGGCGAAACCGCAGCCAAACAGTTGCTTGGCGCGGTCGATGGCCAGATTCTCGGCAATGTCCACGAACTGGCAGCCGCCATAATAGCGCCGCCCGGGATAGCCTTCGGCGTATTTGTTTGTCATCACCGAGCCCTGCGCCTCCATCACGGCGGCGCTGACGATGTTCTCGGACGCAATCAGTTCGATCTCGTCGCGCTGACGCCCCAACTCGAACCGGATCGAGCCGAAGAGCTCAGGATCACGATCCGAAAGAGACTGGGTGAAAAAACCGGTGTCACGAAGATTGGCGTTCATGGGGGCTCCACATGGCTGGGAATAATCTTGCGGATTTCCTATCGGAAACGACATACATGCAAAAGTCGTAAAGCGACGAATTGGCCCGTTATGGCGTCAAGTCTGGCCTATCGGGGAAAGGTATGTTTGTTTCGGAACCAAATGTGCAGCACCGGAAACCCGTTCACATGATTCAGAGAATCGCCTTTCTTGCCAGCGACGCCAAGGTGGCCCAGATTGCGCGGGATGCGCTGGTCGCCCGATACGGCAATGCCGCGCCTCGGGACGCAGATGTTGTGGTCGCGCTTGGGGGCGACGGGTTCATGTTGCACACCCTGCACAACATGCAACATCTGGATACGCCGGTTTATGGCATGAACCGCGGAACCATCGGCTTTCTGATGAACGAGTTCAGTGAAGGTGACCTGATGGAGCGGCTGGCCGCCGCCGAGGAGGAGGTCATCAACCCGCTGGCCATGCGCGCCATGGATCAGTCCGGCAAGATGCACGAAGCGCTTGCAATCAACGAAGTGTCGTTGCTGCGCGCCGGACCGCAGGCCGCGCGGCTGAAAATCAGCGTGGATGGCAGGGTTCGCATGGCTGAACTCATGTGCGACGGTGCATTGTTGTCCACGCCTGCCGGATCCACTGCCTACAACTACTCGGCCCACGGCCCGATTCTGCCGATCGGGTCGGATGTTCTGGCGCTGACCGCGATTGCCGCATTTCGCCCGCGCCGCTGGCGCGGCGCTCTGTTGCCCAAGATCGCGCATGTCAGGTTTGATGTGATCGAAGCGGATAAACGCCCGGTCATGGCGGATGCGGATTCGAACTCATTCCCAGACATAGATTGGGTTGAAATCCGGTCCGAGCCGTCAATCACACACCGAATTCTGTTCGATCCCGGCCATGGTCTTGAGGAGCGTCTGATTTCTGAGCAGTTTACCTAAGCTGTCCAGTTTGAACATTTTTTCGGTTTGTGTGAACCAGTTCACAGGAAAGTGCTTTATCATTCGTTAATCTGAACTTGCCCGGAGAACACGCTAAGGCGGGAGTGAGTGGCCGCCAACAGCGTATTCGAAATGATTGCGCAGTTTTCGCGCTGGCGAGGGTGGGTGGTGCTACGCTCGTCATCAGAAATTCGGGCATATTTTAGTATGCGGACCCCGGGCACAAAAACCCGGGGTCTATTTTTGTCAGCTGCGTTGTCAGGGTTTAGGCCGAGGCTCAGCGTGCCCCTGATTCCATTCTGTCCCACAGCGGAAAACACATCTGTCCGACGCGGGCTTCGATCGCGACCGCGGCATCAACCGCCAGGTCTTCACGCCACCGCCGCGCAGCGATCTGCACATTGATCGGCTGAGGGCCTTTAGGCAGGCTGGCAAGCCGGGCGGGAACGCATGCGGCCGGCAGACCCAGAAAGTTCATCGCGTACGAGTAGACGGCGCAGCCGAGAACCTCGTGAACACCTTCGGCCCCCTCTGTGTCACGATCGGGTCCAAAGAAGGGTTGCGGCAGAAATGGGGACAGAACCAGCGCGTAGTCCTCCATGAACAGTGACCATTGCCTTGCATAGTGGCTGCGTTCCGCCAGCATGCGGATCAACTCGGTTCCCACGATCGGCGGAAATTCCTGGAAATACACTTCAAAGACATCCCGGATGGTCTGCGACCCGACCGCTTCGATGTCGCTTTTCATCAGGGTCAGAACCTCGCCCATCAGTGCGCGATACCCATTGCGTCCGCAGTCGAACACATCCGGCGTTTCGACTTCGTCTACCTGATAGCCCGCGTCCGTCAGCGCATCGCGTGCGGTTTCCAGCGCCTTTTCAACTTCGGGGTGCAGGTCGTAGCCGTATGTGTTCTTCGTAAATGCAACCCTGATCGGGGTATCCGGGTTCTCGGTCCGCCAGGGCAGGGGAACGTGGAACGGATCCCGCGGGTCAGGGGTAATCAGACAAGGCATGGACAGGTGCAGGTCGGCAGCAGAACGTGCGATCAGCCCCTGCACCGACATGGACTGTGCCAGTAACCCGCGTTCCGCCTGTTGACTGGGGTTCCAGGCTGGTACCCGGCCCAGACCGGGTTTGACCGTCACCGCGCCGTTGGCAGCGGCCGGAAATCGCAGGCTGCCACCGATGTCGTTGCCATGGCCCAGTGCGCCTATACCGGCCATCACTGCAGCGCCTGCACCGCCAGACGACCCGCCGGGCGAGATGTGTCTGCCCCAGGGGTTGTGAGTGCGACCATAAAGCGGATTGTCGGTGTCCGCGCGGAACGAGAATTCAGGCGTGTTTGTCCGGCCGATCACAACCGCGCCTGCCTTCAACAGATTGGCAACCACCGGGGCGTCGTCGGGTGCGATAACATCCTTCAGGGCAGAAACGCCGTTTGTTGTCGCGTGGTCCTTCTGGTCCACATTGACCTTGATGGTGACGGGAACACCGTGCAGCGGGCCTGCAGACGCGCCTTTGGCGCGCGCCTTGTCCAGTTCTCGTGCGCGTTCAAGGGCTTGCACACTCAGGTCGTCTACGACCGCATTCAGGTCCGGGTTGATCTCGTGCATCCGGTCCAGCGCGCCTTGCACGGCGGCCTCGGCGCTCAGTGCGCCGCTGCGGGTTTGGCTGGACAATTCGGTGGCGGTAAGTCGCCAGAGTTCTTTATCTGTCATGGGCCCTCTCTGTCTCAGAGTGACAGTAGGGGGCCGGTAACAGGTTGCAAGCGAAAGGCTAAAAGCGGGCGACGGTTTGTCGCCCGTTTCTGGGTTACTGAGCGTAACCGATGGTTTTCAGGGCTTCGGCGATCTCATCCAGAATGGCCGGATCGTCGATGGTTGCGGGCATCTTGTAGTCCTTGCCATCTGCAATCGAGACCATGGTACCCCTAAGGATCTTGCCCGACCGCGTCTTGGGCAAGCGGTCGACCACGACAGCAAGCTTGAACGCCGCAACAGGCCCGATCTTTTCGCGCACCATTTTGACGACATCCTGCACGACCTCGGCGTGATCTTTGTCGCAGCCGGCGTTCAGGCACAAAAAGCCAACTGGCATCTGCCCTTTCAGCTGGTCCGAGACGCCGATGACCGCGCATTCAGCGACGTCGGGATGGGCGGCCAGGACCTCTTCCATCCCGCCTGTGGACAGGCGGTGGCCGGCCACGTTGATCACGTCGTCGGTGCGCGCCATGATATAGAGATAGCCGTCCTCGTCGATCATCCCCGCGTCACCGGTTTCGTAATAACCGGGGAACTGATCCAAATAGGACTTGCGGAACCGGTCCTCGGCGTTCCAAAGGGTCGGCAGAGTGCCGGGCGGCAGGGGGAGTTTGACCGCGATGGCCCCAAGCTCGCCCGCCTGAACCGGGTGGCCTGCCTCATCCAGAATCTGCACGTCATATCCTGGCATCGGCTTGGCGGGTGATCCCAGCTTGACCGGCAGTTCCTCGATCCCCAGCGGGTTGCCGGCAATGGTCCAGCCCGTTTCGGTCTGCCACCAATGGTCGATCACCGGAACTTTCAGTGCGTTCTGCGCCCATGTGATCGTGTCCGGGTCTGCACGTTCACCTGCCAGGAACAGTGCCCTCAGGCAGGACAGGTCGTAATTCTTAAGCATGTCGCCCAAAGGGTCTTCGCGCTTGACAGCGCGGATGGCCGTTGGGGCGGTGAAGAAGCTGCGCACGTTGTGTTCAGAAATCACCCGCCAGAAAGTGCCCGCATCCGGGGTGCCGACCGGTTTACCTTCGAACACGATCGTCGTGTTGCCGTGGATCAGCGGCGCGTAACAGATATAAGAATGACCGACGACCCAGCCCACGTCCGAGGCGGCCCAGAACACATCGCCCGGATCAACGTTGTAGATGTTCTTCATTGACCAGTTCAGCGCCACAAGATGCCCTGCGGTAGGGCGCACAACACCTTTGGGCGCGCCGGTCGTTCCCGAGGTATAAAGGATATAGGCTGGATCGTTGCCATCAACCGGCACACATTCCGCCGGTTCAACGCCGTATTGGAAGCCATGCCAGTTGAAATCGCGCCCTTCGATCAGCTGCGCCACTTCCTGTTCGCGCTGGAAGATGACGCAGAATTCGGGGTTGTGACTCGCCATCTCGATGGCGCCGTCCAGTAGCGGCTTGTAGTGCACCACTCGACCGGGTTCCAGCCCGCAAGACGCCGCAATGATCGCCTTTGGTTTCGCGTCGTCGATCCGAACGGCCAGTTCATTGCTGGCAAAACCGCCAAACACGACCGAGTGAACAGCCCCCAAACGCGCGCAGGCCAGCATCGCCTCAAGCGCTTCGGGGATCATGGGCATGTAAATGATGACCCGGTCGCCTTTCTCGATCCCCTTGGCCCGCAGCGCCCCGGCCAGCGTTGCAACGCGGTTGCGCAGTTCGACATATGAGATTTCGCGTTTTGTATGGGTGATCGGGCTGTCGTAGATTATGGCCGTCTGCTCACCCCGACCGTTTTCGACATGCCGGTCCACCGCATTCCAGCAGGTGTTGACCTTGGCGTCACAGAACCATTCATAGAGCGGGGCATTGTCGTCAAACAGCGCTTTGCTTGGCGGCTGTACCCAGTCGATCCCCTTGGCGGCGTCCATCCAGAACGCCTCCGGATCGGATTTCCAACTCTCATAGATGTCCTGATAAGCCACGGCATCGTCCTCCTCAAAATCCCTTGCCAGTGTGTTAGGCATCTGCCGCCTGTCGGACAAGCGGCTGAAATGACGACGCGTCAGTTTACCGCGAATTATTTGCAGATACCGGGAAAATGGGCTGCAAAGTTTTGCAAATCGCCCTCCCTATCAAGGTGAATTGGCAACAAAGCCTTTGTTTTGCAAAACTGCAAATTATTAGTTGCAAATGGCCGCGGAATCACGGAGCGTTCAGTTTCCGGTCTTGGCGTATCGGGGCAAGCTGTCCTGAATATCCAGCCACGGCAGGTGATCTGTATGGAACACGTGAAACCGGGGCGAAACTGTTTCCGGGTTTTCCAGCGTCGCGATGTAAAGGTGGATGTTCACCGTGTCCCCTGCATTGCGGTACGCCATCTGAGTTCCACAGGCCGCGCAGAACAGCCGCTCGACATCCGGAGATGAACGATAGACCGCAGGTGGATCGCCAGACCAGGTCACCGATTCATGCGGCAATCCGAAAAATGCGGTAACAGGGGCGGCGCAGTTGCGGCGGCAATCTGTGCAGTGGCAATAGCAACTCCACGCTATGTTGCCGTCACTTTCCCAACGAACGGCCTTGCAGTGACAATGCCCCTTCATGGTGCCCCCTCCCGAAAACGGCGGCCTATGTCAGAGCCACCCCATTAACCGTAATGCGCAACCGGAGTTCCGGCAATGGCCGCCATGTTCAACAAGCCGCGCGCCGTGATCGAGGGCGTCACGATATGCGCCTTGTTGCCCATGCCCATCAGAATGGGGCCGACCTCGATTCCGTCCGCTTTCATCTTCAGAATGTTTCGCACCCCGCTGGCGGCATCCGCGTGGGCAAAGATCAATACGTTGGCGGCGCCCTGAAGGCGCGAATTTGGGAAGATACGCGAGCGAAGCTCGGGGTCCAGCGCAACATCCAGGTTCATTTCACCTTCATAGGTGAAGTCCCGAGGTTTGGAGTCCAGAATATCCAGCGCGGCGCGCAGACGCTTGCCAGAACCTTCGGCCTGATTGCCGAATTGAGATTGCGAGCAGAACGCGATTTTCGGCTCAAGCCCGAACCGCCGCACGTGGCGGGCCGCCCCGATTGTCGTTTCGGCAAGTTCTTCAGGTGTGGGCAGTTGCCGAACATGTGTGTCGGCAATGAAAAGGGGACCGTCTTCCAGAATCATCAGGGACAGCGCGCCCTGCGCACGAAGATTTCCGTCGTCCAGAACCTGTTCGACATAGTTCAGATGCCAGCGGTATTCGCCAAAGGTGCCACAGATCATGCTGTCGGCTTCTTCACGCTGGACCATGATGGCGGCAATCGCGGTCGTGTTGGTGCGCATGATCGCCTTGGCCAGATCCGGTGTAACGCCCCGGCGCTGCATGACCTGATGGTAAGAGTTCCAGTAATCGTAGTAACGCGGGTCGTTTTCCGGGTTCACGATCTGAAAATCCTGCCCCGGCCGGACAGTCAGGCCCAGCTTTTCGCAGCGTGCATCGATCACCTCGGGTCGGCCAATCAAGATCGGTGTTTCCGTAGTTTCTTCCAGGATCGCCTGTGCCGCGCGCAGAACCCGTTCGTCTTCGCCTTCGGCAAAGACAATTCTGCGCGACGCTGCGGCTGCGGCCTCGAAAACCGGACGCATCAGCAGGGCCGATTTGAAAACGGTCTGGTTCAGGCTTTCCTTATAAGCCTCGATATCCGAGATCGGCCGTTTGGCCACGCCACTGGCCATTGCCGCCTTGGCAACCGATGACGATACAACGCCCACCAGACGCGGATCGAATGGTTTCGGAATCAGATAATCCGGCCCGAACGTCAGTTGTTCTCCCTGATAGGCGGCAGCGGCTTCCGCGCTGGTTGTGGCGCGGGCCAGTTCGGCGATGCCATCGACGCAGGCAATCTGCATGTCATCGTTGATCTCGGTCGCGCCGACGTCCAGGGCACCGCGGAAAATGAAGGGAAAGCACAGCACGTTGTTGACCTGATTGGGAAAATCGCTGCGGCCCGTTGCGATGATCGCGTCCGGAGCAACCTCTCGGGCGGCATCCGGCAGTATCTCAGGGGTCGGATTGGCCAGGGCAAAGATGATCGGGCGCTTGGCCATCTTTGCGACCATCTCGGGCTTCAGGACATTCGGGCCGCTGAGTCCCAGAAACAGATCTGCATCGCCAATTACATCATCCAGTGTGCGCAGGTCTGATTTCTGCGCGAACTGATCTTTGTGCGGGTTCATATCTTCGGCCCGGCCTTCGTAGACCAGCCCGTGAATATCGCACAGCCAGATGTTCTCGCGCTTGACCCCCAGTTTGACCAGCATCATCAGACAGGCAATGCCCGCCGCACCGCCGCCAGTTGACACCACCTTGATGTCTCCGAACTTCTTGCCGGCAACGTGCAGGGCGTTCTTGGCCGCGGCGCCAACGACAATGGCCGTTCCGTGTTGGTCATCGTGAAATACCGGGATGTTCATCCGCTCGCGGCACAGTTTTTCGACGACAAAGCAATCCGGTGCTTTAATGTCCTCCAGATTGATAGCGCCGAAGGTCGGTTCCAGCGCGCAGACGATATCCGCCAGCTTTTCCGGGTCGGGCTGGTCCACTTCGATATCGAAACAGTCGATACCAGCGAATTTCTTGAACAGAACCGCCTTGCCTTCCATCACCGGTTTTGAGGCCAGTGCGCCAATATTGCCTAGCCCCAGAACCGCGGTGCCGTTTGACACGACACCCACCAGGTTCCCGCGCGATGTGTAAAGCTCGGCATTGGCGGCATCCGATTTGATCTCAAGGCTGGCCTCGGCCACACCGGGCGAATAGGCACGCGCCAGATCGCGGCCATTGGCCAGCGGTTTGGTCGCTTTTATCTCAAGTTTTCCGGGCTTCGGGTGGGCGTGATAGTCAAGCGCGGCCTGCCGCAGGCTGGGTGTGTCGGACATCGGTGAACAAGCTCCTTCCCGGAATTTGGTTTAGTGTTAAACTATATTTTCTGACTTGGCTATGCGGTCTAATGCGTAGGCCGGAATTGGCCGAGAGTGACAGGCTGGTTGAAATTGTTCGTGGTTCTTTTACACGGAGTGGACTTTCACTGCAGCGAAGCGCAAAATCAGGCATGAGCATAAAAGACAACACACGGCCGGAGAAGGCCGTTTCAGGCAACCAATCTTCATTTGGAATGGAAAAGTCCGGATTCCGCGTGGCAATCGCGCTGATGGCCCTGATCCTGTGCGCCGTTGTGATTTGGCCCCTGCAGGCCGAGCAGCTCAACCAGGAAGGGGGGCCGTTCGAAACGATTTCGGCCGCCGCGCTGCTTGCTGCCGGGCTGGCGGCACTGGTGCGGTTTCCCGGATTGAAACGTCTGTACATCGGTGTGACCTGCCTGCTTCTGGCCGAGCGAGAGCTGGAAGCAGACATTTATTCCGAAGGAACCGTGCCGTTTATGATACTGAGCGGCCTGGATGACATTCTGGACATGACGCTGATCCGGTTCGTGCTTGCGGTCATCATACTGGGCGGTGCCATTTGGCACGGGGTGCCCAACGCACGGCTTGCGCTGAAACAGCGCGCGCCGTTTTTGCTGATCTTCGTTCTTGCCGGGCTGTCGGCTGTGGTGGCCCAGCTTCTGGAAGAGGTCTCGGGACTTTTTGACGAGACGCTGTCCCCGATTATGGCGGTCCGTCTGTTTGCGCTGGAAGAAACGCTCGAGATGTTCTTTTCGATTGGCATTTTGGCCTCTGTTCTGATCGGATGGCCCAAATCGAATATTGAAGAGAAGCCTGATGACCAGCAGCAAAAGTCCGACACTCGCTGAATTCCGTCTGCCCACGAACGAACTGCGCGACGACATCCCGTTTTATACCAGAACGCTGGGGATGCGGATGGATATGATCTATCCCGCCGATGACCCCCGTGTTGCGGTGTTTTCGGGCCATGGCTTGCGATTGCGCATCGAAAAGGACGCGCCCGAGGCGCCCGGGACCTTGCGAATCCTGACCGAGGATCCGGATCGGTTTGCCGATGGCGAGCGTGTGCTGGTCGCCCCCAATGGAACTCGCATAGAAATTGACGACCGCAACCCGCCGCTGGTGATGCCGGAAACGGTGCATTCCTTTGTCGTGCGCAGGCTAAAGGACCAGGCGCCGTGGATCATTGGACGGGCGGGTATGCACTATCGCGATCTGGTGCCTGATCGGCTGGGCGGGTCGATCATCGCCAGCCACATCCGTATCCCCGATGGCGGCCCGGTGCCCGACATGGTGCACTTTCACAAGGTCGGGTTTCAGCTGATCTTCTGTATCCACGGCTGGGTCGATGTTGTGTACGAGGATCAGGGCGAAAAGATGCGCCTGACGGCGGGCGATTGCTTTATCCAGCCTCCGGAAATCCGTCACCGCGTGCTCGAGGCCTCGGACAATGTGCAGGTGATTGAGATCGGTGTACCCGCGGAACATGTCACGGAAATCGATCATGACATGGATCTGCCCACCCCTCATTTCCGGCCCACGCGGGAATGGCAGGGGCAGCGGTTTGTGTACAATCAGGCCAAAGATGCCGAGTGGGGGGAGTTCCGCTTGCCGGGATATATCTGCCGGGACACCACGATTGCGGAAAACACTAAGGGCGTTGCCGGGGTTCAGGTGGTAAAACGGGGGCAGGGCGAACCGGTCTGGGCCAGTCATGATACCGATATCCATTTCACCTTCGTGATGAACGGTCAGGTGACGCTGGAAGGGGAAGGACGTGATCCCTATCGGCTGGAACAGGGCGACGCCTTTGTGATCCCGCCGGGGATGCGCACGCGCATTGCGGACCCGTCCGATGATGTCGAGCTGCTGGAGGTCACATTGCCCGGGACCTTCAATACAACGCTGGGTTAAGCCAAGATCGGATCAGGAAACATGCGCCGGGGGCTTCAAATCCCCCGGCTCTTTCCATTAGGGTATGGCATTCTGACCAGATGATCAAAAATTGGGAATCACCATGCCTTTGAAAGACGCCGCCCTGTCCGTCCGGGAAAACGCTTACGCGCCGTATTCGAAGTTCAAAGTGGGCGCGGCGATCCGGTCGAAGTCCGGAGTGATCTTTTCCGGCTGCAACGTGGAAAATGTCGCCTACCCGGAAGGCACCTGTGCCGAAGCGGGTGCGATTGCCGCGATGGTGGCCGCGGGTGAGCAGGAACTGACCGAGGTTTATGTTGTCGCCTCAAGCCCGCAACCGGTACCGCCTTGTGGCGGATGCCGTCAGAAGCTGGCGGAATTCGGCAAGCCGGACGTCAAAGTGACGCTTGCGACAGCAACCGGAACTGAGCTTGAGACAACCATCGGACAGCTTCTGCCCGGCGCGTTCGACGCCTCTCATATGGAGGATGTCTGAACCTATGGACGCCCGTTCGATCATCGCAAAACTGCGCCGGGGTGACGTTCCGACCAGTGCAGAGCTGAACTGGTTCGCCCAGGGTTTGGCCGATGGTGCCGTCAGTGACGCGCAGGCCGGGGCGTTTGCCATGGCAGTTTGCATGGGCAGTCTGGGCGCACAGGGCCGCGCCGATCTGACCGTCGCGATGCGGGACAGTGGAGAGGTGCTGAGCTGGGATCTGGACGGTCCGGTGATCGACAAGCACTCGACCGGTGGGGTCGGGGATTGTGTCAGCCTTGTGCTGGCGCCGGCGCTGGCCGAATGCGGGGCCTATGTTCCGATGATCTCGGGGCGTGGCCTTGGCCATACCGGCGGGACACTGGACAAGCTTGAGGCCATTCCAGGGGTCAGCACCCAAATCAGTCAGGACCGGTTGGAGCAGATATTGCGCGAAACCGGTGCGGCCATCGTCGGCGCAACCGGCCAGATTGCGCCTGCGGACAAACGCCTTTACGCGGTGCGCGACGTGACGGCGACAGTTGAAAGCCTGGATCTGATCACGGCGTCGATCCTGTCGAAAAAGCTGGCAGCGGGCCCGGATGCGTTGGTGCTGGACGTGAAGGTCGGTTCCGGTGCGTTCATGAAAACGCTGGATGATGCTCGAAATCTGGCGCGGGCCTTGACCGAAACAGCAAACGCCGCCGGTTGTCGCACTTCGGCAGTGATCACCGATATGAACCAGCCTCTGGCCTCGGCGCTGGGCAATGCGCTGGAAATAGCCGAGGTGATGAAAACGATGACCAGCGGCCAACCGACGCCTCTTGCCGAGCTTTCCTCCGAATTGGGTGGTGTGTTGCTTAATGATGCGGGAATGTATGCCTCGATTGACGAGGGGCGCAGGCAAATCGCCGATGTGATCAGGGATGGTCGGGCGGCGGACCGATTTGGCCGCATGATGGCGGCGGTGGGCGGTCCGGTCCATCTTGTCGAAAACTGGGAACGCTTTCTGCCCGAAGCGAATGTCATTCAGGAAGTTGCGGCCCAACACAGCGGCTATATCACAAGCATAGACGGCGAGGCGCTGGGTCTGGCTGTCGTCGCGCTGGGTGGCGGGCGGCAGGTCGAAGCCGACGTCATTGACCCGGCAGTGGGCATTTCTGACATCGTGCGATTGGGGCAGCAGGTATCACAGCGCGAGCCACTGGCCGTGGTGCACGCCGCACGCGAAGACGCGGCCCGGCAAGCCGCAGAGGCGATTTTGCAGGCCATCACGATCAGCGAAACGCCCGCACCGATCCCCGATCTCGTCCATGAAAGGATTACCGCATGAGACGGGCTTTCCTTGTCGTCATGGACTCTGTCGGTATTGGCGGCGCAACGGATGCGGATCAGTTTTTTAACGGCGAGGTCCCTGATACGGGTGCCAACACCGTGGCCCATATCGCGCAGGCCTGCGCGGAAGGGCGGGCCGAAGATGGCCGATCGGGTCCGCTGCACCTGCCCAACCTCGACGCGCTGGGGTTGGGAGCGTCTGTGCGTCTGGCCTCAGGCGATGAAACACCGGGGCTCGAGGTCGAACCAACCGGCCTCTGGGGCTGCGCGCACGAAAATTCGCCGGGCAAGGACACGCCTTCGGGCCACTGGGAACTGGCCGGACTGCCGGTGCCGTGGGACTGGCACTATTTCCCGGACACCACGCCCGCATTCCCCGCTGATCTGAGCCGCGCGGCGGCAGAGGTAGCCGGAACAGACGGGATACTGGGCGATTGCCACGCCTCGGGCACGAAAATCATTGCCGAACTAGGAGCCGAACACATGCGGACGGGCTGGCCGATCTGCTACACCTCGGCCGACAGCGTGTTCCAGATTGCCGCGCATGAGGAAAGCTTTGGCCTCGACCGTCTGCTGCAGATGTGCCGGACGCTGGCCCCGATGCTGCATGACATGAAGATCGGCCGCGTTATCGCGCGCCCGTTTATCGGCTCGCCCGAGGGCGGGTTCACCCGAACCACCAACCGCAAAGATTTTGCCATTCTGCCGCCCGCGCCGGTTTTGACCAACTGGGCTCAGGATGCCGGCCGCCGCGTTCACGCTGTGGGCAAGATCGGCGACATTTTCTCGATGCAGGGGATTGATACTTTGCGCAAGGGCTCGGACGCCGAACTGATGGGGCACCTGTCTGATCTGGTGGACGAAGCTGAAGACGGCAGTCTGACCTTTGCCAATTTTGTCGAGTTTGACAGTCTCTATGGACATCGCCGCGACATCAGCGGCTATGCCCGCGCGCTGGAATGTTTCGACCGCGAAATCGGCGCGATCCTGATAAAACTGCGCCCGGGTGACCTTATGGTGCTGACCGCCGATCATGGAAATGATCCTAGCTGGACCGGCACAGACCACACACGCGAAAAGGTGCCGGTGCTGATCGCAGGGCGGGGCGCAGGGCAGATCGGTGCGGTCAATTTCGCCGATGTCGCCGCCAGCATCGCGCATCACCTGAACATTCCGGCACATGGACCGGGACGGAGTTTTCTATGACTGTCGCAGACCTGCCCAAGATCGAGTTGCATCTGCATCACGAAGGCGCGGCTCCGCCCGCCTTCATTCGCCAACTTGCGCATGAAAAACGCATTGATCTGAGCGGTATTTTCAAGCCCGACGGCTCCTATGACTTCCGCGATTTCGCCCATTTCCTGAGCGTTTATGAGGCTGCCTGCGAAGTACTGAAATCGCCCGAGGATTTCCGCCGACTGACCCTGGCTATTCTGGAAGAAAGCGCTGCCAATGGTGTGGTGTATTCGGAAACCTTCCTGAGCCCCGATTTCTGCGGCGGTGGCGATGTGCACGCCTGGCGCGATTACCTGAATGCCATTCAGGACGCCGCGGATGAGGCTGAGCGCAAGTTCGACATCACCCTGCGCGGCGTCGTCACGTGTGTTCGCCATTTTGGCCCGGACAAGGCGAAACTCAGCGCCCGTTGCGCGGCCGAAACCTCAGGCGACTGGATCACGGGCTTTGGCATGGGCGGCAACGAAGGGGTCGGCGCGCAGGGCGATTTCAAGTGGGCGTTTGATTGCGCCCGCGAGGCAGGATTGCGGCTGACCACCCATGCGGGTGAATTTGGCGGACCGGACAGTGTGCGCGATGCGGTGCGCGCCCTGGGGGTCGAGAGGATCGGACATGGTGTGCGCGCTATCGAAGACCCCGACCTGATGTATGAACTGGTCGACCGGGACATCACGCTTGAGGTTTGTCCGGGGTCCAATGTGGCGCTGGGCCTGTATCCGGATTTCAGCGCCCATCCGATCGCAAAGTTGCGCGATGCGGGCGTCAAGGTCACCGTCTCAACCGACGATCCGCCGTTTTTCCATACCACCATGCGACGTGAATATGAGATGCTGAACGCAGCTTTCGGCTGGGAGGCCGAGGATTTCAGCGCAATGAATGATACGGCCCTCAATGCGGCCTTCTGTGATGAAGACACCCGTGCGCGGGTCCAAAAAAGACTGGAGAAAACATGAGCGAACATCTGACCGTCGTTGATCATCCGCTGGTGCAGCACAAATTGACGCTCATGCGGGACAAGGGTACATCGACCGCCGTTTTCCGGCAGTTGCTGCGGGAAATCACCCTGTTGCTGGCCTATGAGGTCACGCGAGAACTAAAGCTGACGACCCGCAACATCGAAACCCCGATGGAGGAGATGGACGCCCCCATTCTGGCCGGTAAGAAACTGGCATTGGTGTCGATTCTGCGCGCTGGCAACGGGATGCTGGACGGTGTGCTGGAATTGATCCCGTCGGCGCGGGTGGGCTTTGTCGGATTGTATCGCGATGAAAAGACGCTGAAACCTGTCCAGTATTACTTCAAAGCGCCCGAAGGACTGAAAGACCGCCTGGTCATTGCTGTGGATCCGATGCTGGCCACAGGCAACAGTTCAGCCGCTGCGATTGATTTGCTGAAAGAGGCAGGCGCGACCGATATCCGTTTCCTCTGTCTGCTGGCCGCGCCCGAAGGGGTCGCGCGGATGAAAGAGGCCCATCCGGATGTGCATATCGTGACGGCCGCGCTGGATCGCGAACTGAATTCCAAGGGCTATATCATGCCCGGATTGGGCGACGCCGGCGACCGGATGTTCGGTACCAAGTAAGCTGTCTGCGGCGTTTCGGGTGTAAGGTGAGGCACGAAATCCCTGCCCCGCCTACGGCGTATTCGGGGTATTCGTGTCGGAGAGTGTTCAGGTAAATCCCGAACGCTTTATTCACCACAGATGTTTTGCAGCCGGACCCAGTCGCGGTCAGGCAGGACCTGCTCCTGGGATCGGCCCACCATCGGGTCGGCCTCGATCAGGCCCAGAACCGTTTCGCCAGTGATATCACGCGCGTAGGCGTAAGGTGTCGAGGGCAGGGCCGCCTGAGCAAAAACGGCCAGCAATTCCTGATCGGGCAGGGATGGGCGCGGTTCCGAAAGGACCTGCTCGGTATAACTGTCGATGATTTGCGGTGTCAGTTCACCGGTCGTCAGCAACCGGAATGCGGTTGTCGGGCCGGTGCGGTCCAGCAGATCGTCAAGCGGGTCATGTGCCTCGGCCCGGGCACGTTCGGCGATGACATATCCTGCCGCCACGGCCGGGTCTTCATGATCCTCGACCAAAGTTCGGCTCAGCAGCACCGTGCCGCCCGGCAGGCTAAGGCTGTTCTGCACCCCGGCAGGCAGGATCACGATCTGCCGCACTCCGGTCCTTTTTGCCAGCATATCCAGCGCGGCCTTGGCATCTTCCGACGCACAGGCGCGCCCGGAGACCCTTTCGATGCGTTGCAGGATGGTATCGCCGATGTCCTGCCGCTTGATCTTGGGAACGACTGAAACAACGTGGCTTTGCAAGGCAACCGGCAACCAGAGCAACAGCAGGGCCGCCACGGCGGCGACTACCCCGCCGACACTCAGCCAGCGCAGTCGGCCAGGGTGCGGACGTGACCGGTCGATTGCACGTTGCAGCCTGTCGATCGCTTCGATCATCGTGGTTTCGGATTCGGCCAGTTCCAGCGTTTCATCCGGGTCGCCGTCAGGGTTGAAAATGGCCGGGTAGCCGCCCGGATTTTGCCGCTCCAGCGCGGCCAGGGACCAGTGGGTCAGCGCACGGTCATTGAAATCCGATATCGTCAGCGTGGCCTCGCCAATCGAGACGACCACCTCGCGCCGCTGCATATCGGGCGAGGGCCGCCACAGACCGGTGGCTTCGATCCGCTGGTACTGTTTTAGGGCCGTCATCGGGGCGAGGTCTGCTCAAAATTATTTTGATCCAGCTTAGCATGATAAATTTACGCGGCGCAAACCTGTTGAACCGTATTTGGCACTTGCGCCCGGTACCCGGATACGGGGAAATACGCGGCATCCGGCAGCGAAGGCGAAAATTGAACAGAATGCAGACAGGCAACCCATCTTCACCCGTTTTGGCCGCTGGCCTCATGATTGGCGCAATGGCCATCATCGGGGTGATCGACAATGTCGTGGTTCTGGTGGCCGAAACGATCGGTCTGTGGCAATTCCATCTGAGCCGCGCATTGTTGATGCTGCCGCTGGTGCTTCTGTTGTCACTGCTTGGGTTGGGCGGATTGCGCCCGATCCGCCCGGGCATTGTTCTTTTGCGAAGCGTCCTGATGACGCTGGCCATGCTGTTTTACTTCTCGTCGCTTGCTTTGATGCCGGTTGCACAAGCGTTGGCGGGGTTGTTTACGTCCCCGATTTTCGTGTTGCTGATTTCGGCCTTTGGTCTGCGGCAGAAAATCGGGCCCTGGCGCATTCTGGCTGCGCTGCTCGGGTTTCTGGGGTTGCTTCTGGTTCTGCAACTCAATCCGGCGGATTTCGATGCCAGAACCCTGTTGCCGGTCGCAGGCGGGTTTTTCTATGCGCTTGGGGCGATCCTGACACGGTCCCACTGCGCGCAGGAAAGTACGGTCGTCATGCTGGGGGGGATGGTAATTACACTTGGTATTGCTGGCGCGCTGGGGCTGACGGGGTTTTCGATCTTTCCGGTCGGTGCGGAACCGGGCACGGAAGGGTTTGTGACCCGGGGCGTGGTCTGGCAGATACAACCCTCGCTTCTTTGGGTGGTGGTCCAGGCCGTTGGGTCAACCATTGCTGTTTTCATGCTGATCAAGGCGTATCAGGTTGGTGAGCCATCCTATGTCGCAATCTTCGAATACTCTGTGATGATCTTCGGTCCTGCGTTTGCGTGGGCGGCCTTCGGCCAATCAATCGATGGCATCCAGATCGTCGGCATCGGGCTGATCGTGCTGGCCGGAGCCCTGCTTGGCTGGCGTTCGATGCGTGCGTCGGCGGAACAGGCCGTGGCGTGATCGTTTCCCGGCGCAGGTCGTATGTGTTTGTTCACATCCCCAAAACGGGCGGCACGTCGCTTGCATCGGCGCTGGAACAGAGGGCGACGAAGGATGACATCCTGATCGGAGACACGCCCAAGGCGCGGAACCGTCATCGACGGCAAAAGGGCTTACAGGCCAGGGGGCGGTTGTGGAAACACTCCACGCTGGCGGATATCGACGGACTTGTTTCGCCCGAGGCGTTGGAACGCATGTTCACTTTCACGCTGGTCCGCAACCCCTGGGGTCGGCTTGTCAGTTACTACCACTGGCTGCGGGACCAGAGATTTGACCACCCCGCAGTGTCGCTGGCAAAGGTGTCATCATTTGAAGAATTCTTGCTGAACCCGGCCACGCTTAGGTCAATTCAGGCGTATCCCGCGCGGCGCTACATGACGCGGGCAGATGGGCACGAGCAGTGCCGAGCCTTTATTCGGCTTGAGAAGTTCGAGGAGGATGCTGAACCGTTGTTCGCGCATCTCGGTTTCAGGCTGACCCTTCCGCATCTCAACGGGTCCGAAAGAGAGGTGGATTATCGGCAGTACTATTCCACGCGAACCCGAAATGCGGTGGCGGATGCCTGCGCGGAAGATATCGCAAGATTCGACTACCGGTTCCACTCCTGATCCCGTCACCGTTTCCGAATTTCCGGCAAGCCTGTGAAAAACAATCGCATTGTTTGCTGATTGTGGGTCAATTGGGCCGTAACAGGCTCAATTCGGGCTAAAATATGTCAAAACTAAGACAGCGCGCCGGATCACATGATACCCACGTTTCAATGTTTATCTGTGCCAAGGGGGGCTGGGCACGTGTTTGAAGTAGTGAGTGTTACTGATTTATCAGATCATGCGCGGAAGATGGACGACGTCCTGTCGCGCAATGCAACGTTGTCGCGCCGGGGCGGGTTTGTCCACGGCACCAAGATTGCGACGACCCGAGGCTGGAAGCCGGTGGAGCGCGTCGCGGCAGGTGATCTTGTCCGAACATTGGACCATGGTTTCAAGGAAGTACGCCGGATTGCGACTGACAGGGTGAGCATCGCAACGGGTGAAACGCGCGCAGAATATCTGCCTGTCTACGTGCCGTCGCGTGCGGCATATAATGGACGTCCTGTCTGGCTGATGCCAGAACAGGGGGTCGCGCTGGACATAAGCCGGATTGAACCGGGCACCGAAGGCGTGTCTGTGATCCCGGCCCGGATGCTCAGCGGGATGTGCCGGATGACCTCGCAAGCACCGTCCACAACCTTCGATGTCAGCACGTTGTTTTTCGATTGTGACGAGGTGGTCTTCCTTGAAGGCGGGTTGCAGACCTATTGCCCCGCAAGTCGCTTTGGATCGCGCGGGTCCTCGGATCAGTCTTCATACCAGATCGCCGAGGCGCAAGACGCCGACCACCTTGTCGATCTGATCGCATACAAGGGCGAACTATCAGCCCTTGCAAACCCGTTGGGTGCGCTGCCCGCGCCCATCCCGCAAGAACCGATTTTTCCCGTCAGGCCACAGTTGGGAGTGCGCCGCCCGGGAAGACCCGGCAGGCCGAATGTGCCAGCCCTGTTTTTGCGGCCTGAATGGCAGACCTAACCAAACACTAAGAAAACGATGCAGGCGCGTATTACGCGCCTGCATCACTTGTTCAGGCGGCCTTTGCCTCTGGCGCGAAGCGGCCATAGAACGTCTGGCCTTTCTCGGCCATCTCACGCAGCAGCGGCGGGCAGGCGAACCGTGCGCCGTATTGCGCCGCCAGCTGATCGCAGCGTTCGGCGGCGTAAGGTGCGCCAATGATGTCCAGCCAGCTTAGCGGGCCACCGGACCACGGGGCAAAACCCCACGCCAGAATGGCACCCACGTCACCTTCGCGGATATCCTCCAGAACACCTTCTTCCAGCGCGCGGACAGCTTCCAGAACCTGTGCGAACATCAGGCGTTCCTGTACTTCGATCAGGTCGGGCTGATCTTCGGCCAGCGGGTATTTGTCCTGCAGACCTTTCCAATACCCGACGCGCTTGCCCTTTTCGTCATAGTCGAAGAAGCCTGCATTTGCCTTGCGGCCCAGACGTCCCTGTTCTTCCATCCAGAAGATCAGATCGTCCGAGGGGCTTTCGGGATAGGCATCGCCCATCGCCGCCTTGGTTGCGCGGGCAATCTTGGCGCCCAGATCAATCGAGGTCTCATCGGTCAGCTGTACCGGCCCGACCGGGAAACCCAGTTGACGTGCGGCGTTGTCAACCAATGCAGGGCTGACGCCCTCGGTAATCATGCGCGCACCTTCGTTGATGTACGGGATGATGCAGCGGTTGCAGTAGAAGAACCGCGCGTCGTTGACGACGATCGGTGTCTTCCGAATCTGACGCACGTAATCCAGCGCCTTGGCAACCGCACGATCCCCGGTTTCCTTGCCTTTGATGATCTCGACAAGGAACATCTTCTCGACCGGCGAAAAGAAATGGATGCCGATGAACTGATCCGGCCTCACGCTGGCCTTGGCCAGATCGGTGATCGGCAGGGTCGAGGTGTTGGAGGCAAAGATGCAATCTTCGGGAATGATCGCTTCGACCTTTTTGGTCATGTCGGCCTTGACTGCGGGGTCTTCGAATACCGCTTCAATTATCAGGTCGCAGCCTTTCAGATGCTCCAGATCGGGCGTCGCGGTGATGCGGGCCAGCATGGCTTCTTTCTTTTCAGCCGTGACCTTGCCGCGCTTGATACCTTTGTCCAGGTACGCTTCGGTATAGGCCTTACCCTTGTTGGCGGCCTCCTGATCGCGGTCGATGAGAACGACTTCCATCCCGGCCTGAGCGGACACCAGCGCGATGCCCGCGCCCATCATGCCCGCGCCCAGAACACCGATCTTCTTAACCGACTGGTCCGGCACACCCTGAGGTCGCACTGCGCCTTTCTCCAGCGCTTCCTTGTTCAGGAACAGGCTGCGGATCATCGCTGACGAGGACGGGTTCATCAGGATCGAAGTGAACCAGCGCGCCTCGATCCTCAGGGCTGTGTCGAAATCGACCAGAGCACCCTCGTAGACCGCGCTCAGCAGGGCCTGAGCGGCCGGGAACGCGCCTTGTGTCTTGCCGTTGACCATCGCCGAAGCGCCAACGTAGTTCATGAAGCCAGCCGGATGGTACGGCGCACCACCGGGCATCTTGTACCCCTTTGCATCCCAAGGCTTGACCAGATCCGCATCGCTGGCGTTCAGCACCCATTCCTTCGCGGCGGCCAGCGGGTCTTCGACGACCTCATCGACCATTCCCGCACCCTTGGCCTTGTTCGGCTCCAGTGTTTTGCCTTCCAGCAATAGCGGAGCCGCACCAACGGCACCCAGCTTGCGGACCATGCGGGTGGTCCCGCCCATGCCCGGGAAGATGCCGATCATGATTTCGGGCAGGCCGATCTTGGCCTTCGGGTTGTCGGCGCAGAAAATGCGATGACAGGCCAGTGGCACCTCAAGCCCGATCCCCAGCGCGGTGCCGGGCAGGGCGGCGGCAATCGGTTTGCCGCCCTTTTTGGTCTTCGGGTCCATTCCCGCCAGTTCGATCTTACGTAGAATGCGATGTCCGTTCATGGTGAAGTCGAACATGGCCTGCGCCGGTTCATCGCCCGACTTCTCGCGGATCGATCCCAGTACGTTCAGGTCCATACCGGCGGCAAAACTGTCCTTGGCCGAGGTGATGACCGCACCCTTGATGTTGTCATCTGACAGAACCTGATCGATCATCTCTTCGATCAGGGCCAGCGCCTCGACGCGCAGGATGTTCATGCTTTTCTCGGGTACGTCCCAGGTGATGATGGCAACGCCGTCGGCGTCCACTTTCATGGTGAAATCAGTCATGTCTCGTCTCCGATCTGGTCAGCCGTCAGCGGGCTGCCGTCTTTGCGGGTGAAGCGAAAGCCGTGGGCATCGAACTTCACCATCATGTCTATGTCGCTATAATATCCGGTCTCGGTCGGGGTCCGCGTGCCCACCACCAGAAAGGTCGCGGGCGCATCGGTTTTGTTTACAAGGTGATGGCCATTGGCCTCACCTGCGGGCCAAGTGGCGCAATCGCCGGGCTGCATCTCATGCTCGCCATCGTCATCTATCAGCACACAGGTGCCGCTGAGCATGATCGCAAACTCGTCCTGCTCCATATGGTAATGGCGTAGCGAAGACATGCCATCGGGTTCCAGCCGCACGATGTTGACGCCGTACTGTGTCAGCCCGCCTGCATCCCCCACAGGCTGAACAAAGCGGCCATTGCCAGCTTTGGCCAGCTTGCCGGGGTAACCCGAACCGCCCCGGAAAGGGATTTGAGAGAGATTCAGCTTGGGCATCAGACTCGCTCGATAATGGTTGCGGCACCCATGCCGGACGCAATGCAGAGCGTGGCCAGACCGGTTTCCTTGTCCTGACGCTCCAACTCATCCAGAAGCGTGCCGATGATCATTGCGCCGGTTGCACCCAGTGGGTGACCCATCGCGATCGAGCCGCCGTTGACGTTGACCAACGCCGGGTCGACGTCGAATGCCTGCTGGAAGCGCAGCACGACTGAGGCAAAGGCTTCGTTCACTTCGAACAGGTCCAGATCGCTGATCTTCATGCCGTTGTCGGCCAGAATTTTCTCGGTCACAGGAACCGGGCCGGTCAGCATGATGGTCGGGTCGGTACCGATCTTTGCAGTTGCCTTGATGCGCGCGCGCGGCTTGAGGCCGTACTTCTCACCGAACTCCTTGTTCCCGATCAGAACAGCCGCTGCACCGTCCACGATGCCCGAGCTGTTTCCTGCGTGGTGGATGTGGTTGATTTTTTCCAGATGCGGGTATTTCAGCATGGCCACCTTGTCGAAGCCGGGCATCTGCTCACCCATCATCGCAAATGAGGGGTTCAGCGCGCCAAGGCTCTGCATGTCCGTGCCGGGGCGCATATATTCGTCGCGGTCCAGAATGGTCAGCCCGTTCTGGTCCTTTACGGTGATAACCGACTTTTCGAACCGGTTGTCTGCCCATGCTTCTGCTGCGCGCTTTTGGGATTCAACCGCCAGGGCGTCGGCGTCATCCCGGCTGAAGCCATATTCCGTCGCGATGATGTCGGCCGAAATACCCTGCGGGACGAAATACGTGCTCATCGCCAGAGACGGATCAACGGCGATGGCGGCACCATCGCTGCCCATGGGCACGCGGCCCATCATTTCGACACCGCCAGCGATGTAAGCGTCGCCAGCACCGCCTTTCACCTGGTTCGCAGCCAGGTTCACCGCTTCCATGCCAGAGGCGCAGAAACGGTTGATCGCCAGGCCGGGGATCGACTGGTCCAGATCGGACGCCAGCACGGCCGAGCGTGCCAGACAGCCGCCCTGTTCCATCACCTGCGTGACATTGCCCCAGATCACGTCCTCTACGGCGTGGCCTTCGAGGTTGTTGCGCTCTTTCATCGCGGTCAGGGTCAGGGCGGACAAGCGCACCGAGGTTACCTCGTGCAGGCTGCCATCCTTGCGGCCCTTGCCGCGCGGGGTGCGCAGAGCGTCATAGATATAGGCTTCGGTCATGGGTCTTCTCCTCAAGCTCGATCCGACGGGTTGCCGGGCATCAGGTCATAGGGGTGTTTCCAGCCGGGCTGCTCGCTGAGGCGTGTCAGCCAGGCGTCGATATTTGGCCAGTCGGCGCGGTCGAAACCGAATGGTTCCGGATAATACAGGTAGCCGCAGCAACTGAGATCTGCATTTGTCACACCGTCCCCGACGATCCAGTCACGACCGGCCAGATGCTGGTTCAGAATCTCGTATGCCGCCTTAAGCCGACCTTGATTGAACGCGATCACATCCGGGTTGCGGTGCTTTTCCGGCAGGAAATTGATCAGAAAACGAGTGAGGCCAGCCATTGAACTTAGTTTGTGATTATCCCACAACACCCAACGGAAAATCTCGTAGTTCTCTTCCCGGTTCCTGCCGCCGAACTTCCCTGATTTCTCAGTCACATATGCCTGAATGGCGCCGGACTGACTGGTGCGGAAATCACTATCAATCAGAAAGGGCGCTTCGCCCATTTCGTTGGCCTCCGCGCGAAATTCACGCGTGCGGGTCTCGCCATTGAAGAAATCGACAAAGACCGGCTCCCACTCCAGCCCCGACATCTCCAAGGCCAGCGCCGCTTTGTAAGAGTTCCCGCTTTCTCCGAAACAATGCAGTTTGATAGTCATGCGATTACCCCTCCCAAGGCGCATGTGGTCAGGTTGGAATTGAGTATTTTGGAAAAGATGAAGAGCCGACATTTACCTTTGATCAACCTTGGTCTGTTTCAATCAACGAGCGGTACAGGCTGGAGAGCCGATGACCGCAAAAGGTGAAGTCGTCCCTGTCCTGATGGCGAGTGCGCCCGGTGGCAGGGGCGCATCAGGCCTTCATCTTTTCAAAAATACTCCCGCCGGAGGCGTCCGGCCTCGATGCGATCGCAGGCGAAGAATTGGCGTATTGCCTCACCGCTTTCGCGCTTCCAGTTCGGAATTGAATATGCGCAGCCGGTGAGTCAGGTTCTCCTCGTCAATCACACTGTTGAAATTCTCGAACAGAAAAGACAGCGCTTCACCCTCGTCCAGCCCCGCTTCGCGGGCGAAACCCTTGAGACGGCGATACCCGTCTTCGGTCATTGCAACCGGAAAGCGGCGGGTTAAGCGAAAGCGTTTCGGCATGTCTTGTCCTCCGGGGACCTGGTTCCGGGCGAAAGTACCCGGAACCAGACTGAGTTCAGAAATTTGCCGCGTCCAGCGCCATTACAGTATCCGCGCCGGTTTGTATCCGGGCCAGATGCATGGATGTGGCACGCAGACGGCGCGCCATATAGAAGCGACCGGTGTTGATCTTTGTCTCGTAGAAGTTCTTGTCCGATGCGCCACTGTCTAGGGCTTCCCGTGCAACCTTTGCCATTTTCGCCCACATCAGGCCCAGGCAGACATGGCCGAACATGTGCATGAAGTCATATGACCCGGACAGCGCGTTGTTCGGATTCTTCATGCCCTCCTGCATGAAGTACATGCCAGCGGCTTGCAGGTCTTTCGACGCAGCTTTCAGCGGTTCGATGAAGGCTTTGTCATAAGCTTCGTCCTTGCCACCGTTTTCCTTGCAGAAAGATTTGACCATTTCAAAGAAGGCCATGACATGCTTGCCGCCATCCTGTGCCAGCTTACGGCCCACAAGGTCCAGCGCCTGAACGCCATTCGCACCTTCGTAGATCATCGCGATCCGGGCGTCGCGTGTGTATTGCGACATGCCCCATTCCTCGATGTAGCCGTGGCCACCATAGACCTGTTGGGCCTGAACGGTCATGTCATAGCCTTCATCCGTCAGGAAGCCTTTGATGACCGGTGTCAGCAGCGAGATCAGCCCGTCCGCGTCCTTATCACCCGAGCGGTGCGCCTTGTCGATCATGGTCGCGCCCCAGAGGATGAACGCACGTGCACCCTCGGTGAAGCTTTTCTGATCCATCAGGTTACGGCGGATGTCGGGGTGAACGATCAGCGGATCGGCGGGGCCGTCCGGGTTCTTCACACCTGTTACGTCGCGGCCCTGCAGGCGGTCTTTGGCATATTCGACAGCGTTCTGATACGCAGCTTCGGCCTGAGACAGGCCTTGCATGCCCACACCCAGACGCGCTTCGTTCATCATGGTGAACATGGCGCGCATGCCTTTGTGTTCTTCTCCCAGCAGCCAGCCGGTCGCCTCGTCATAGTTCATGACGCAGGTTGAGTTGCCGTGGATGCCCATCTTCTCTTCGATCTTGCCGACCGAAACGCCGTTGCGTTCGCCCAGGCTGCCGTCTTCGTTGACGATGAACTTGGGCACGATGAAAAGCGACACGCCCTTGATCCCTTCGGGGCCGCCGGGGATTTTTGCCAGCACCAGGTGGATGATGTTGTCGGCCATGTCGTGATCGCCGGCCGAGATAAAGATCTTCTGACCCGAGATTTTATAGCTGCCGTCGCCCTGCGGTTCTGCTTTGGTGCGCATCAGACCCAGATCGGTGCCGCAATGCGGTTCCGTCAGGTTCATGGTGCCAGTCCATTCACAGCTGACCATGTTGGGCAGGTACATGTTCTTCTGCTCGTCGGTTCCGTGCGCCAAGATCGCAGACGCCGCGCCGTGCGTCAGGCCCTGATACATGGTGAATGCCTGGTTGGAGCCCGAGAACATCTCGCCCACGGCAGTTCCGAGAACATAGGGCATGTTCTGACCGCCATATTCTTCCGGCATGTCGAGGCCCGTCCAACCGCCTTCCTTCATCTGCTCGAAGGCATCTTTGAACCCGGATGGCGTATAGACGATACCGTTTTCCAGCCGACATCCTTCGGTATCGCCAACCACGTTCAGCGGGTGCAGAACATTTGTGGCGATCTTGCCCGCTTCCTCCAGCACGGCGCCGGTGAACTCGGCCTCCAGATCGGAATATCCCGGAATGTCCGAGGTCGAGACTTTCAGTACATCATGCAAAATGAACTGTGCGTCTTTGATTGGCGCGTTGTAGACGGGCATGTGAAGCTCCCTTAATTCAGATGTCCGGGGGCGGGCGAGATTATTCGGCCGCCTTCTTTTCCTGTTTCATCGAGACGATGACCTTTTCGCCCCAGCGCAACTGCTCTTTCAGATCGTCGATGGCCTGTGTCAGTTCTTCGCGGCGTGCTTCCATGTCTGCCAGACGTTCGCACGCGATCTCGTAGGTGCGGGACATCTGTGTCAGTTGCTGATCACCGACGTGATACAGGTCCAGAAGCTGCCTGATTTCTTCCAGGCTGAAGCCAAAGCGCTTGCCACGCAGGATCAGTTTCAGACGGGCACGATCGCGTTTGGTGAACAGACGTTTCTGGCCTTCACGGATCGGAAACAAAAGTTCCTTGGCCTCGTAAAACCGCAAGGTACGTGGTGTGACATCATAGGTCTCGCACATTTCGCGAATGGTCATCAGGTCTTCGGTCATGGTTCAAACTCTCATCACTGGCGTCGTGAAAAAGATTTGCGCAGTTGATGGGCCTCTTACAACATGCAGATGACGTTTACGTAATGCGAACGCTACGTCACAAAAAAGTTGACGTAACATCCGTTCGCGTAAATCCGCGTTTCGGTAATCTTCTTTCCCCTGGGTAAGGGGAAATCTCGCGATTCCACGCTGCGTGCATCGCCGTTCCCCACAAGAAAAACCCCGCGGCAGGACCACGGGAGCTAAAGTTTCGATCGAAATGAGGCTTGAAAGGTCGTCAGCCCAGAGAATTGGCCGTCTGGTCGCGCAGTTGCTTGAGGGCGTCCATAGCTTCGTCCAGTTGCTGCCTTTGCTGGCGCAACTCCTCCATTTGCCGGTCAGCCATTTCCACAAATGTTGCCATCTGAGCCTGGTTGCCCTGATGTTCATAGATCAGCAGCCACTGCCGGATCTCTTCCAGCGGGAACCCGAACTTGCGTCCGCGCATGATCAGCGTCATGCGTGCACGCTCACGGGGGCCGTAATACCTGGAGCGGCCCTCGCGGTCAGGTTGCAGCAACTCGATATATTCGTAGTAGCGCAGGGTACGGGGCGTTACGTCGAACTCGGCGCACATTTCTTTGAATGACAAACGGGTGTCGGACATTCCTCATCTCCTTGCCTGCAACCTATGGAGTCGTAGCGGCAAGCGCAACAGTCGGGCTTGCCCTTTCGCTGAACTGACGATCATAAAGGGCGCGGAAGAAGGGAAAGACCGAATGGTAGAAAAATTGGGTTTCGCGCGCCAGTTCATCGAGGCGATTCCACATGCCAGGGCATTGGGCATGGAGCTGACGTATATCGGTGCCGGAGAAGCCGAGATCACCATGCCGTACAACGCGGACCTTGTCGGGGATCCGCGCACCGGCGTCATTCATGGTGGGGCGGTGTTCGCTCTGCTGGATACTTGCAGCGGTGCGGCTGTCATGAGCCATCCGTCCGCGCCGGGTGCCACGGCGACAATTGACCTGCGCATAGACTACATGCGGGCGGCTACGCCGGGGCAGAACATTACAACGCGCGCCAAATGCTATCACATCACGCGCAATGTGGCCTTCGTGCGTGCGACCGCAACGGATGACGATCAGGAACATCCTGTCGCAACCGCATCGGGGTCTTTCACCGTGGAGGGCAGGTAAATGGCGCGCAATCGACCGGAGCCGATGCAGGTGGTCAAGAACCGCCGGGACGCCGCACTGAACGCCATGGTCGATGGGGTGCCGTATATCCGGTTTCTCAACATCACCTTCGACCGGCGTGGGGATGAACTGACGGGTGTTCTGAATTTTGACGAAAAACTGATTGGCAATCCGCTGCTGCCCGCGCTGCACGGTGGGGTCACTGCCGCGTTTTTGGAGGTGACCGGCGTGATCACCCTGTGCTGGGAGACCGTGTTTCCCCGCATCGAAAGCGGAGAGATGAGTGCCGAAGACATCCGGGATGCCAGTTTGCTCCGATACCCGAAAACCATCGATTTCACGGTCGACTACCTGCGCTCGGGCTTGCCGCGCGATGCCTATGCCCGCGCTTATATCAGCCGTTCCGGGCGACGTTATGCTTCGGTCCGGGTTGAGGCGTGGCAGGACAACCATGCGCGCCTGTTCGCGCAGGCTTCGGGGCATTTCCTGATGCCGCAATCGGATTCGGACGAAGGATAGCCTTGAATGCGGGATGCCTCGGCACCCATCACGCACAGACGGGTGCTGAAGATCGCAGCACCTATCGTTCTGTCCAATGCCACTGTCCCGATACTGGGGGCGGTTGATACTGGTGTTGTCGGGCAGATGGGGCTGGCCGCCCCGATCGGCGCTGTCGGAATGGGCGCGGTCATCCTGTCGGCCATCTACTGGATATTCGGCTTTTTGCGGATGGGCACCACGGGATTGGCTGCACAGGCGCGCGGGGCTGGCGACACGGCTGAAACCGGCGCGCTGCTGATGCGCGGTTTGCTGTTGGGCGGCGCGGCGGGGCTGTTTTTCATTCTGACGCAGGTCTGGGTGCTGTGGGGGGCATTTGCCCTGTCCCCCGCAAGCCCCGAAGTCGAAGCGCTGACCCGGCAATACCTGGAAATCCGGATCTGGGGTGCCCCGGCGACAATTGCGCTTTATGCCGTTACAGGCTGGCTGATCGCGATCGAGCGGACGCGGGGCGTATTTGTGCTTCAGGTCTGGATGAATGGCCTGAATATCCTGCTGGATCTGTGGTTCGTGCTTGGGCTGGGCTGGGGCGTCGAGGGCGTCGCGCTGGCGACACTGATCGCCGAATGGACCGGGTTGGCCCTTGGGCTATGGCTCTGCCGTCAGGCATTTGCCGGTAATCAGTGGAGAGACTGGCCGCGCATTTTCGACGGCGCACGGCTGCGCCGGATGATGCAGGTGAATGGCGACATCATGGTGCGGTCCGTCCTTTTGACCGGATCGTTCACCACTTTTCTTTTTGTCGGGTCGGACCTGGGCGACGTCAATCTGGCTGCCAATCAGGTTCTGCTGCAGTTTCTGGAAATCACAGCCTTTGCGCTTGACGGTTTTGCCTTTTCGGCCGAGGCGCTGGTCGGCGGGGCGGTCGGGGCAAAGGACCGTTTTCAGGTGCGGCGCGCGTCCGTGATGGCGTCACAATGGGGCGTAGGCGGCGCTTTCGCGCTGGGTCTGGTTTTCTATCTGGCAGGACCCGCGCTGATCGATGTGATGTCCACCTCGCCCGAGGTACGTGAGGCCGCGCGCGAGTTTTTGATCTGGGCTGCGATTGCCCCGGTGATTGGCGTGGCCAGCTGGATGTTCGACGGTATCTACATCGGCGCGACTTGGACTCGGGACATGCGCCAGGCGATGATCCACTCGGTCGGGATCTACGTCCTGTCCCTGTTCATTCTGGTGCCTGCATTTGGCAATCACGGGCTGTGGGCCGCGCTGATGGTTCTGAACATCGCGCGTGGCGTCACGCTGGGATGGCGCTATCCGAAGCTAGAGGCGCAAGTCGCTTAAAGCAGGGTCAGCAGGTTTTCGGGCGGACGCCCGATTGCGGCCTTGTCACCGCGAATGGCAATGGGGCGTTCGATCAGGATCGGGTTTTCGGCCATGGCACGGATCAAGGTATCGTCCGGCGTCGCTTTGTTCAGCCCCAGTTCCCTGAAGCGCTTTTCACCTGTGCGCATCATGTCGATTGCAGCAATGCCCAGTTTCGCCTGCACGGCCCGCAATTCGTCTTCTGACGGTGCGTCCTCCAGATACTTCCGGACACGGGGTTCTGCGCCGTTTTCTTCAAGCAGTGCAAGCCCCGAACGCGATTTCGAACACCGCGGGTTGTGCCAGTATTCCATCACAGCCAATCCTCTCGTTTGCTGCCAACCGCCTGTGCGACATTTTCAAACCCGTCCCGGGCCAGAAGTTCGTCCAGACCCCGGGCGATTTCCGATGCCAGCGACATGCCGCCGTAAACCATGGCCGTATAGAACTGGACGGCCGAGGCACCGGCGCAAATCTTGGCATAGGCCTGTTCCGCGCTGCTGATGCCACCCACGCCGATCAAGGGAATGCGTCCTTCGGTCAGTTGGCTGAGCTGCGCAAGAACGCGGGTCGATTTTTCGAACAAAGGCGCGCCAGACAGGCCACCAGCCTCATCCTTGTGTGCGCTTCTCAGCCCGTCGCGAGACAGGGTGGTATTCGTGGCAATGACCGCGTCAATTCCGGTTTCCAGCGCGATATCGGCGATATCTTGTATCTCTGGTGCCGTCAGGTCCGGAGCAATTTTCAGGAATACGGGAATCGGTGCCGGCAGCGCGTCTCGCGTTTTGACAACACCCGCCAGCAAAGCGCCAAGCGCGGCTTTACCCTGCAAGTCTCGCAGTTTCTCGGTGTTGGGGGACGACACGTTGACCGTGGCAAAATCTAGATGGGCGGCGCAATGGGCCAGTACTTTGGCGAAATCACCGGGGCGGTCGTCGCTGTCCTTGTTGGCGCCAAGGTTCAATCCGATGACCGCATCGCGGGGACGGCTCGCGAGACGGCGAGCCATGACGTCCATTCCTTCGTTGTTGAAGCCGAAACGGTTGATGGCCGCCTTGTCTTCGGTCAGGCGAAACAGGCGCGGTTTCGGGTTGCCTGGTTGTGGACGCGGTGTCACCGCACCGACTTCAATAAATCCGAACCCGGCCCGCGACAAAGGGCCCAGAACCTCGCCATTCTTGTCGAACCCAGCGGCCAGGCCGACCGGATTGGCCAGCGTCAGGCCGGCGATCTGCGTGCGTAGGCGTGGTGACGTGACAGGGCCGGCAGCCGGGACCAATCCGGCTTTCAAGGCCCGGATCGACATCCCATGGGCAGTTTCGGGGTCCAGCCGGTGCAGGGCTGACAGCCCAAGCTTTTCGATCAGTTTCATCCGAAGGTTCCTCCGACCTGTGCTGGCGAACAACGGATCAGCCGCGAGGTCGAAACAGCCGCCTGACGATGCACCACGGCGGTGCGATAAACGGGGTCGGTTACCATCTCAAGGAAGGCGTGCGCGCTGGGATATCGGGCGATGAACACGGCATCCCAGATTTCGTCGGCGGGGCCTATCAAAGTGGTTTCAAATCCACCGCGCCATAAAATGGACGCCCCGATGCGGGCGACAATGGGCGCGGTTTCCAATCCGTAGTTCTGGTAGGCCTCAGCGCCGGTCAGGCCGGCATCTGCCAGCGCGTGTCCGGAAGGGTATTCAGCCTGCGCGCGAAACCTGACCAGGTTGAGCATCTCGATCGGTTGATCGCGATCCAGTGCCTTGAACAACTCGAACTGCTCACGATCAGGATCGATGAAGCCGGTCATACCATCTCCTTGGGGAACTGGTGTAGCTTTCCGTCAAATGGCAGGGCACGGGACCAGATCACATCGGTCACCCGCATCTGCCGGTAAAGGTGGGGAAACAAGGCGCCCCCGCGCGAAACTTCCCATCTCAGATCATCGCCCATGGCGTCGGCGTCGCAGGCCAAGAGGACCAGGCCATCAACTCCGGCAAAATGCTTGGCGGCGGTTTCGGCGGCCTGTTGGGCCGTCGAGAAATGGACAAATCCGTCGGTAACGTCAATCGGCGCGCCGTCTGACGCGCCCTGATCCTGCAGCGTGGTCCATTCATCGGACCTGAAAATCTTGTAAATCAGCATGAGGTGGTGATGCCTTGCACGGCGTGGGGAATCAAGGCGGATTTCCCCCTTTGACTCTTTGTTTCAGTCGGCGCACGATCCCTGCAATCAACGACAGGGAGTTTCATTAATGTTGATCCGTTTTCTGGCATCTACTGCCATTGTGGGCCTGACCGCAGGTGTTGCGGCCGCCGACTACAAGCTGACCATTCTGCACACCAATGACTTCCATTCCCGGTTTGAGCCGATCAACAAATATGACAGCGGCTGCGACGCCGAAGACAATGCCGAAGGCAAGTGTTTCGGCGGTTCGGCGCGCCTTGTCACTGCGGTGGAAGAGGCCCGCGGCCGCGCTGAGAATTCGGTTTTGGTGGATGGCGGCGACCAGTTTCAGGGTTCGTTGTTTTATACCTACTACAAGGGCAAGGTCGCGGCCGAGTTCATGAACCGGCTGGGTTATGATGCGATGACCGTGGGCAACCACGAGTTTGATGACGGCCCCGAAGTGCTGCGCGGTTTCGTCGACTCCGTCGATTTTCCCGTTCTGATGTCCAACGCGAACATTGCGGACGAAGAACTGCTGACCGACAAGATTGCGAAGTCGACGGTGATCGAGGTTGGCGGTGAAAAGATCGGCCTGATCGGCCTGACGCCTCAGGATACGGACGAACTGGCCTCACCCGGGCCAAACGTTACATTTTCCGACCCGGTTCCGGCCGTGCAGGGAGAAGTGGACAAGCTGACCGGCGAAGGCGTCAACAAGATCGTTGTTCTAAGTCACTCGGGCTATGGTGTGGACCAGCGCGTGGCGCAGGAAACCACCGGCGTTGACGTGATCGTAGGGGGGCATTCCAACACGTACCTGTCGAACGTGTCCGACAGGGCCGTCGGGCCTTACCCGACCGTCGTGAATGACGTTCAGATCGTTCAGGCCTACGCCTATGGTAAATTCCTGGGCGAGTTGAATGTGACATTCGACGACGACGGAAATGTGATCGAGGCCGTTGGTGAACCGCTGATCATGGACAACACCGTGACCGAGGATCAGTCCGCGCTGGACCGGATCGCCGAGTTGGCGGTTCCTCTGGATGAAATCCGCAACAAGGTTGTGGCCAATGCTGCAGATGCGATTGAAGGCGACCGCGCGATCTGCCGCGTGCAGGAATGCCAGATGGGCAATCTGGTTGCCGATGCAATGCTGGCCCGTGTGGCGGATCAGGGCGTTCAGATCGCCATCGCCAATTCCGGTGGTTTGCGGGCCTCGATCGATCCGGGCGAAGTGACAATGGGCGAGGTTCTGACGGTGTTGCCGTTCCAGAACACATTGTCGACCTTCCAGATCAGCGGTCAGGGGGTCATCGACGCCCTGGAAAACGGCGTGAGCCAGGTTGAAGAAGTCAAAGGCCGCTTCCCACAAGTGGCCGGTATGGCCTTCACATGGGATCCGTCGGTTGCCCCGAACGAGGGACGCGTAACCGAGGTGATGGTGGCCGATGGCGATGGCTTCGTGCCGATTGACCCGGCGGCGACATATCTGGTCGTGACCAACAACTATGTCCGCAACGGTGGTGATGGCTATTCCATGTTCGAAGGCGACGACAAGAAAGCGTATGACTTCGGGCCGGATCTGGCGGATGTCACCGCTGAATATCTGGCCGCGAACGCGCCGTATACGCCTTATCTGGACGGACGCATCAAGCAGAAGTAAGCATCCCGGCACCAACGACAAAGGCCGCATCCCCGATGCGGCCTTTTCTGTTCGGTGTGATTTGTGTCAGCTGAGATCGTATTCCGGCCAAAGCTCGGGATCGAAGCCGTTCAGCATCGGCTGGATGTGGTCTGCGACCTGACGCCAGCCGCCGATTGATTTGGTCGAAATCTTCTTTCGAACCTGATCGATGCTGGCTGTGCGCACCTGCTTTTTGTTCTTTTCCGGGTGCATCATCGTCTCGTGCCATTCGAGGCCAAGGAAGTCCGCAACCTGCCGGCTATAGGTTTCGGGGTCAGCGACGAGCTTTTCATACGGCACGGTCAGAATCCGGTCGCCGAAAATGGTTTCCCAATGGGCGATGTACTTGCGGTACATGTTCGCGGAATGCCCGATTGCTTCCAGATTGGACGCATATCTCATACCCGGTGCGGGGAACCGTCTGATCCATTTCGACAAACCGACATCGCGCGGATCGCGCATCATATTGATAACTTTCGCATTTGGGAATGCGGAAAGTAAGAATCCTACCTGCTGGTAGTTATGAGGCAACTTGTCGACAAACGCGATTGATGTCTCCGGGACCGGTGGCATCAGGCGGCGGAAATCTCGGGCAAACTCCTCCGCGTCTTTCGCGTCATAGGCTTTGCCTTCATGGATAAAGTCGTAGGACAAGTCCGGCCCTACAGTCAGTTCCCCACACCCTGCGACATCCGGAATCGAACTCAGCATCATTTCCATGAGTGTCGTCCCGGAGCGCGGTTGGCCGATGACAAAAATCGGGATCGGCCCAACGACCACCTCGGAGGAGATCGGAGTGTCAATTTCGGGGAACAACTGCACAATGCGCCGAAGTTTCTGGCTTTCGTCGCCGAATTTGTACGGATTCAACTCGTGTTGCAATTCGTTGGCCCGCGCAAACCCGGGCATTGCGGCAGTCAGCCCATGCAGAACGGATGTGATTTGCGCCTTGGCGAACTCAAGCTGCGAGACAGGGTGATCGCTGTTGTCGATGGCAGTAGCTACAAGCGGTTCCAGGTCGCGCGCGCGGTCCTCGTCGGCCATGTTGGACAACTGCAATAGTGACGCCACATGAGCGGGATCATTGGTGATGATCCGGTCGAGAATCTCGGCGGCATCCTTTTTCTTGCCCTCCTGATGAAGAATCGAGGCTTTTTGGAATGCGACTGCGTTGTCGTCTGGCGCCAGTTCATAAGCGCGATAGGCGTCCTGCCTGCAGTTGTCGCTGAACCCAATTCTGTCGTAAGCGCGGGCTCGGGTCGTCAACAGCGTGACATCGTCCGGAGATTTTTTGAGTTTTTCGGTCGCATGTTCAACAATCTCGCGCCAGTTGGATCCTTTGAGTTGGATCTCATCCACAACGCGAACAAGCTCTGCGTTGTTGGGAAACTGCTCCAGCATTTTCTCGGCATAAGCCAGCGCGCGCGGGATCTGGCCTGTCTGCATCAGAGCGTTTGCAAGGTTTTCAGCAAACTGAGGGTCATCGGGTTTGCGACGCGCGGCTTCGACGAAATGGGGAATGGACTTCTTGTACTGTTTCAATTCGGTGAAAACAAAACCCGCAATGGCTTGAAAGTCCGTATCCTTTGGAAACTTCTTGATCCCCAACTGCGCTTTTTTAAGTGCCTGCGGCAACTTACCTGCCTCGAGATCACCAAGCGCTTTGCCCTTCAGGGATTTAGCTGTTTGATTTGCCATGTGACCTCGTGTGAACCTGAGCCTGTAGAAAAAAATGTCAGTGGTTCATTACCTATGTGCGGACGGTTTGCAATAACTCTTCCCAACGACGCAATGGCGCAGCTGTTTTCTGCGCGCCCGGCGAACAGCCTTCCGGGCGTTCCCAATTTCAATGTGTGCCCGACCAATCAGGTGCATGTCGTGCGGACCGGTGAAGGAGGCCGCCAGCTTGATCCGATGCGGTGGGGGTTTCTGCCGCATTGGTACAAGGCGCAAAATGATGGCCCGTTGCTGATCAATGCGCGGGCTGAAACCCTGGCCCAGAAACCCGCGTTCCGCGCGGCCTGCCGCGAGCGGCGTTGCCTGATTTTGGCGACAGGGTTCTATGAATGGACCAAATCCGACCAAGGACAGCGGTTGCCCTGGTATATCTCGCGCCGCAACAACGAACCGATTGCCTTCGGCGGTGTCTGGCAGGACTGGGGTCTTGAAGGTGAACGCCAAAGCACCTGCGCCATCGTCACCACTGCGGCCAACGGAAATCTGGGCAAGATCCATCATCGGATGCCATTGATCCTAGAATCCGACGACTGGGCGCTTTGGCTGGGTGAGGCGGGTAAAGGGGCGGCCCGGCTGATGCGTCCCGGTGCGGAAGATGTGTTGACCTACCATCGGGTTGATCCTGCGGTGAACTCGAACCGGGCCAGCGGCGCAGAACTGATCGAACCAGTCGAGGAGTGAGCTGGCTTTTCTTTCAGCCAAGCCCAAGATAGACCGCAGATATGGTTCTGAAATTCACCACCCTGCCTGACCTCTACACACACGACTTCGATACCGTGATCGATGTGCGAAGCCCTGCAGAATACGCAGAGGATCATTTGCCGGGTGCCATCAACCTGCCGGTTCTGGACAATGAAGAACGGGCGAAAGTCGGCACGATCTACGTTCAGGAAAGCCCGTTTCTGGCCCGCAAGCTGGGCGCGGCTCTGGTGTTTCGCAATGCTGCCGCGCATATCGAAAACAGCCTCAGCCATCACGAGGGAGGATGGCGGCCTCTGGTCTACTGCTGGCGCGGAGGGCAGCGGTCAGGGTCTTTCACCTGGATGCTGCAGCAAATCGGGTGGCGTGCCGACGTAGTTGAAGGTGGCTACCGCACCTACCGCCGACTGGTGAACCGCTATCTGTACGATGACGTCCTGCCGCACCGCTTTGTGGCGCTGGACGGATATACAGGAACGGCAAAAACCGAATTGCTCGCGCATCTCGCAAAGCGAGGCGTGCAGGTTCTGGACCTTGAGGCGCTGGCCAATCATCGCGGCTCGTTGCTGGGTGAAATGCCCGGAGGACAACCCAGCCAGAAAGGGTTTGAGTCCGCATTATCCGCCGTGCTTTGTCGGATGGACGCCAGTCGGCCAGTGGTCGTCGAGGCCGAGTCTTCCAAAATCGGAAGTCTGATCCTGCCGCCCAGCCTTTGGAACGGGCTGCGAGCGGCTCCTCGTGTCCGAATTGATGCCCCGCTTGCGGCGCGGGCAGATTATCTGGTCGCTGCCTATGATGACATTCTTTCAGATCACGAGCGGATGCGTGACCGGCTGTCACCGCTGCGCTTTCATCGCGGCCATGACGTCGTCGATAACTGGCTGTCCCTGATGGAGGCCGGAGATAAACGTGGTCTGACGCGGGCGCTGATGGATCAGCACTATGATCCGGCCTACGCCAAGTCGCAGAAGGGTAGGGGTGCTCAGGTCATTGCGGAGCTTCAGGCCGACCGGCTGGATACCGACAGTCTTGCCGATGTCGCTGCCCGGATCGAACAGGTTCTGGCCCGGCTTTAAAGACGCAAGCCCAGAGCCTTGGTTAACCGGCCGACAATAGCTGCGGGATATCCCGCGTCACGAAGCGACGCGCACAGGTCCTGAGCCTGGTCCGGGGCGACCGCAGCCAGCAATCCTCCGGCGGTTTGGGGGTCGAATAACAAGCCTGCTTTACCTTCCGCGGGCAGTTCCGGAGCTATTGCCCTGTTGTCAGCGAAAATGCTCGACCGGATGCCGTTCGAATACAACTCTTCAGCGCCGACCATTACAGGCACGGCCTCAAGATCCAGTGCTGCACCGCAACCCGAAGCCTCGCACATTCCCTTCAGGTGGCCGGCCAGACCAAAACCCGTGACATCCGTCATCGCATGCGCGCGCCTGAGGATTTCGGCGGCTGTGCCCTGTGGGTGGGTCATGTGGCAAAATGCGGCCGCGACCCACGCGCCATCGGCCTGACCAGCCATTTCAGCGGCCATCAAAACACCGCTGCCAATGGGTTTGGTCAGGATCAGTGCATCCCCCGGCAGACCACCGGCCAGAGTAATAGGTTCCTGGGCGCAAAGACCGATGATGGTGAAACCGATGGTCATCTCATCGCCCATAGAGCTGTGGCCGCCAACAATCTCGGCACCAGCCTGCCGCAGAACGTCGCTGGCGGTTGTCATGATTTCCGTCATCGTGCGGTGCTGCAACGTGGCGGACATGCGGGGCAGGATCACAGTTGCAGTCGCCGCCTGCGGCGCCGCACCCATCGCCCAGATATCACCAAGCGCGTGCACGGCCGCGATGCGCGTCATCAACACGGGGTCTGCGGCGAAGCTGCGCAAGTGATCCGACGTGATGACCTGACGCGCCCCACCCGTTGTCAGCAGGGCCGCATCATCGCCGGGCAGGGGGGTGACATCCGAGCGTTCGGGCGCAGGCAACGTCTGCAAGGCTTGCTGCAAGGCACCACGCCCAACTTTGGCACCGCAACCGCCGCACATCGGTTTGTCACCCAATGCTTCGCGCAAACCGTCCGCATGATGCCCGGGCAGTTTCGGTATTGCCATCTGCGGCAGGTCACGAAATCTGTTCATGAATTTCTGGTCGATGTGGTTTTTCCATTTCCACATCAACGGACCGCTGAATGACGTTCCCAACTTTTCCGCAAGGGCGGACTTCCTGCCCAGCGAAATCAGTTTCAGATAATCTTTCTGCGGCACGTACCGCCGCATCCGTCCCGCTCCCAATGCCGCGCGCAGATTGTCAAACAAAACCGGCGCTTCACGGACCGCATAGACGCCGGCCTTGGGGCGCGGGTTGTCGGACAGGTGCGCGCAATCGCCGGCGGCAAAGATCAAGGGGTGGCTGGACTGCAGATGCGCGTCGACACGGATGTAGCCACCCTGCATCTCTAACCCTGTTTCAGCGATCCAGTCATAGGGTCGCGCACCAGCGGCTCCGGTCACGAACGCGGCTGGGATGTGGCGGCCATCCTCCAGTTCAACATAATCCTTGCCGATCTGGCGAATGGAAGCGTTTTCGAAGATCGCGATCCCCAGGCTTTCCATCGCCTGTCGGATGGTTTCCCCGGCCTTGGGGCCTGTGGCCGTCAAAGCCGTGGCGTTGTCGATCAACGCGACCCGGGCGTCGCGGCCCTGCGCCCGCAACGCATGCGCCATCGCCATGACCAGTTCGACCCCGGCAACACCGCCGCCAATGACCGCGACTGACGCGGGCCCGGGCGTCTTCAGGTAGTCGGCCCAACGTGCCGCAAATAGGCCCAGAGGCTTCGCCGGCACCGCATGTTCCGCAAATCCGGGCAAGGCGGGCATGTCAGAAGTTATGCCCACATTGACCGATGCGACATCAAACGAAACAGGCAGGTGCCCTGAAACGTGAACAACCCGTCTTGCTGGATCCAGGCCGTTTACCGCGCCCAGAATGATGCGCGCCCCGGCAAATCGCGCCAGCTTTACCAGATCGATGTCCAGCTCGTCCCGCCTGTAATGCCCGGCCACATAACCCGGCAACATGCCGGAATAAGGCGCGGTTGGGCCGGGATTGATGATGGTCACTCGCGCGCCGGGCAAGGGGTTCATTCCCCACTTGCGCAGCACAAGCGCGTGCGTGTGGCCCCCGCCGATCAGAACCAGATCGCGGGTCAAAGGCAACGGAGGTGTATGCATCAGGTTCAGTTCGCTGTGTGATCCGGGACGTCTTCGACCTGCTCGACCGCGTGGGTGGCCCAAAGCTCATCCTCGCCTGCATCCGGCAGATCGCCGGGCGATTCATGGCGATGAATGTGCCATTTGGCAATGAACAGGGCCGTGATCGGCGCGGTCAGGAACAAAAACAGCGTTATCAGCAGCTCGTGCAGCGACGCGTGATCCTCCAGCAGGACGGAATGAAAGATCGACGCCAGCAGAACGCCCCCAACGCCCAGAGTTGTGGCCTTGGTCGGCGCGTGCAGCCGGGACATCGGATCCTTCAGCTTGATCATGCCAAACGATCCCACGAAACCAAATATGCCCGAGACGATCAGGAAGAAAGCGATGAGAAATTCGAAAACGAAACCCATGTCGCCCTCACTCGATAATGTTGCCACGCAGCATGAAGCGTGCGTAAGCCACCGTTGAAACAAAGCCCAGCATGGCGATGATCATGGCGGATTCAAAGAAGATCTCGGTTCCCAGCCTGAGACCGTAAAGGATCATCAACGCGATGGTGTTGATGACCATGGTATCCAGCGCCAGTACCCGCGTGCCGACACCGTCGGCCGTCACGATCCGCCATAGACACATCATGATCGCCGCGCCAAAACAGGCAAAGGTGAAATAGATGGCATAGGTGATCATTCGAAAATCTCCTTGAGGCGACGTTCATAGCGTTGCTTGATCTGGTCCCGAACCTCGTCAGGGTTCGGGGCGTCAAGGCAATGGACCAACAGATTGTGCCCCTGCGCAGACAAATCGCAGCTGACGGTGCCCGGCGTCATGGTGATCGTTCCGGCCAACACGGTAATCGCCTCGGGTGTGCGCAGTTCAAGCGGAATACAGACCCAGTTTGGTTGCCGATCACTGTCGCGCTTGAACAGGATGATCCGGGCGACCGCGATATTGGCCATCACAATGTCCCATAGAACGACAAGCATGTATTCCACGATCATCGGCCAGTTGCGCAGTATGGGACGGTCCGGCCAGTAGGGCTGCGTGATGAACGGGATGATGATCCCCAGAATCAGACCAAACACCAGCGAATTCAGCGAGGGTTGGTTGGCAAGCAACATCCACACAAACGTCAGCAGAATGGTCAGATGCGGGTGCGGAAATATCCGGTGTAGCAGTTTGATCATTCTTCACCTCCCATGACGGCCGAGATGTAATTTTCGGGCGAGAACAATTGTCCTGCCGTGCCTTCAGCGTAGGTCAGCGCCGGGCCAGCGAACAAGGTCAACAGCATCAGGCCAAGGACCAGTCCGAATACCGCCGTGAATGCCAGCGCCGGTTGAGGTTCGGGCGCAGGCAGAACGACGTCTTCATCTTCATTTTCGGACTCTGCTGTGTTGTGCTGTGCGTCGTGGCTTTTCCAGAAGATCAGCGACCCGGCCCGGGCCAGTCCAACGATTGTCACAAAAGACCCGATCAGGATCACCGCCCAGATTGCGTTGGCGTCCGGGGCATCCCGCGCGGCGTCCAGTACCAGCAGTTTGCCGACAAAACCGGACAGTGGCGGCATACCGGCCAGCGCAATTGCGCCCACGAAGAACAGCGCCGAAATCAACCCGCTTTGCGGCATCGGAGTGCCGGGCTCAATGGCGCCGCCGCGCCGCTGCATCACAAGGTCGGCCACAAGGAACATAAGCGCCGTCGCCAGTGTCGAGTGGAAAATGTAATACAGCGCGGCAGCGGTTGCGCCGGGCGAGAACAGCGAAATCGCAATCAGCAAAGTGCCCATCGACGCAATCGCGCAGAATGCGACCAGGCGCGCGATGTGCTGTGCTCCCAGAATGCCGATTGCTCCGACCGCCAGAGTGACCAATGCAGCCGGTTGCAGCCAAGCTCCGACCAGGCCTTCTGTCACTGCGACGTCGGGACCAAAATCCAGGGTATAGACCCGCAGGATCGAGTATGCGCCCACCTTGGTCATGATCGCAAACAGCGCGGCCACAGGCAAAGGAGCGTTGGCATAGCTGGCGGGCAACCAGAAATGCAGTGGCAGAACGGCGGCCTTGATACAGAAAACCAGCAGCAGCAGTACCGCGCCGACCCGCAGCAAAGCTGTATCTTCGGGTGGAATTTCGGCCACGCGCAGCGCCAGATCGGCCATGTTCAAAGTGCCGGTCACGGAATAGATGGTGCCAAGTGCAAACAGGAACAGGGTCGAACCAAGCAGGTTGTAGGTGACGTACTGAACCCCGGCTTTCAGCCGTACAGAACCACCTCCGTGCGTCATCAGGCCGTAAGAGGCGATCAGCAGAACTTCGAAGAAAACGAACAGGTTGAACGCGTCTCCGGTCAGAAAGGCGCCACAAACACCCATAAGCTGGAAGTGGAACAGGGCGTGAAAGTGCTTTCCCCTGTCGTCCCAGCCGGAGGCAATGGAATACAGCACGATGGGAAGTGCCAGCAATGCCGTCAGCAGCACCATCATGGCCGACAGTTTGTCCAGCACCAGCACGATCCCGAATGGCGCGGGCCAGTTGCCAAGTTCATAGACCTGAATGTCGCCGCCCGACGCTTTTGCGGTGATGGTCAGGGCGATACCCAGCAGGCCTACGACACCGGCGACCGAGAAGATGCGCTGCAGGTCCAGATGGAACCGCAGCACCATGATGATGAAGGGGGCCAGGATCGCGGGCAGGACGATCGGCGCAACGATCCAGTGATTCATGCGTCTTCTCCTGCGCCGTCCACGCTGTCCTGCGCGCTCATGTCGATGTGGTCATCCATGGACGACAGATAGGCGGACAGGGCGATCATCACGATCACCGCCGTCATCCCGAACGAGATCACGATGGCCGTCAGCACGAGTGCCTGCGGCAGCGGATCGGTGTAGGGCACGTCCTTGTACTTGTTCAGAACCGCCGGCGCATTCAGCGCCAGCCGCCCGGTGGCAAACAGGAACACATTGACTGCATAGGTCAGCAAAGACAGGCCCAGAATGACGGGGAAAGTCCTGCGACGAAGGATCAGGAAGATCCCGGCTGCGGTCATGACGCCTACGGCAGAGGCTACGAGCGCTTCCATCAGGCCTGCTCCTTCTCTTGGTCTTCTTCTGGCGGATCATCCCGAAGCGGGTTGATATCCATCGGGAACTCCTGCGCCATGCCCGGTTGCCATGCAAACCGTGACAGGCTGTCCAGCGCCAGCATGACAGCACCCAGAACGGCGAGGAATACGCCGGTGTCGAACAGGATGGCGGTGGCCCATTCGAACTCTTCCAGCGGCGGCCAGTGAATGTAGCCGAAATCGCTGGTCAGGAACGGCCTTTCATTGAACCACGCGCCCAGTCCGGTCGCAGCGGCTATCAGAACGCCCCAGCCGATTGTTCCGTGGTAAAAGAACCTCTGCCGTTCAATGGCCCAGGTGTATCCGCTGGCCATGTATTGCATCAGGTAGGCGATCGCGACGATCAGACCCGCGATAAAGCCGCCGCCGGGCTGGTTGTGGCCGCGGAAAAAGATGTAGGCGCCCACCATCAGGGCAATCGGCATCATCACGCGGGTTGCAACCACCATCATAAGCGGGTGCGAGTCGCCCGATTGCGGCCAGTGCGGTTTGCGGTTCAGAAGATAGGCCCGGACATTTGTGCTCAGAACCGCCTCGGTCAGGGCAAAGATGATCAGCGCGGCAATGCCCAGAACGATGATCTCGCCAAAAGTATCAAAGCCCCGGAAGTCGACGAGAATGACGTTGACCACGTTGGTGCCGCCGCCGCCCTTGTACGAGTTCGCCAGATGGAAATCCGATATCGTCGGAAAAGCGAAATCGCGCAGCATCAGCGCATAGATCAAGGCGCCGCTGCCGATCCCCGCCACGACAGAGATCGCCGCATCCCGCCAGCGGCGCTGGGCGCTGCTGTCCCGTGGGGTTTCGGTTGGCAGAAAGTTCAGCGACAGCAACAGCAGGATCATCGTGACCACTTCGACCGAAATCTGCGTCAGCGCCAGATCCGGAGCGGACAGGTAGTTGAACGCCATTGACACGATCAGACCCACAACACCGATCAGCACCAGTGACAACAGGCGGTTGCGGTGGAACCACATGATCGCGAGCGTTGCTCCCACCAGACAGATCCAGCCGATAATCGGTATGATTGGTGCGGGCAGCGGCACCCGGGTCTCAAGCCCGATTGTGCCGGTCGAATAGGCGTAAAAACCCATCCCCACGGTAAAGGCGATCATGATGATGGCATAACGCGAGATGACGCCATTGTGCAGCTCGTCCGTGACCCACTGGCTGAGCTTTGTCAGCGCGCCGATCACTGCGTCGAAGATGTCTTTTGCCTCGGGCCGGGGCAGCGCGTTCCAGACCTGTTCTCCGCGCTTGTGCAGCGACACCAGGAAAAAACCTCCCAGCGTTGCCACGATGGACATGTAAAGCGCCGGAGTAAAGCCATGCCACAGTTTGAGCGAATAGTAGGGCAGCTTCTCTCCGCCGATCACCGCGCTGGAGACAACGGCGACCAGCGGGCCAACGATGGCGGCGGAATACAGACCGATCAGCACAACCAGAACCACAAGAAATGCGGGGGCCAACCACAGCCCGACGGGCGGATCATGCGGATGTGCCGGGTAATCGTCCCGCTCGGGGCCAAGAAAAACGTGGCCCACAAAGCGGAAGGAATAGGCCGCTGAGAAAAGCGCCGCCAACAGGGCCAGACCGGGCACCAGATAATGCGAGTTCAGCCATGTTGTATGGACTGTTTCCTCAAGCATCATTTCCTTGGAAAGGAACCCGTTCAGCGGTGGCAGGCCAGCCATCGACAGGGCTGCAATCGTCCCGATGGTGAAGGTGATCGGCATCAGGTGCCGCAACCCGCCCAGCCGTTTGACGTCACGGGTTCCGGTCTCGTGGTCGACGATCCCTGCGGTCATGAACAGGGCGGCCTTGAAAGTTGCATGGTTGATGATGTGGAAGATGGCGGCCACGGCGGCAATCTTGGTGCCAAAGCCCAGCAGCATGGTCACAAGACCCAGATGCGACACGGTCGAAAACGCCAGCAAGGCCTTGAGGTCATCCTTGAACAGCGCAATGCAGGCACCGATCAACATCGTTACCAGACCGGTTGTTGCCACGATGTAGAACCAGGCCTCGGTCCCGGCCAGAACCGGCCACATCCGCGCCATCAGGAACAGCCCGGCCTTTACCATCGTGGCCGAGTGCAGGTAGGCCGAAACCGGTGTTGGTGCGGCCATCGCGTGCGGCAGCCAGAAATGGAACGGGAACTGCGCTGACTTGGTGAAACAACCCAGCAGGATCAGGATCAGCGCGGGCATGTAGTAGGGCGACGACTGGATCAGCTCCTTGTTCTGGAGGATAACGCTCAGGTCGTAGGACCCCACGATATTACCAAGGATCAGCATCCCGGCGATCATCGCCAGCCCGCCTGATCCGGTGACAGCCAGCGCCATGCGCGCGCCCTGACGCCCCTCGGGCAGGTGCCGCCAGTATCCGATCAGCAGGAAGGAACTGAGCGACGTGAGTTCCCAGAAAATCAACAAAAGCAGAATGTTGTCGGACAGAACGATGCCCACCATCGCGCCCTGGAACAGAAGAAGATAGGTATAGAACTGCCCCATCGGGTCTTCGCGGGACAGGTAGAACCGCGCATAGAGGATGATCAGCAAACCGATCCCCAGGATCAGCAGGGCAAACAGAAACCCCAGCCCGTCCAGCATGAAATTCGCGTTCAGTCCCAGCCCCGGTATCCAGTCGAACCTGGCCGTCACCACCTCGCCGCGCATGACGGACGGAATGTGGATCAGCAGCCCCATCAGTGCCAGAAATGTGGTCAGTCCGGCAGCCGAGGCCGCCGCGTTTCGTCCCGCCCGGATCAGAAGGGCTGGGAACACAGCTCCGAGGAAGGGAAGGGCCGCGATAAGGAATAGGGACAAGTGCGATACTCCGGTCTGGGCGGTCAAAGTGGTATTGATTTTGTAAGGATAATTCTCTGACTGTCCAGCGATTGCAAGATTATGCGCCCGTTTCGGCGTGAAGGGCGCGCGGATTTTCCTTTGGGGCGAAAATGACGCGAACTTGATCCGGCCGATGCCAATTCGACGCGGCAATGTGCTTCGCCCTGTGATAAAACCGATTTGTCGGCATGGGAGCGCGGCGTGGCAGAAAAAGTGAACCTAACGCGAAGGCGGGTAGTTTTGGGTGTTGGTGCCGCCATCGCCGCCGGCTTTGCGATACGGCAGTACCGTCTGATTCCACAGGATTATTCCGGTGGACGGGTTCAGGTTGCCGGCGCGTATCAACAGGCAGTTTCGGGGGACATCCTGCTGGTGGATATCCGCACCCCCCGGGAATGGCGCGCAACCGGGATTGGCAGGGGCGCGCATCCGCTTGATATGCGCCGCGAGGACTTCGTGCAGGCGCTCACGCAGCTTGCAGATGGCGATCGGTCTGCGCCTGTTGCGCTGATCTGCGCCCGCGGCGTCCGGTCGGCGCGGCTGAGCAATCAACTGACGGCTGCCGGTTTTACCAATATTATCGACGTCCCCGAAGGCATGCTGGGCTCGGCCGCCGGACCGGGTTGGCTGCGCGCAGGGCTGCCGGTCGAAGCTTACAAAGAGGACATTTGATGAAAGCGAAATTCTGGCTGGCGCTGAGCCTTTCATTCGCCGGACAAACGGCTTTGGCCACGTGTGCCGAATCTGAAGGTCCGTGCGAGACCCCGTCCGGCGAATACCACATCGAATTGCCAAAGGCCGAAAACCCGCCGCTGGTCGTGTTCCTGCATGGCTATGGCGGCAGCGGCAGCGGTACGATGAAGAACCGCAATATGGTCGATCCGCTGCTCGCGCGTGGCTATGCGGTGATGGCACCCGAAGGGGCAATGAGCAACGGGCGCAAAAGCTGGAACTTCTATCCCGGCTGGGAGGGGCGGGACGAGACCGCCTTTCTGACCGAAGTGGTGCAGGACGCAGCCGACCGATTTGGCATCGACAGCGACCGGGTTGTGCTGGGCGGGTTTTCCGCAGGCGGGTTCATGGTGAACTATCTGGCCTGCGATGCACCAGAGACGTTTTCGGCCTATGTGCCTGTGTCAGGAGGCTTTTGGCGGCCAAATCCCGAAAGCTGCGCAGGGCCGGTCAAGCTGTTTCACACCCATGGCTGGGCAGACAATGTAGTCCCGTTGGAGGGGCGCATACTGGGTGGGGGCCGGTTCCATCAGGGGGATATCTTTGCAGGATTTGAAATCTGGCGTGAAGCCAATGAATGCCCGGATACCAAACCATCCGGGTTTTCGATCACGGGTAATTTCATGCGCCGAAACTGGACAGGCTGCGCCGAAAACAGCGCGCTGGAGTTTGCGCTGTTTCCTGGTGGTCACGGTGTTCCCAAAGGGTGGGCGGACATGATGGTGGACTGGTACGAAGGCCTGCCCGGAAGCTGATCATTCCGCCGGGGTCATCGTCCCCTTGCCCTCGATCAGGCGTTTCAGTTCGTCACGGTGGCGGAGGGCCGAACGGGTGATTGCGGGTTCGGCGAAGTCCTCGCGCATACCGACCATGCGCCGGGCCGTTCCTGCGGACACGCCGCTAAGCGCGGACAGCGGTATAGCCAGGGCCAGGCTGATGGCGATCGGGGCCAGCCAGACCGATACCAGCCCGGCCAGAATCCCAACGCTCAGTGCGATCCCGCTGATCGTTTCCAGAGCGTGGCATAGAACAAGGGTGCGCAGGCTATAGCTACCGCCGTCGCGGGCTTGCGGGGACCAACCTTTTTGGATGCCCAACGCTGTTCGGAAGACTGCGATCATCTGTTGTACCATCAGGATCGGGGCATAGAGGATCGACAGGATCACCTCGGACAGAAACGAGATGAAAAACCGCCGCCCGCCACCGAAATCGGAATAGCGAACACCGCTAAGGGGCAGGGCCACGACGCCCAGTACCTTGGGCGCCAGCAACATTGCATACATGACCAGAATGATCAGCACGTGGCGGGTTTCAGTCATTTCCGGCCATTGCGGAAATAGCGGGTTGTCTGGGCTGAAATAATGTAGAACCGACGCATCCTCGCCCTGACCGATCAGCGCCCACATGACCAGCAGCGCGAACCACAGCGGTGACATCAGATAGCCGACCGCACCATGAAACATGTGGAAGCGGGACACCGCGCGGAATCCGGCGGAGCCCAGCAGTTTCAGGTGCTGCAGGTTGCCCTGACACCAGCGGCGGTCGCGCATGGCGTGGTCAATCAGGGTGGGCGGTGTCTCTTCATACGATCCGCGAATACGCGGCAGGAATCGCACACCCCAGCCGGCGCGGCGCAGCAACCCGGCCTCGACAAAGTCGTGGCTCATGATCAGTTGGTCCTGCCCGCTGAAAGATCGCAGTTTGGGCAGCCCGGCGCAGCAGGCAAAGGCACGGGTACGAATGATGGCATTGTGGCCCCAGTAGTTGCCTTCCTGCCCGCACCAGCGGGCCAGACCTTCGGCAAAGGCAATGCCATAAACTCCGTTGGCGAATTGCTGCATCCGGGCAAAGACCGACTGCGCACCGATCAGTTGCGGATAACTCTGGATCAGGCCCGCGCCGGGATCACGCGCCAGAGAATCCGTCAGGCGGGCGATGGCGCGGCCGGTCATCAGACTGTCGGCATCCAGCACCAGCATCGCATCCCAGTCCGCGCCCCATCGACTGACCCAGTCGGCGATGTTGCCGACCTTGCGGTCGGTATTCTGTTCGCGGCGGCGGTAATACAACTCCAGCCCGGGTGCGAGCGAGGTTCGCAGCGCCTCGACGCTGGCCTGTTCCTGCGCGGCAATCTCGGGGTCGCGTGTGTCGGACAGGATGAACATGGCATAGTGATGCTGGCCGCCGCGCGCCCGCAATTCTTCCAGCATGGTCCGGGCATTGCCCAGAACGAACCACGGCACTTCGTTATAAACCGGCATCAACAACGCGACGCGCAGCGGGGTCGGGCGGGTCTGGTGTTTGGGCTGCTCCTGCCGCGCAAGCGACGCCATGCCCAGAAGAACGGTGCAGACCGTGAACGAGATCCAGAAGAAATTGAACGAGATCAGCGTCAGCAGAATGCCCTCGATCAGGTTGATCCCTTCGGCTCCGAACCAGTCGGACATCACCCACAACAGGCCCAGCGTTGCGGCCATCGCGGGTGAAAAAGCCAAGGCGCGCCAGAACCCGGCAGACGGATTGTCCGTCCGGGAAGGAACCTGTGCGTCACGGAACCCGGCGCTGAAATCCTGCGCCGGCATGGCCAAAAGCGCCTCGGGGGGCATGATATGCAGATCGCGGTTCATATGGTCCATCTGTACAGCCAGACCTCGGAGGCCGGTTGTTTTCCGACAAGCAACTGCGCGCGCAGTTCGACATGATCCCGTTCGGCGGGTTCAAATGAAAATGCCAACCGCATTCCGCCGGTATCCGGGTTGCGTTGCAACACACCGTCCGAGGTTTCGGCATGAGGCGAATCCACAAAGATCGAAATCGCCTCGGGGTCGTCGAACAAGTCGCTGGCCTCAAAGTCGATGACGGCCAGACGCCCTTCGCCGAACGTGTTTTCGCCCATTGCCGTGTTGATTACGCTGGCCATCGGCGTACGCTGAGGATTGTCGCCCCAGATCAGGCGGTAGGATATATCGATCTGGCTGCCCGCAGCATACGGGGCAGCCGGTCGCCAATAGGCAACGATGTTGTCGTAGATCTCCTGATCGGCAGGAATTTCGACCAGCGTGACCGAGCCTTTGCCCCAGTCGCCTTTGGGTTCGACCCACAGGCCGGGGCGTTTGTGATAGTTCGCTTCAAGATCAGCGTAATCCGAGAACTCACGCTTCCGTTGCATCAGGCCAAAGCCGACCGGGTTGGTGTCGACTAAGGAGGAAATCTGCAACCGCGTCGGGTTCGCCAGCGGCCGCCACAGCACTTCACCCGCGCCGTTGCGCACCATCAGCCCGTCGCTGTCATGCACGGCGGGCCGGAAATCGTCGAAGCGGCTGTGATTGGTCTGATCGAACAGGAACATCGACGTTCCGGGCGCGATGCCCACATGGGTCAGATCCTCGCGCGGGAACAGGGTCGCCTCGACCTCCATCACGCAATCCGCGCCTGCGGTGACATCAAAGCGGTAAGCGCCGGTTACGCTGGGGCTGTCCATCAGCGCATGGACGATCATGTTGCGTTGGCCAGGCGCAGGGCGCTCCAGCCAGAAACGGATGAATTCGGGGAATTCCTCGCCATCCGGGTCGCCGGTCTTCAGCGCCAACCCGCGGGCTGACAGGCCGTAAACTTCGTGCAGGCCAATGGCGCGGAAATAGCTTGCACCTTGCCAAACGCAGAACTCATCGGTTTTACCGGGGCGGTGCATCTCGGTGCGTAAGCGCAGACCGGAGAAGCCCAGAGTGTCGTCCACGGGAAGGTGTGGCACGTCTTCGGATTTGTCGAACATCGCCAGATCGAACGCGACCGGTGTCGTCATGCCGTTTTCAACGGTCGAGACCTGAACAGTGCGCGGAAAATAAAGGCCCGGGGTAAAGAAATCGACGTTGAAGGGTGTCTCGGTCTCGTACCACAGCGCCCGGTCCAGCCGGAACCGGATCGAGCGATACTGCTGATATGTCAGGTCCTGCCATTCCTGCGGCACCATCTCGCGTTCCGCATAGGGGCGGCTGGCCAGATCGCGGGCAAGCTTAATCACATCATCGCGGTCAAACGGAACCTCACCGCCAGTCGCAAACGCGGATGGGGCAAATGCCAGTGCCGTCGATGAAGTTAGAAATGCGCGGCGTGTAAGAATCATTTCTTATATTTCCATGGTTGCGATTTGAACCATGCGGCCAGATAGGCCACACCGATGATCATGGCAAAGCCAATTATGTTGGCGGCAAAGACAGCGGCGGAATCCCGCCCGGTCTGGTCCAGTCCAACGCCGATAAGTCGTGCCGCTGCCATCGAAAATACGAACACTGCCAGCGATTGCTGACCCACCTTGGTGATGACGGTCAGCAGCCATTGCCAGATCCGCGCCGCCACGCCGTGTCCCGAGGCGATCAGGCGATGCCCGTGTTCCCCGGCGGCGACCCAGCCCAGATAGGCCAGTGACAGGAAATGGAGATAACGGAACAGTCCGAATTCGGTTTTGCTCCGCAATTCCTCGGTCAGGGGCCAGGCCTTGCGGATCAGCGCGCCCAGTTCCGGTGCTGCGGAATTCACCCAAAGGAACACCTTCCACGACCCAAAGGGCGCGGACAAGATCAGGAACAGCGCCGCGATCCAGATCAGTGTTTTCGACACAGGCGGCGCGGGAATCCAGCCGCGCATGAATGCAAAACCGGTAAAGAACAGCAATTGCCAGCCAAATGGGTTGAAGAACCACTGGCGGTCCGACCACGGCTCGGCGGGCAGGGCCAGCACTCCGAACTGGGCGACAAGCCAGATCGCGATCGAGGTTGCTGCAACCGCCCAGAAACCGATCCGGGACAGGCCCATGAACAAAGGCATCATCGCAAGAACCACCAGATACATCGGCAGGATGTCGAAATAGTTCGGTACATAGGTGAGTGTGAAAATCCCGACCATCTGCGGCGCAGGATCGTTGAAGAAATGTTGCAGGTTCAGAGACGAGACATAGGTTTTCTCGAACGTGCCAGTCTGGTCCAGTGCGGCCATGGTCATGGCGACAAAGAAAAACAGGCCGATATGTGCCCAATAGACCTGCCAGATCCGGTAGGCGACCCGGGCGGTGCCCAGCCACCAGCCTTTGCGCAGAAAGGCCCCGCCAAAGGCAATCGCCGAGGCCATGCCGGAACAGAACACAAAAATCTCGGTCGCATCCGAGAAGCCGAAGCGTGCCGGAATCCATTTGGCCCACGGATCGTTCGGGATATGCGCGATCAGAATGATGAACATCGCGATGCCGCGATAGAAATCCAGCCGCGGATCGCGCGTGCTGGCAGAGGTCGCAGCCGAAGCTGCAACCGATGCAAAATCAGTAGCGGGCGAAACAGTCGCCATACGTTCTCTGTCCTTCCTGGTCTTTTTTATTGTTATTCGGCGGGCACGCTTTGCATGTCACCGCTGTCGCGTGCCGCTGCGATCAGTGCCCGACGCGCGAGGGCATAGTTGTCCTCGCCTCCGGCCCGCTTGGCACGACGGTCGTCAAGAATGTGCTCAACCTCATCCAGACGTCCGGCGCGCAGGCCGGAATCGATTGTAATACGTTCAAAAACATCACGTTGCGCATGGCTGCCACCTGCCAGTTGCATTGATCCGCGCGCGGTACACAGATGGTCAAAGGCGGTGCCATGCTGGCCGTCGGCGAATGCCTCAAGACCCAGTGCCGCGGCTACGCCGGGATCGGCCATGCGGCGGGTAGTGTCATCCTTGGCGCGTTTTGCGTCTTGCTGGATGCGGTTCAGCATCTTTGCCGTGGCGTCTGCGCGGTTGTCGCCGGTCAGCGCCAGAAGATAATGCAGGTCCGCGAAAATCAAACAGCCATCTTCGGTTCGCGCGGCGGACAAATCGGCCAGTTCTTCCCAACGATTTCCGACATTTACACCCTCAAGTTCCAACCGCATCAGCAACGAGGTTCCGTTCGAGATGTCTCGGTAATCGTCGGTCTTGTCTTGGCGGATGTGGTGATCATACAGCTCCATCACCTGATCGATCTGACCCAGATCAAGATGCATCAGCGCCTTGTGCCACCACACGTGATAGCGGAAGTTGTTGCAGTGCGACCAGGCGTTTTCGCGACCGGCCAGCCAGTCCAGACCCAGCTGCGCGTTACCGGTCATCTCATGCACATGCGCGACCGCATGCAGCCCCCATGCGTCGTCCGAAACCATCCACAGTGCCTGACGGCCCGCGATTTCGGCCTTTTCATAGGCACCGGTTTCCTCGAGCGCGAACGAGTGGCAGCCCAGCAGGTATCCGCGCCCTGGATGATCCGGCGCATAAGCGGGCAGGATGCGTTCGATCGACCGGCGCATGCCCGGGGCATCGCCCAGCACAAATCGGGTCGCGTGGCTGAGTTTCATGGCCAGCGTATCCTGCGGATGGTCGCGCAGCACCGCTTCGAACTTCTGAACCGCCTGCTCCAACTGACCGGCCAGATAAAGCGCCAGTGCATCGACATAAAGACGTTCGCGGGCCGAGATCGGCTGCCGCGCCATTGCGGCATTTGCAGCCGTCAGCGCTTCGACTGCGACAGGCATCATTTCACGCCGGCCCAGCAACGCCATGAACAAACCTTTGATGGCATGACCCAGCGCAAAATCCGGCTCAAGCTCCAGCACTTTGCCCAAGTGTTGGGGCGTGACCGCTGAATGCGCCACGAACCCAAGCAGAACACCATTCCACGCTTCGACGCTTGCCGGCTGGGCCAAAGTGTTCATTTGTCCAAAAACGTCTTGTTTCATACTTGGGTCCAATCTGATTGCGATATTTGACACTGTTCGATTTATCAGAGTGTGCCGACGGGACGTAACAGTATCGACCCTGCTCTCGAATTGGTGAAAGGCTGTGTGTGTAAAACGCGAAAAAAACCGCCGATTCAAGGGCATGTTTCAGCAACATGCCGCCGAAACGGGCACTGTGTTTCAATCGTCGAAGGGATTTTCGGCGCTCAGAACGGCCTGGGTATCGGCGCCAAATACTGGCGGAGCCGCACGATAGGTGACCGGCGTGCGCGATAAATTGAGCGGATTTCCGATCAGTTGCACCGGCCCAGGTTGCGCTTGCATGGCGATCTGCATGTTGCGGGCCGCCGCCTGATCGGTGGCAAAAACCTGATCCAGTGTTTGTACCGGACCAACGGGAACTTTCAGGTTTTCCAGACCCGCGATCACCGTTGCGGTGTCCATGCCTTGCAGGGCAGGTCGCAGCATTGCGTTCAGAGCATCGCGGTTTTCAAGGCGGGCCGGGTTTGTTGCAAAACGGGGATCGTCGGCAAGGTCTTCGCGGTTGATGAAACGGCAGAATCTTTGAAACTGTGTGTCATTGCCGACTGCCAGAATGACGTGGCCGTCTGACGTTTCATAGACGTCGTAGGGCACGATATTGGGATGCCCGTTGCCTCGCCGTTGCGGAACGTTGCCGGATGTCAGGTAATTCACACCTTCGTTGATCAGCCATGCGATCTGCGCGTCGACCAGCGCCAGATCGATCTGCTGTCCTTCGCCGGTCTGGTCGCGGTGCCGTAAAGTCGCCAGTATGCCGACGGTGGCGTACATGCCGCACATCACGTCGGCAATGCCGACACCCACTTTCATCGGCGCGCCTTCGGGGTCGCCGGTCAGCGACATGATCCCGCCATAGCCCTGCGCCATCAGATCATAACCGGGTTTGCTCGCATTTGGTCCGGTTTGCCCATATCCCGAGATCGAGCAGTACACGAGCCCTGGAAGCTCCTGTGACAGAGACACGTAGTCCAGCCCGTATTTGGCCAGGCCGCCGGGTTTGAAATTTTCGATCAGGATATCGGCATGAGATGCCAGCCGTTTGATTTCGGCCTGACCCTCGGCGGTCGTGATATCGATCGCCACGGATTTCTTGTTGCGGTTGGCTGCCATGAAATAAGCACTCAGGTCCGAGCGGTTTCCGTCCGCATCCTCGACATATGGCGGGCCCCACTGCCGTGTGTCGTCGCCACCCGTTGCCGGGTTTTCGGTCTTGATGACACTGGCGCCCAAGTCGCCCAGCAATTGCGTACAGGTCGGCCCGGCCAGAATACGGCTGAGATCCAGAACCTTGACGCCTTTCAGCGGCCCTTCAGATGCGGCCATCGTAACCTCCGCGCTCAATCTCAGCGGCGATGACCGTGAATGTGTCGGCTTTTACGGCGGCATCCAGTGCTGCGCGCAATTCGGCGCGATTGCGAACAGTGTGGCCATTGCCGCCAAAGGCGCGCCCCATGGCGGCAAAATCGTGGCGGTCGAAGTCAACGCCCCGGTTGCCCATCTGACGCTGGCGCTGCTTTAGCTCGATCAGCGCAAGGCTGGCATCGACAAAGACCAGAAAGATCGGATTGCCACCCATTTCAGCAGCCGTCGAAAGCTCGCCGGCGACCATCAGGAACCCGGCATCGCCGGAAAAGCTGATCACGGGACGGTCCGGTTCTGCCAGTTTCAGGCCTATGGCCATCGGCACGGCGCAGCCCATGGTACACAGGGCCGAGGATTGTATCAGCCCGCGCGGCTCGGAACATTCCCACATCTGGCTGAGCAGGATGCGATGCGCGCCGCTGTCGGCAGTCGCCAGGGTTTCGGGCGGAAGCGCTGCGCGGGATTCCGCGATCACTGCGGCGGGTCCCCAGTCGTCATCCATCGGGAACGCTTGCGCCAGTGCCGCTTTCACCTGTTCGGGCTCGCCACCAGGCCACGTCGCGCGCGCGGGATTGCCCTTGGCGATGGCCTCCAGCGTGGCCGCTGTGTCGGCAACCAGATTGAGCCCGGCCTGATGCATGTAGTGATCGTTGACGACCGCCGAGATGTCGATCACGCGCTTTTCCTCGGGGTCCCAGATCTCGCGCCAGCCGGGGCGCATTTCGATTGGGTCATAACCCAGGCACAGGACCAGATCGGCCTGCTCCACCAATGGCACCAGATGCTTGTCCGCCAGCGGGGACAGCCCTGCAGCGCCCAGACACAGGGGATGATCCTCGGGCACCACGCCCTTGGCCTTGTAGGTGGTCACAAAGGGAATTCGGAAGTGCTCAAGAAAGGCCCGCACTACACAGCGCGAGTCGTCATAGAGGACATCGAGCCCGATGATGGCCAGCGGACGCTCGGCGTCGGCGACCCAGCGCCGGGCCTTTTCAAGGCAGTTCCCTTCGGGGGCAACGGCGGCGGGCTTGGTCAGTCGGCGCCGTTTCATGCTGCTGACAGGCGTATCGGCAACCGAGATCGGCACGTCGATATGCACGGGGCCAGGACGTGGCTGATTGGCAAGTGACACGGCCTTGTCCGCGACGATATCCGCGCCCTCGGCGGTCATTACAAACGTGCCCTTCGTGATCGAGCGGTAGACCCGGGAGTGGTCCATAACCTGATGCGTATAGGTCAGCGCTTCGTCCGCGTCGACGCAGCCAGTCAGCACGATCATGGGAACCCGGTCCTGCAACGCGTTCGCCACCACGTTGATCCCGTTCATCGCACCGGGGCCCAATGTCGCCACCAGAATCGCAGGCGCACCGTCGCGATGATGTACCGCCTCGGCCATAAAACCAGCCGAGTTTTCGTGTTTGGCCAGATGAAAGGTTATACCCGCCTTCTCAAGCGCGTCGACCAACGTCAGAACTTCTCCTCCAGGCATACCGAAAGCATGGCGACAACCGGCCTCGTACAGGCGTTGGGCCAGAATATCCGCCGCGCGGGGTGAAAGGTCCTGCATCCGTCATGCTCCGATACACAAGTTGCACAGCAGATTGCGGAGGACGCCGTCGGACGCAAGGCAGATCACGGCAGTGTGACTATTTGACTGCCGCTTCGGCCACGGCCTGAAACTTTTTGTCCAGTTCCCGGGCAATTTCGCTCAGCTTTGCGCCACCTTCTGAGGCATAAGGAGCAAACACAAATCCGGGCGTTTTATAGGACAGGGTGGCAGTTCCGTCTTCGTTTTCGGTCACGTAAAACCTGATCGGCGCCTCGATCATCGCGTTGGTCGATGTTTCCAAAACACGCACAGCAAAATCGTTGTTGAATGCGCCGATTACCAGGTTGCCGGGAATGGTGATCCCGCGCGCAGCGGCGGCTTTTGTAGGCCCGGCTTGCGTCACCACGATCAGCCCATTTTCCTTGACTGCTGTTTTGGTGGCGTCCACCAGGTCCTCATATGACTTGTCGGTCACGTAAACCGCCCAGCCTTCGGGGATGTCGGGATCATCAGCCCAAACGGGATAGGCCAGCAGACAGAACAGGACCCAGAGCAATCTCATCACATTGCCTCATTTGGTGTGACTGACCCTGTGATGCCAGAAATTCAGCACCGACGCATTCACATTCTTGTGGGGTGGCCCGTCAGAGGAGTGCACCCTCCATCAGACGTTCGATTGAGCCATGAGGCTTTTCGCATCGAAGCGTCCCGCCTGATCAACAAACTCACCTGCTATGCCACTTTGCGTCAGACCGCGCGCCTTTTCAGCAGATAGATATCCATGATCCAGCCATGCTCGGCTCGTGCGCGGGCGCGGGTCTCCAGAATCTCCTGCGCCACCTCGGAAAGTTGGCCATGGATCAGCAGCTCTTCCTTCATGCCGACGAACGCGCCCCACCAGATGTCATAATCCTTCATCTCCAGAGACTGGAACGAGCATTCACCATCCAGCATGACCGCCACCTTGGTCGCGGCTTCGGGCCAGCCCTGTTCGCGAAGCCTTCGGCCAGTCGTGACAACATAAGGCGCGCCAATATCGTTGACCGGAATTCCGTGCGCTGCGGTCAGAGCTTGCAACGCGGTGATGCCGGGGATTACCCTTTTCTGTGGCTGGGGGGTCAGTCGCGCGGCAATTCGCAAAGAACTGTCGTAAAGCGACGGATCACCCCAGATCAATAGCGCCACATTCCGGGTCTCTGGATCAGCCTCCATCGCCTCCTGCCAACGCAGGGCGATGGCGTCGTGCCACTCATCAACACCGCGCAGATAGCCGTCCTCGGCCCGGCGTTCGGGAATGTCGAAATAAGCGATCCGGGGCGGGGTATCTGTCACCTGCGCGATGATCTCTTCACGCAGTCCTGCCAGATCGGCCTTGTTCTCGCCCTTGCGCGGGATCAGGATCAGATCGGCCTCACGGATTGCCTTTGCCCCCTGAAAAGTCACGTGATCCGGGTTGCCCGTGCCAATGCCGATCAGGGACAGCTCATACATTGTCAAACTCCGCCAGCGGGCCATACAGGATCAGGGCAGGGGCTGTGCCGATTTCGGATTGCAACTGTTCCGCCAAAGCGCCGATGGTGGCACGGCGAAGCTTCTGGTCGGGGGTCGAGACGGACTCGGCCATCAATGCCGGAGTATCCAGCGGCAAGCCATGGGAGTGAAGTGCCTCGACTAGCAAGGGGAAGGTGCGTTTGCCCATGAAAACCACTGTTGTCGCGGAAGGGTCCGCCAGTGCGGGCAGATTCAGATCTTCCGGTAACTGGCCGCTGACATCGTGTCCGGTCACAAATTGCACGCGGCGGGCAGTCAGACGACGGGTCAACGGGATGCCCGCTGCCGCCGCGGCCGCAACGGCTGACGGAATGCCGGGAATGATTTCATAGTCGATACCAGCATCCCGCAACGCGACAAGCTCTTCTTCCAGACGACCGAACAAGCCGCCATCACCGGATTTCAGGCGCACGACATGCTGGCCAGTACGGGCATAGTCCACCAGCAATCGGCTGACATGATCCTGTTTCGGCGACGGGCGGCCGGCCCGTTTGCCTACCCCGACCAGATCGGCATCATCGCGCGCATGGGACAGGATTGGGCCACTGCTGAGATCGTCAAACAGCACCGCGTCCGCCTTTTGCAACCGATTCACCGCCTTGAGCGTCATCAACTCGGGATCGCCAGGGCCAGAGCCGATGAAGGAAACAAAACCGCTCATGCCGAGGCCTCGGCTATCAGATGAAAGAAGGTGCCTGTCACGTGTCCGCGTACCGATCCGGTCTGCGGTCCTTCGGTGCCTTCTGCGTCAAACACGCGCGCCAAAGGGGGGTCTGGCTGTTCGACAATCGACGAATAATGAAACTCATGCCCACGCAATGCCGTACCGGCGGCAAGTCCCGGCATCGGCGACAGCAATTCCGCCCGACGATAGCCCAGATTGAATTTGCGTTTTTCGTAAGATGTCACCAGACCCAGCAATCCGGCCATCCGGTGCCGGGTGCCGTCCTTGTCGATCAACCCCTCGCCCAAGGCCATGTAGCCCCCACATTCCCCGTGAACGGGCTTTGTATCGGCATGTTTGCGCAGCCCGGACAGGAACGTATCAGCCGCCGCCAGCGTTCCGGCGTGCAGTTCCGGATACCCGCCGGGCAGCCACACAAGATCAGCATCCGCGGCCGGAGCTTCGTTCGCCAGTGGCGAAAATGGCAGAACTTCAGCCCCTGCTGCGCGCCACCCTTCCAGCAGATGCGGGTAGGTGAACGAAAACGCCGCATCCTGTGCCAATGCGATCCGTTGCGCCGGAGGGCGCGGCAGCGCGGCTGACGATGGCCCTTTCGGGCCTGAGGAAGCTGCAGCCTTGATCGCTTCAAGGTCCACATGTTCGCGCAGGAATGCTGCATACCCGGCAATGGCGCTTTCCAGATCCGGGTGTTCGACCGCCTGAATCAGGCCAAGATGGCGTTCAGGCAAGGTAAGATCACCGCGCCGCGGCAGGACGCCCAGCACCGGCAGACCCGCGCGTTCCATCCCCAGACGGGTCAGGCGTTCATGCCGTGGGCTGGCACAGCGGTTCAGGATTACTCCGGCAAAGGGCAGGTCCGGATTGTACATTCGGAACCCAAGTGCCGTCGCCGCCGCAGATTGCGCCTGACCGCCTACATCCAGCACCAGTACAACGGGCCAGCCCATGCGCTGCGCTGTCTCAGCGCTGGACCCGTGCCCGAGTTCTCCTGGTTTGGCGACGCCATCGAACAGGCCCATCGAGCCTTCGGCCACAACGATATCCGCGCCTTCGGCCTGGGCTGAGATCGCGTTCAGCAAGGGGTCGCCCATCGCCCAACTGTCCAGATTGAACGAGGCCCGCCCGGCTGCCGCCCGATGAAACGCCGGGTCGATATAATCCGGCCCGCTTTTGAACGGCTGAACTGACAAACCATCTTCGGCCAGCGCACGCAAAAGGCCCAGCATGACTGTTGTCTTGCCGGTTCCCGAAGAAGGGGCGGAAATCAGCAATCCCGGGGGGTTAGTCATCGCCGTGGCTCCAGCTCGACCAGGGGCTTTCCGCACTTTGCGGGCGGTAGCGACGATCATAGGTCTTTGAATACAGGCAACTTTCGTCAAACCCTTCACCCGCCAATGCAGGACCGACAAGGATCAGCGCGGTACGCGAAATGCTCTCGTCCAGCGACTCTTTCAATGTGTTCAGCGTCGCGCGGATGATCCTCTCATCCGGCCAGCTTGCCCTATACACGACGGCGACAGGACAATTCGCGCCATAGGCCGGTGTAAGGTCGGCGATCACCTTGTCCAGATTGCCAATCGACAGGTGAATGGCAAGTGTTGCGCCGGTGCGGGCAAAGTTTTCCAGCGTCTCGCCTTCGGGCATGGACGATGCGCGGCCCGGCGTACGGGTCAAAACAACAGATTGTGCCAGTCCGGGCAGGGTCAGTTCCGTGCCAAGCGCCGCGGCGGCCGCGGCAAAGGACGGAACGCCGGGGGTGACGCTGACCGGGATGCCCATCTGTTTCAGGCGCCGGATCTGTTCGCCCATTGCCGACCAGACCGACAGGTCGCCGGAATGCAGCCGCGCCACGTCGTGACCAGCCTGATGCGCGGTCTCGATCTCCGCCATGATCTGATCCAGATCCATCGGTGCGGTGTTCACGATCTTCGCGCCTTCGGGGCAATGATCCAGAATTTCTTCGGGCACCAGTGATCCGGCGTACAGGCATACCGGGCAGGACGCGATGATATCGCGCCCGCGCAGCGTCAACAGGTCGGCGGCGCCCGGTCCGGCGCCAATGAAATGAACGGTCATGTTTGTCCTCCGATGGCGACGGCGCAGGTCGCAAGCCGGTCGTCCGAAATCAGTCTGGGTGAGAGAAGCCGCGCCCCGGAACCGGCGGCGGCAAGGGCGGATGCTTCGGCCACGCTGCCGGTGCCATAAGTGGCCCGGCTGCGGTTCGAGCAGGTGAGGGTCCGCTGCCCGGCCAGATCGGCGGGCGCGATGAAATGCAGAGGCAAGGCCAGCTTTTGGGCAAAATCAGTCAGGGCAGTGTGGCCTTGCTTGTCGGCAACAGTGGCCAGCGCATCCACACGATGCCCGGATGCGGCCGCCTTGAATGCCGCCTGCAAACTGTCCGCCGTGGCGGATGACGAAAAGCCAAGGCCCGCGACGATCATAGTGTCACGCTCCATTGCACCACCGGATAAGCGGCCTTCCAGCCGCGACGCGGGCCAAGCGGTGCCGCATGAGACAGGTCAATGCGCAACAGGTCGCCGCCGCGTTCCTCGTGCCATTGGGCCAGCAATGCCTCGCTTTCCAGCGTGACGGCGTTGGCCACCAATCGCGTACCTTGGGGCAAATTGCTCTGCAGCCATTCCAGCAGGTCAACACTCAGCCCGCCGCCAATGAAAACAACGTCAGGCGGGGTCAAGCCATCCAGCGCCCCGGGGGCCGTGCCATGCACCACTTTCAGTCGATCCTGCCCCAGTGTATCGGCATTCCGGCGGATACGCTCGGCCCGGTCGGCGCGAGGCTCGATCGTGGTCGCCGTCAGGCTCGGGTCGCACATCAGCCACTCGATACTGATCGAGCCCGTGCCGCCTCCGATATCCCACAGATGTTCGCCGCGTTGTGGCGCCAGCGCAGACAGGGTCAGCGCGCGGATGGGGCGCTTGGTGATCTGCCCGTCGGTTTCGAATATCTCATCCGGCTTGCCCGAGGCTTTGGGCAGGGCGCGGCCCGCACCCGCGACGTCAAGCCCGACGCAAACCGGGTGCTCGAAGGTTCCCAGAAGCGCCTCGGTGAGCGAGACACTGCGGGCCCGCTCACGCGGGCCGCCAAGCGCCTCCATCACGTGAAGTTGCGTGTCGGCAAAGCCGGTCTCGGTCAGGTAATTGGCCAATTCGGCCACCGCCGCGCCATTGCGCAGCAGCAGGATTGCACGCAATCCCGGGGACAGATGTGGGCGCAGCCGGGTCAGAGGGGCGGCATGCAACCCGAAGGTCAAAGTGCTTTCCAAGGGCCAGCCCAGCCGCGCGGCAGCCAGGGAAAAGGTCGACTGACCCGGCAGGGCCAACCACTCACCGGGATCGAAATTGCGCGCGATCACCGACCCGGCACCGAACCAGAACGGATCACCCGAGGCCAGTACCACGGTGGCGCGACCGCGCAGCCCGGTCAGTATGGGCAACCCATCGGCAAATGGCACGGGCCACGCGATCCGCTCGGCCCCGTTTTCGGGAACCAGCGCCAGATGGCGCGGCGGCCCCATGACGACTTCGGCGCGGTCCAGCACTTGACGGCTTGCCGGCGACAGGCCATCCAGTCCATCTTCGCCCAGTCCAAGAACGGTCAGCCACGGAGCTTCATGCATGTCCCACCTCCTGATCCTTGGCGGCACGACCGAGGCCAACGCGTTGGCCAAGGCGGTTGCCGACCGGGGCATAGCTGCAACCTACTCCTACGCAGGCCGGGTGGACAATCCGCGACCGCAGCCATTGCCGGTCCGGGTGGGCGGGTTTGGCGGGGCGGAAGGGCTGGCGCGTTACATTCGTGATCACGGTGTGAGCCATGTGGTTGATGCCACCCATCCCTTTGCCGCGCAGATGAGCCGGAATGCGGTTCAGGGATGTGATGAAACAGGTATTCCGCTGGCCGCGCTGACCAGGCCAGCCTGGACCCCGCAGAACGGAGATTGCTGGACACACGTGGCGGACATCGCCGCTGCGGTGGATGCCCTGTCCGGGGCGTCTCAGCGCGTTTTTCTTGCGGTAGGCCGGATGCATCTCGGGGATTTTGCCGCCCAGCCCCAGCATCATTACCTGTTGCGGCTGGTGGATAAGCCTGACACCCTGCCGCTGCCGGATTGCGACGTCGTCGTTTCCCGCGGACCGTTTGCTGTTGAAGATGACCGGGCGCTGATGGCGCAGCACGGCACAGAACTGGTGGTGTCCAAGAACGCGGGCGGAACCGGCGCACGGGCCAAGCTGGACGCCGCGCGGGCGATGGGCCTGCCAGTGCTGATGATCGACCGTCCGGTCCTGCCGCAGCGAACCGAATTGTCGAATGTGGTAGACGTACTGGACTGGCTGGGTCATTCCTGATCCCTGGCCTGATCGCTGGCCTGAGTAAACCTTGGCGTGTAGACAATTGGCCCGCGGTCCCTGTCAATCACACGGGTCAGTGAAGATCCGACAATCACCACGGTCTGCATGTCGGCCATGTCAGGTGTCGCCTCGGCAAGGGTCGAGATGCGAATGGCCTCGTCGGGCCGCGTAACCGCTCGGGCGAACAGGATCAGACGCTCTGGCTCACATTCCTCGCGCAGGATTTCCAGTGTCTTTACAAAGCCTTCTGGACGGGACTTGGAGCGAGGGTTATAGAATGCCATCGCGAAGTCCCCCTGCGCGGCCAGTCGAAGACGTTTTTCGATCAAAGGCCACGGCTTGAGATTGTCGCTGAGGTTGATGGCACAGAAATCATGACCCAGCGGCGCACCGGCGCGGGCCGAAGCGGCCAGCATCGCCGTAATCCCGGGCAGCACGTCAATCGGAATTTCACGCCATTCCGAGGGGCCGTTTTCCATTGCCTCGAACACAGCGGCGGCCATGGCAAAGACACCTGGATCGCCCGAGGACACAACCACCACGCGCTTGCCCTCTGACGCCATCTGCAACGCGTGCTGTGACCTGTCGATCTCGACCCGGTTGTCGCTTGCGTGCAGCGTCAGGCCGGTGCGCTCTGCCACCCGGGCGACGTAGGGAATGTATCCGACAACGTCGGTCGCTTCGGCCAATGCAGCCGAAACCTCGGGAGTGACCAGATCCTCATTGCCGGGGCCTAGCCCCGCGATTTTGACCCAGCCGCTCATGGACGACGACCCTGGCCATGGACAACGATGATCGAGAAATAGGGCGTGATCTTGCCGCACGCCTCGGACAGCTTCGTCACTGTTTGGTTCGGCATTTGCGCGTATTCAACGATCCAGGCACGGTCATAAAGCCCGGCTGTCTGCAATGCGCGTTTGACCTTGTCGATATTGCGGCCGATTTTCATCACCACCAGCGCATCCGTCTGGGCCATGCGCTGGGCCAGATCGTCCTCGGGCAGGGTGCCGACCAGTACTGTCAGCACGTCATCGCCCCAGGTGATCGGATCGCCGGTTGCGGTCCACGCGCCCGACATGCCGGTGATGGCGGGCACCACCTCGACCGGAGCGTTGTCGCGCAACCGGCTGTATAGATGCATGAACGAGCCGTAAAAGAACGGGTCACCTTCGCACAGAACCACCACGTCTTCGCCGTTTTCAGACAGCGCCTTTAGATGCGCGGTGCAGTCTTCGTAGAACTCAGACAGCAATTCGTTGTAGCGCGGGTCCGTGACGGGAATTTCCGTGGTGACGGGGTATTCCATCGGGAATTCAACTGCCCCTTCCGGGATCATCCCGTTTACGATCTTGCGGGCCTGACCGCTGCGGCCCGGCTTGCGAAAAAAGGCGACGTGTTTTGCGTTGCGCAGCAGGCGATCCGCCCGAACGCTCATCAGGTCGGGATCGCCGGGGCCAAGGCCCACACCGTATATTGTGCCCATCTTCATTCCGCCCGGCTTGCGATGGCGTTGATCGCTGCCACGGTAATGGCGCTGCCGCCCAGCCTGCCTTTGACGATGCAGGACGGCACGGGCTGCGCTTCCCATAAGGCGTCCTTGGATTCCATCGCGCCGACGAACCCCACGGGGCAGCCGATGATGGCGGCGGGACGGGGGCAGCCGGGGTCTTCCAGCATGTTGAGCAGATGGAACAGGGCGGTGGGCGCGTTGCCGATGGCGACCAGAGCGCCTTCCAGATGAGGGCGCCACAATTCCAGCGCGGCGGCGGACCGGGTGTTGCTCATCTCGGCGGCCAGCGGGCGCACGCGTTCGTCATGCAGGGTGCAGATCACCTGGTTGTCGGCGGGCAGGCGAAAACGGGTCACGCCTTCGCTGACCATGCGCGCGTCACACAGGATTGGGGCGCCGCTTTCCAGCGCCGTGCGGGCCGCGGTCACAAATCCCGGCGAGAAATGCACGAACTCTTCCAGCCCCACCATTCCGGCGGCATGGATCATGCGAACGGCGACCTGTTCCTCGTCGGCGTCGAACCGGGCCAGATCTGCCTCAGAGCGGATGGTGGCAAAGCTTTCCTTGTAGATCGCCGCACCATCGGTTTCGTATTCATAGGGCATCAGGTCAGGTCCATAGTCATGAGTGTTTCGGGGCTCAGCCCGCGCTGGCTGGGCTCATCCCCCGCGCGGCCCTGATTTACAAGATCAAATCGGCCGTTCCGGCCAACCAAGGTGACGTCGGCCGGGCCCATTCGGGCACATCCCTTGGAGCAACCGGACACGTGCAGTGTGCCGGCCACGCGCGGGGCCAGGGCACGGGCAATGTCGCGGGTTTCTGCCTGCGCCTGAGGGCAGAACGGCGCACCGGGGCAGGCATCTGTGGTCATGAGTGGGTCGGCGTCATCGGTGACAAAGTCTGCAGCAGGTATCGACGCCCGGCCTTCCAGCAGGATCAGCCGCCAAGGTGTGACACGCAGAGCAGTCGCGCCAGTCACCGCGATCAGTTCGGCAAGAGGCTGGGCGGGCAGTTGCCCGAACGCCGCGCCATAGAATGCACCCAGATCGTGAGTGCCAGGCTGAAGCGGTTCGCCAGTTGGGGCAGGGTTGCTGCCCTGCCACTCCTGCGGCAGGCCTAGTGCTGCCACGACCCGCGCCATGCGGCGATTTTCCGGGGTGAAATTCCCTGAGAACCATTCTGCCAACGCGATCAATTGGTCGATCGCTTCGGCCTCGGTGACACGTCGCCCGGTGTCAGACCCGTCCGCGCGCAGGATCAGGCCGTCAGGACCGGTCTCCAGCCGGATATCCGCTGAATCCGCTGCAAGCAGACGGTTCGGGCCGGTGTCGATGGCAAAGCCGAACTTGGCGGGCAAGTCGGGCAATTCACCCAGCCGGTCAGTCAACTCCGTAGTCAGACGGCTGGTCAGATCGCCGGTTTGATACAGCGGCGAGACGAGTATGTTGCGCCGCACTTCAATGCCGGGCTCTGCATCCAGCAAGTCCAGTGCAGAGAGTTTTTGAAGCAGAGGCTGGTGATCAGCTTCGCTCACGCCGCGCAATTGCAGGTTGGCCCGGTTGGTCAGATCGATGGTGCCGTTGCCGAATTGCCCTGCCAGCTCGCACAGGCCCAATGCCTGTTTGGCATCCAGCCGCGCCAGCCGAGGGCGCACACGAACGACCAGCCCGTCGCCGGACATCATCGGTCGATGCGCGCCGGGGCACCAGCCTTGTACGATCGGTGCGCTCATCTCAGACCCTCCAGATCGGCCCGGATCGAGTTCCGGCGCGTGTTCCAAAGCCCGGCCTCCAGCAGCGCGCGGAACCGGTCCTGCATGGCCTGATGCGCTTGCGGGTTGGCCTGTTGCAGGAACGCGTCCACCTCGACATCGCCCAGCGTCGCGTCATGGTAGAGGTCAAAAAGATGTGGCGCGACCGTACCGGACAGGTGGGCAAAAGAAGCCATGTGATCCAGCGTCGCCGCGATCTCGGCCGCCCCGCGGAAACCGTGGCGCTGCATCCCCGCGATCCAGGCGGGATTGGCGGCCCGGGCATGGACGACGCGGCTGATCTCTTCCGGCAGGGTGCGGGCGCGGGGTTTATCCGGATTGGTGTTGTCGAGATGGTAAAGTTGCACCTCGCCGCCGGTAATCTTCTTGGCCGCCGCGAAACCGGCCTCATGCGTGGCATAGTCGTTGGCCAGCAGCAGGTCGGTTTCGGTCAGGTCCTGAAGGTGCACGAAGCTGTCCGCTTTGGCGACTTGTCGGGTAATGCCGTCGATATCCTGTGCGACGTGTTCGCCTTCCAGTGCGAATGAACTGGCCAGTAGCCAGGCCTCACCCGCCTGCGTGCGGGCCTCGTCGGTGTAGGTTTCCGACAAGTGTGTCATATTCAGGCCATAGCTGCCCGGAGCCGGGCCAAAGACCCGAGGGTTCGGGGTCTGCCCCGCGAAGGGGTTCCAGTCCGGCGCTTCGTCCCGCTGGGACAGAGCCCGAACGGCCTGGCCATATAGGGCGGAAAGCGTCGGGAATACATCCCGGAACAGGCCCGACACACGCAGGGTCACGTCCAGTCGCGGACGGCTGAGGTCGGTGATTGGAAGCACTTCGATGCCTGATACCCGCTCTGATCCCTTGTCCCAGACCGGTTTCACGCCCAGCAGGTGCAGCGCCATCGCGAATTCCTCGCCTGCCGTGCGCATGGTGGCAGACCCCCATAGATCGACGATCAGGCCTTTCGGATAATCGCCTTCCTCCTGCAGGTGCCGCCGAACCAGTTCCTCGGCCAGTTTCACGCCTTGTGAATAAGCCGCGCGGGTCGGGACCGACCGGGGATCAGTGGTGAAGAGGTTCCGCCCAGTCGGCAGCACATCCGATCGCCCGCGATAGGGCGAGCCGGACGGTCCAGCCTCAATTCGCTTTCCGGCCAGCACGTCCAGCAAGGCGGCGCGTTCGGCGTGTGCAGATGGCGCGGGGTCGAAATTGCCCGTCACTTCAGGCACGCGGCCAAAAATATGCAGCCCGTCGCCAAACTGGCTTTCCTTGATGTCGCAGACAAAGCGGTCGATGCGGGTGATTGCCTCGGCGATACAGGTGGCTTGGTCAAGGCCAAGGTCGCTTTCCAGCCCGATGGCCTGAGCTTCTTCCCGGATATCTTCCTGCAAGCGGTCGCGTCGTTTTGGGTCAAGCCCGTCGGCGTTCGAGAATTCGTCCAGCAGCGATTCAAGCCGAACCATTCTGTCCGGCGTGCCGCTCTCCTTCATCGGGGGCGGGATGTGACCCAGCGTGACGGCTCCGATCCGGCGCTTGGCCTGTGCGGCTTCGCCTGGGTCGTTGACAATGAAGGGGTAGATCACCGGCAAATCACGGATCAGCGCCTCGGGCCAACACTCGGCGGACAGGGCAACGGATTTTCCCGGCAGCCATTCCAGAGTGCCATGGGCGCCAATATGGATCAGTGCGTCGGCGTGCAGGCTTTTGCGCAGCCAAAGGTAAAACGCGACATAGCTGTGACGCGGTGTGCGCGAAAGGTCGTGATAGTCGTCATCGCGCAGTTCAGGCTTGCCACGTTCGGGTTGCAGCGCGACCAGCGCCTTGCCCCGGTGAAGCGCGGTGAAATGGAACGCGCCATCAACAAAGGTCGGATCATCCTCGGGCTTGCCCCAGACTGTTTGCAGGTCCGTATTCAGTTGATCCGGCAAGTGTGCAAGCGCGGCCTGATAATCTTCGAGCGACCAGGCAATCCGGGCGTCCAGCAATGTGTCGGCGATCGGTTCGGCAGGGGCTGTGTCATACCCGGCGCATTGCAAATCTGACAGCATCGCTTCGGCTGATGCCAGCGCATCAAGGCCCACCGCATGGGCCATCTGCCAGTCCTTGCCGGGGTAGGTGGACAGAACCAGAACCGGCACCTGTTCCGCTTTGGGTCGGTCGTTCAGATTCAGCCAGCCGGTTACACGATCAATGATCGCTTCGATCCGTTCAGGTTCAGCGCGGTGGGCAAAGCGGGAATACTCCAGGTGCGGATCGCGTTTGCCCGGTTCCTTGAATGAGGCGATGCCCGCCGAGATCCGCCCATCCACTTCGGGCAGCACGACGTGCATGGCAAGGTCGGCGGGGGAAAGACCGCGTTCGGCCTCGGCCCACGCTTTGCGGCGTGAAGTTGCCAGAGCGACCTGGAAAACCGGCACACCCGCCGCGTCAAGCGGAGAGGTTCCCGACGCACCTTTGCCCGAGAAGGAGGTGGCATTGATGATCGCAGAAGGTTCCAGTGCAACGGTGTTTTGGCGCATCCAGTCGGCGGCAGCAGGTGCCTTGAGGGAAGGGGCGAACATGCCCATTGCCTCGAACCCACGCGCACGCAGGCTGTGGATCAGGGCGGCGACCGGGCCGGTGTCGGCGGAGGTCAGGTAGGCGCGATAGAAAGTGACGATGATGCGTTTCGCATCGTTCGTAAATGCGGTTTCTATCTGGATTACGCCGCGGTCAGGGCACCAAACACCGCATTCGGGAAGGGTTTTGGCCCCCATCACCGGCCCGGCATAGAGACCTGCCGCCAAGGCCATCTGCGCCAAAGCCGCCTGCGCCGCGACCTCGCCGCCAGTGTCGCACAAATGTGCCAGCCGCCGTAGGGTCGAGACGGGCAGGGTAGAATAGTCGTCCAGCCGGGTATCCACACGCCCGTCGGCGGGCAGAACCGCCAGCGCGATGCCTTTGGCCTGCGCCAGCGCAAGAACCTGCTGCAGCCCGTATGACCAGTAAGGTACCCCACCAATCAGGCGGATCAGGATACCTTTTGCGCCGTCAAGCGTTTGTTCCACATATGTGTCAACGGACAGAGGGTGTTTCAGCGCCGTCAGATTGGCCAACCGCATCGTCGGCATTCGCCCTTCCGGCCCACCGCCGCGATGCCAGCCTGCCGCGAAAGCACCGAGATCGCTGTCCGAAAAGGACAACATCACCAGATCCGCCGGGCTCTGGCCCAGATCGGTCGGGGTCTCGGTTTCTTCAAGCCCGTGGCTTTCGCGGAAGACGACGTGCATGGCTTACTCGGCGGCCTCGGTCACACCCACGAGGATATCCCGGATTTCGGCCTCTTTGATGTCGTCGTGCTCGGCAATGACCACAAGACGCGAGCGGCGCTCCTCGCCGGGTTCCCAGGGGCGGTCGTACTGATGACGCACCCGGGCACCGACAGCCTGAACCAGCAGACGCATCGGTTTGCCGGCAACTGCCGCATACCCCTTGACGCGCAGGATGTTCAGTTCCCTGGCCAGACGTTCGATCTTGGCAACCAGATCGAGTGGGTCACTTTGCTCCGGCAGTTCGACGATGATGCTTTCGAAATCGTCATGTTCGTGGTCGTGGTGACCGTCGTGATGCGACGGACGCGCGTCCATGTCATCCTCGGCTGCGGCTTCCAGACCGAGCACGACGCGGACGTCTACGACGCCTTCGGCAACCTCTACGACGGGCAGCGGGCGCGGGGCCTCGGCTGCGATGATCTCTTTGGCTTTGGCAACACCCTCTGGCCCGGCCAGATCGGGCTTGGTCAGCAGGATGATATCGGCGCAGGATATCTGATCCTCGAACACCTCGGAAAGAGGCGTTTCGTGGTCGATCGAGTCATCGGCCAGGCGCTGGGCATCCACCGCCTCGACATTCGGAGCGAAGCGACCTGCCGCGACCGCCTCGGCATCGGCCAGAGCGATCACGCCATCCACAGTGATTTTTGAGCGGATATCGGGCCAGTCAAAGGCTTTCAGCAGCGGCTTGGGCAGGGCGAGGCCGGAGGTTTCGATCAGAATGTGATCGGGGCGCGGGTCCAGCGCCATCAGCGCTTCGATGGTCGGAATGAAATCATCGGCCACGGTGCAGCAGATGCAGCCGTTTGCCAGTTCCATGATGTTCTCTGCCGGACAATCGGGAATGGCGCAGGATTTCAGAATATCGCCATCGACGCCCACGTCGCCGAATTCATTGACCACGACCGCCAGACGTTTGCCCTGCGGGTTCTGCATCAGGTGCTTGACCAGCGTTGTCTTCCCCGAGCCCAGAAAGCCGGTGATCACAGTGACGGGTAATTTCTCAAGAGTGCTCATTTCAGGGCTCCAATCGGGGGAATGCGGGAGGCGCAGTTTTTGCGGAAATGTTCGGGGCGCTCACGCCATTTGACCAAGCCGTCCTCGGTCGCCAGATATTTGGTCGCACCGTCGACAATGGCGTCAACGTGTTCGGCTTCGTTCAGGTTCTCATAGACAAAGGTCCAGCGACCCGGTCCACCGCGCAGCACGATCGAGCAGCCCTGATCGCAGTTCGACAGGCATTCGACGGGTTTCAGCGTGATGCCTTCGGGCAGGTCGGCCTGTTGCAGCGCTTTGTGCAGCAATGTGCCGGGGCGTTTTTCATCATCCTCGACGGGCAGTCCACGGCGGCACGTGGTACAGACCAGCAACTCGACTGGTGCGGTCTCGGTCATGTCTCTCATCCCCCCAAATCCTCTTCGCGGGGGACGGGGTTTCATGCGGGCCACGCGTCTGCACATGGACCCGACACCGGAACACCCCGCCCGGTTTCTTCTTCGGGTGCTGGCAGGTCTCCCGGCTTGCGGATGTCAGAGACTTGCTCTGGCAGATGTCCCGCCTTCCCGGCCTTTCGGCCAGTGGCTATGGGCACCCTCTCCGGTCACGGTCGCGGGGGCGGCTGCGTTTGACGGAAAAACCGCTGACGCATTCCCTTTTCATCCATCCAGGGATGGACACCAACGGGTCGGACATGCGGCACAGGCGGGGGACTTGTCAAGCTTAAGGATGCGCGGTTTCGCCGCCGGAAGGAAAAAGCGACCTGAGGTGGTCACTCAGCGGCATCGCCGGGCGTTCACGGCGCCCGAAAACCTGCGTGATTGAGGTGTTCCGTGTGATGTTCGCTGATTTTGGAAGGGGTCGGCGGGAACCGGACGGGCGGGGCGGATTCGGCTTCAGAACCACTGGGGCAGGCCGCGTGTGGACGTTGCGGCGACCAACCGCCTGTCATTTCGGGCATCGCTAAACTGAGGGATTGGGGTTTCGTTGATTAAGTAACCGCCGTTCCGACCGGCTCGGGATACTCCATTTCAGTATTCGCGCAAGACCCGGCAAAAACGACCGCTTCGAGATCAAATCTGATGGCCGTCTTGCTGTGCACAGAGTAGCCAGATTTTTTGCAAAATTATGCCTCAAACTGCCCTTAGCGGGCGTCGGCGAACAGAATATGCCAGGAAACAAAAAATGAAAAAGTTAGCAGCTTTTCTTGTGTACTTACCCGTCGCTGCAGTTGCGGAAGACCGGGTGTTCGAGTGTGAAGCGGCGGATGCAAAATATCCGGAAATGGCGGCCACGCTGGTCAAATACGAGGGCCAGAACAAAGGGCATATTACCATTGGTGATATCGACAATAAGGCTGAGGTGTATCCCGGCCTCGACACCCTGACTTACCTGTATATCGGTGACGGCTTTACCCTGAATTACAACGTGAATCTCAAGACTGGCACGTTTGACTATTCGGCTTCGGGCAGCAAATCCGGATGGGGCAAAGGCAGCTGCAAGGAAGTTGTGGCCCAGTAATTCGCTAATGCCCGGTCTGCGGGTTGGGCCTTTCGGTTGCCGAGAAAAGTACTTGCCTGGTTCCGTCCGGAGGCCAATGTAGTTGGCCGTGGATGGAACCCGGTTAAAAGCGGCCGATCCGGTATGTGTCCAAGCCATTTGGGCGGCGTGCCAACCAATCAAATCTTTTGATCAGCAAGGTTCGGCACGCCCCGAACACGCCGGCGCGATTGATCTACCAGCGCTGAAGTTATTCGCGTTGGACCAGATATCCCGCGCCACCCGCCATGTTCCGTCATCTTCAAGATGGTAGATATTGATGCCATGGCCGGTGGAAACAGTGGCAGGACCCGAGTCACGCGGAACATCGGTGGCGGTAAACTCATAACGCTCAAACGCCCAGCTCGCTGCCACAACAAACTCCACTGATTGCTTTTTCCAACGGGTGTGAACGGCGTCGAAATACCCGCGCACCCAAGGCCCGACCTTGGCTTTGCCTTTCATGACAGGCGCGCCGGGTGCGATGAACACCACGTCATCAGTGACCGTCTCAAGGAATTGATCCAGTTTGTTCGAGTTGATCGCTGCAAGATACGCAGTGTGTGCGGCTTGCGGAGTCTCGGCTTTGGTGTCGGGCAGCGCCGGTGCCGCGATAGCCAACCCTATTCCAGTAAAAAGCATTGTCATCCTGATAGTCATATCGGCCTCCAAGCATTTGTGGCGATTGGACCTTGCCGGTTGTTCAAACCCGCCTGTCAACGCAAAACGCATTGCAGGACGATCGCATTGCAACGCAATCCGACAGGCTTTTAGGGCAATCGCAGTTTTAGATAGCTACACCACTGATTGTTCAATTCGCATCAGGTGTATTTCTCGACAATAGTCACATTTGGTGTACCTTGCGAGGCAGGAAAAAACAGCAATCATTAAGTATGTCTACTGAATGAATCTTATTGACTGGCATAAGTTGCCGCCGCTTACGACCCTCAGGGCGTTCGAGGCGACCGGCCGTTTAGGCGGCTATTCTGCCGCGGCACGTTCACTGAACGTAACCACTGCCGCAATTGCGCAACAGGTGCGAAAGCTTGAGGCTGATCTAGGGATTCCACTTGTGCGCCGAGAGGGCCGCGGACTTGCTTTAACCGAGGCCGGTTGGACGCTGGCCAGCACACTCAACGACGCATTCGAACAGATCGCAAAAGGCATTGATGATGTGACGGCTCAGGAGGCCGCTCGCGGTGTGAGTGTGTCTACGACTGTCCGATTTGTCGACGCGGTCATCATGCCACGTCTTGGCGGCTTCTGGGCGGAACACCCCGGCATCCAGGTGTCCTTCGCTGCGGAAGGAAATTCGTGGGACGTCGATCTCGAAGCCTTTGACATTGCGATACGCGGAGGCCCGCCAAACCATGTTTGGAGCGGCGCGGCCCAGAAACTGCTTCTAAAGTCGCCGTTCGTATTATGCGGCACACCAGAGCTTGTCAGGTTGGGTGCGAAAAACCTGACCGATGTGCCGTGGATACAGGACAAGAGCATCGGTTCCCAAGTCTTTGAAGGTGTCGTCCGGGACTTCGGCCTGCGCGTCGACGACCTTCAGCTTGTTGATCCGGGGGGATCGAAGTTCGAGCTGGACGCCGCCTTGCAAGGCTACGGATTGCATCTAAGCCCTCTAGTGACCGTCAAAAAGTACCTGGATAATGGCAGACTGGAAGCTATCGACGTGCCGCCGAAATGGGTGGCCTGCTACTTTGCGGTCTACCGAAAGGGGCGCATTTCCGATCAGGTAGGTGCTTTCCTGAAATGGCTTGAAGTGACGTGCGCACCACTTTCTCAGGAGGCTTGAGAACCTCGAACTGGATTCCGTCCAACGTCATATCGGGCACTGGCCCGTCATTATGTTCACGCTATCGGGCCGGGGGCTGATCAGAGTTGCCTCGTGCAGGATTGGTTTTTTTGATTTCAATCGCTTATCCTTGCCGGGGATCATTTGGAAACAGGAGGTTCACGTGAACAGCTCTATCTCTGATGAGGCGATGGCGCGGCTCCCGTTTTGGGTGACACCTCCTGGGGAAACAGACGGCTTTCTGATCGTTGTTGGGTTTCTTCTTGTCGTTGTCCTGCTGGGTTTCGGCGCATTGTATTTTACCGTGCAAGCCATTCCCGACCGAATGGCGGCAGGCGCGCACAAGGTTCAAATGCAACTGGTTGGTGTGCTTGGGTTGATCTCGCTGTTCACACTGAACAATGCGTTCTGGATCGCCGCCATTCTGATTGCCGCTGTGCCTCTGCACGAGATATTCCCGCTCAGGACCGAAGTGGACCTTTCGGAGAGCCACGATGCTTGAGTTGGTATTCTCTGCATTGATCACGATTGTCCCGGATTACCTGTACCGCCGCTACAAGCAGGGCAAGAGATGGGGCCATGAAATAACCCTGTTCAACGTCTGGTATGAATTGCGGTGGGGTTTGACCGCCTGTGCAATACTGGCCGTTACGCTGATCACAGTGATCTTCTATTTTCACCCCTCAACGCGGAACGTGTCCGCCGCATTTCGCACGGTTACCATACTGTCAGATCGCGGTGGCCGCGTCTCAGAGGTCTATGTCGCCAACAATGACGCGGTTGATGCCGGTGACGCCATTTTCCGGTTGGACACGACCCGACAAGAAGCAGCAGCGGATACCGCTCAACGCCGTATAGAAGAGATCGAGGCCGCTTTGGGCCTGACTGCAACAGAAATTGCGGCAGCCGCCGCTGGTGTTGATTCGGCAGAAGCAGATCTCGCGCAGGCCACAAGCGATCTGGATCGACGCCTAGAGCTTGCCGAGCGAAACGATACTGTCGTGAGCGAGCAGGAGCTGGAGCGGTTGCAGACGGCAGTGTCCGGGGCGGAGAGCCGTCGCGCAGCCGCACTCGCGGCACTCGATGGTGCCAAGCTTCGCCAAACCTCACTTCTTCCTGCGCAGCTTGAAAGCGCGCGCGCCGTGCTTCGGGAGGCCGAAAACGAGATATCGAAATCAACCGTATTCGCTGAGGTGGACGGGGTTGTGACCCAATTCCTCCTGAAGCCGGGCGACATCGTTAACCCAATTCTGCGTCCCGCTGGTATTCTGGTGCCAGACGTCTCAGGACAAGGGCGTTTCATAGCGGCTTTCGGTCAGATTTCAGCCAGCGTGCTCAAGCCCGGCATGCTGGTGGAAATCACCTGCGCATCCAAACCCTTGACTATAATCCCGATGGTCGTGGACGAGGTGCAAGACGCGATTGCTGCGGGGCAATTCCGACCAGGTGATGCGCTGCTGGATCAGCAGGATCGGGCGCGACCCGGCACTGTGACAGCCTTTCTTGCGCCAATCTTCCCGAAACATCTGGAAGATATCCCCCCGGGAAGTTCATGCGTCGGCGTTGCCTATACAAGCCGGGCGAAGGAAATTGATGCCGGTGAAATAACGGGTTTTTCGGCTTTTCTTGCACGGATTGTGGACGGGATGGGTATCGCAAACGCGATCGTTTTGCGCGCACAGACAATTTTGCTGCCCGTCAAGGCGTTGGTCTTCAATTGAGGCCCAACTCGTTGAGAGGGAGGGCTTTGCCGTAAACGGCAAGGTCAGCAACAATATCCTGTTTCTGTCAGGCTTTTTGGGGGCCTGATATATCTGTCATCTTAACTTTGGCTCCACACTCATAACGCGACCCTTTGCTACTAATAAATCCGCTGAATTCTTCACGCCGGAACGCACATCGAACCGCATCGAAGCGACTGCTTACGCGAAGTCGCCATTCTTTTTGGATTTCCTGCCATCTTGTTTTAGCGCCCTAGAAGACGTGGAAATCAGGAACTAACTGAAATTCAGTAAGTTATTTGGCCTTACAAAGAAACGGAGATGAACCGTCACAAAGCGCACTCATTGACCTTATTGGAGAGGCAATGAGGTCACATCCTATTGGGTGAATATGACATGCTCTAGAAATTCAACCCCGGCGTGTGCTTGAGTTGATCCAGTTCTAGTGAAGTCATTTTTCTGACAAGCTATGGGAGACCTGTTTCGTGGAAATCTTGATAGTATTGGGCCTGGTTCTGGCAGGTGCAGTTTTTTTGGCGCTTCGCAGCAACAAACCTGACAACACGATTGCGCGCCCCTGGCAGCCTCGAGTGGGCGAAAAGCCTAAGATAGCCACCGGCCCGCAGCAAAGCTCATCGCAGCTGCCGCGTTTCGACCCAAGCCATACGGTCCCGCGTCCAGAGGTGTCGATATTGACTGGTTCCGCGTATGTAGTTGATGGTGACACTCTGGTGATCAAAAAAACCCAGATCCGTTTGTTTGGTGTAGATGCACCAGAGATGGCTCTCGTGCAAATCCAACCGCCCCCAAGCCCCTTATTTTATTGGATAAGTCAGCCGCTGGGTGTGACTGAAGTGGTACTGAAGTGGTACAAGGAGTGTCAATAATAAACGACAGCGCCGTCGTATTTGACAGACATTACCCTGACGGCTGACGCTATGCGCGCCCAATCCATCAACGAAAAGCACCGCGAAGTGGTGGCGCTAGGTCGCACCGCTAAGGAGATCGCTGCGGAGATCGGAGAGGAACTGAGCGCGGTGAAGGCTAGCAAGCCTGAAGGGGGTCTCCGTAAGTGGATCGAAGACAACTGCTGCTTCAGTCGCGCCCACGCCTATCGCTACATCGCGGTGTATGATGTGAGTGTCTCCCGTGTGAGACACTTTCAACAGGCCAACAGCATCCGCGAAGTTCTGGACCTCAAGGACACCAAGCCAACCCCCAAGCCCGAGACCCGAGCGGCGACCCTCGACGATCTCCGCAAGGTCGAACGTCTGCGCGCCCTAAGGGACAACCCAGCGGCGACTGAGGGGCCTGCTGGGTACCTTAAGGGGTTTAGGGACTTGGAAGTCGATCGCACACGTCTGCGGTGTTCCAAGTCGCTTCAACTCCTACGACACCTGCGCTTGCGGAGGCTTTAATTTCATTTGGCCGGACGGGTAAATCGCAAGCTCCCTTTAAAGCCAACATCATATTCTCTATCAATTCCTCTTGAATAGTCGATACGGTCGACCAAGAGAGTAACGCCGCTGGAATAGGCTCTATTTCTCCACCAGACTTAAAAACAAATCCCGGAACATCATCAGTATCCGGAACCGCCATGAAATCCAACTTTCCCGGTCCTGCCGATGATTTGTAAACGGACCACGAAACGTCTGGCGCTGCCCTCAACGTCTGGGCTACTTCTTCGGTGGCCCATCCTTGTGCCGCCATTTCGTCGGTGAGAACTTCGGGTGTTAAGGCACCGGCCTGTTTCATCCAAGACTTATTGTCGTATGTGAACTCGGTGACGGTGACTAAACCGTATTCCTCCGCTATCGCATTTAAAACACCAATCGCAGGGCCAGAAAGAACGCTGTCGTCCTGCGGAGTGATCACACCATCAAATGCACCCGAGCCTGTTTCTTGAGCGCACAACTCAGTGGCCTGAAAAATGCTCAAGACGAACGCGGTCCCTAAAAGAAGCTTCATCATATACCCTCAAAAAATAGCCAGTAACGTCATCACTTTACGCAAAATAATTTTCTGACGTCCATTGGAAAAGACCCGATATTCGACCGTGGTTTTCCAATAAAGGCGGATACCCAATATTTTGGCAAAAAAATCTGAGTGCCAGAGATATATAGAGATGCCGCGCATACCCCCCTATGGGGCCACCTCGGGACCAACTCTCACCACCTGCGGGAAAGTCCTTTTAGTGCATGTTTTCAATGGGTTGACTTACTTCTGGCGCGGAACCAAGTTAAGCGCACATCACTACTGATGTACATCTTATAATGAGGTAGCGAAAGCCTTACGGTCTGGCCGAGAACTCGACCCGATACTGCTCTGGCGGGAATGTGATGATACCGGCAGCCATACCGGGCGACTGATCATCATGGATGGGCACCACAGGACCGAGGCATATTATCACCACTTCGAAACCCATGGGGTTGACCTCAGAGATGCCCCACTGGTCCCCGTTCTGGTTCACGAATGCCTGCCTATGGTTGCCCGTTTGGTGGCACTCGCGGCGAACACAAAAGACAGTAAGCCCTTGATGCCAGCAGAGCGTAATAACGCGGCATGGCGTCTGGTCCGCGACAGCCTGCACTGGACAGGCAAGAACTGGCAGGGCCAGCTAACCAAGTCACAGATCGCACATGCGTCAGGGGTCTCAACGCGAACCGTTCAACGTATGAACAAGGTGTTCAAGCTGATGACTGATGCTGAGCATAAACCGACAGGGGAATGGTGGCGGGATAACCAGTGGAAGGTCCAGCGCGACGACGATTGGACGCCACCCAGCAGTGAGGAATTAGAAACGATGACCAACGACGCTGCGAATGCAATCAGTAGAGTGTTAACCGATGCCCAGCTAAAGCGGGATGAGGACGTGCTTACCGTATTGTGCAAGGTGTTTGACCCTTGGCGATTGAAGCAGATCACCGCAGAGCTTTGGGAAAGTGATGTACTGGACGCAGACGAAGAACTTTCGGACACCAGCATCGTTGACCGAAAGCGCACTGCAAGGACACCTGTAGGGGACGCCGAACGACCGCTTGATGCGTTGCTGAGAGAGGCGAGCAACGATGAAGGCAACGACTTCACCTACAACCCCCGGCGTAACTTCAAGGGGCGGATGGACACGCTTTCAGACGACGCCATCAAATTTGACTAGGTCGATTCCTGAGAACAGCCTGAAAGAATACCCGAGGTGTCCGTGACCTGAGCAACGTCCTTCGGCAACCTGCGTTTGAACCTGTAGCCTTCTTTGAGTTTGTCGAGATATTTGATCTTCATCACAATAGCCATGTGGTACTTAAGCTCCTGCAAATGTGGTACAGAAGCGGCTTTTTTCCCAATAAACCTTAGAAATATGGCGATGATGGCGCACCTGAGAGGGTTGGAGTTCGCGTCTTCAGACCGAATTGTTCCAATAGTTGACGCAGGTTATACAGTGATGCGATGATTGTGTCGTAAACTTGTTTTCCTCTGGGGGGGGGTAGATGCGACATTTCTTTCTGGCAATAGTTTTCTTATGGGCATTGCCTGTTAATGCGGCAACCTTCACTTACCACTATCAAGGCGCATTGTTGGACCAAATAGTGGATAATAATGATGGCACTGCAACAATCCAAAATGGCTTTAGTGCGACACTGATACTTGACGAGTATTTGCTCGGTCAGTCTCTGTTCAACGCCAATATTTCTTTTTTTCTTCCGGGGTCGTCAGGCTTGACCCCGCAGGGACCGGTACAAGGCGTGCTTGGTTTTATTACTAACTATGCAGATCTCACGAACACTGTGGCTGGAACTGACTTCAGAATGCAAACGAATGCCTCTGGCAACCTGACGGGTACCGCGTTTTGGTTGGACGGTCCCCCAGATGGTTTTTTTGGCTCAAGTACACCAGATTCAAATGGCATTTATGATTGGTATCACGATTCCATAAATACCATCGGAAGCTCTCAGCCTGGCACATGGTCATTGGTTTCGATCCAAGGGGACTTGTACGTTGCGCCAGTTCCACTGCCTACTTCATCTTGGCTGCTGATAACTGCGCTTCTTGGGCTGGTATTATTTTCACGCAACAGGTCACCTAAGTTAGGCTAAGTAGCCTGAGATCTTTGGCGAACTTAATGCCTACTAAATGCAAGACTTGGCGCTAAATGTTGTGATGTAAAGTGTCCCTAAACTTGGAAATCGTGTAGGCCGCTTCATAGGTCTGAGGGTGCTGTCGGACAAATTCGAACCAGTCTCAGCTAGGGTCAGGACCCATTGATTTCCGCCGTGCGGCGTGATTCATCGCGCCGAAATCGAGCGGTGAAAAATGGCTGACATTTTCTGGCTAAGCGCCGAGTGGATGGCCCGTCTGGCCCCCCTCTTCCCAAAGTCTCAAAGTAAACCTCGCGTCGACGACAGTCGGGTTTTGAACGGAATTGCCTTCGTCAATCGTAACGTGTTTGGGGCAAGCTCAAAGGTTTCATACGCAACCCAAGAAGAAAGAGTTTCGGGTTGGACCCGATGGCGCAGGGTTCGAAGCCGGTCTGATAAGTCCGACCCCGTGGTCTACGACACGATGGTCCACTGGACGTCTTTCACACTATCGAACGCCTCAGAAACCAACTGAAGGCGAGCCTCAGGGCCACCGTAAGTCTCACCTACACCCGCCACAGCATGACCCAGCGCGAACTTCTGGACGACTGGGTCTACCCCTGCCAACCTCAGGCGGTCCTTCATGGCGTGGCGCGTGGAGTGAACCGCGTGACGTGTGTCTTCAGTGATGGTTCGCAGGTGTTTCATTAATGCCTGAGAAGCGCTGTCAGCCCCCCTAGTGCGCCCGTATGCTGGAAATAGGGGGTCACCACCAGAGGCACCCTTGCGGCTCTCCATGGACTCCTCAGCGGCTACCAGAGCGCGGCCCTTAAGGGGCACCCTGCGGATTGAAACCTTCTCCTTGATGGAGCGGATTGAGTTGGGCTTGATGTCGATGAAGGGGATAGTAGCATCAAGATGGACAGCGTCTATCGTGAGACCAGTTATCTCAGCCAGACGACAGCCAGTGTCGATTAACATGTCCCAGATCAGAAGCAGATCGAGGGACCTAGCGTGGTTCCTTAGTCGGACACGCATGGCTTCCATTTGGTCCATGCTAAGGGGCAGCCTCTTGTCTTCCTCTCGGGTTTCCCCTTGGTGGACTTCAAGGCCTTGGAAGGGGTTCGAGGCTTGATTGATAAGGTCGAACTCCTTGATACCCACGTTGACCATGGCAGAGACAATACGCAATTCCCGCTTCACAGATGAGGGGGACAGCAGCTTGCCTGATGTGGTGTTCATCTTGAGCATCTGGTCTCGAAGGTGGCGGGCTTGTTCCCTCTTCAAGTCGGTCAGCTTCAATTGATCGAGTGGACCAAGGACATCTTCAATCCGTCTACAGGTTCGGTCCAACTGTTGCTGGGCAGACCTCTTTCCCCTCACCTTCTCTGTCTCATAGATAGCCTTCGCATCTGCCAAGGTGACAGCCGGAGGTGCAGCCTCAGGGTCTCTGATGGCTTTGAGCAGCATGGGGTCAGACCCTAGCTTGTGCATCTCATCTGCGAGGACATCCCTCAGGTCCTCATCAGGCAGTTCATAGACAAGCCTCTCAGCCTCTGTGAGAGCGCGATACCATCTCTCCCTAGGGGGCACTTCCTCCGACCCTGTAGCCTGTCTTCTGGCAGCCCTGACGGTGTCCTCATAGTCCCTCAATATGGCGGCATGTTCACGGAGCAGAGCAGGCCCCTCATCCTTCACGGCAATACGCACCTGAAAGTATTCCCGCCCGGTGACCTGAGCAACGTCCTTAGGCAGCCGACGCTTGAACCTGAAGCCTTCCTTGAGTTTGTCGAGGTATTTGATCTTCATCACGATAGCCATGGGGTACGCATGCTCCTGCAAATGTGGTACAAAAGCGGCTGTTTTCCCCAATAAACCTTAGAAATATGGAGGTGTTGGCGCACCAGAGATGAGCCACCCATATGGAAAGAAAGCGAAGTGGGCGCTGGTGTCCCTCTGCAAAGGACAAAAAATCAGGGCGGAAGTAACCGAGCAGGACACCCACGGGCGAACTGTCGCCAGATGCTTTTTGGAGGATGGTCGTGATTTATCGGCAGAAATGGTCAAACTTGGGCTTGCGATAGACTGGGGAAAGTACTCGGGCGGGAAATATCGATCTTTGGAAATGCCTGATGCTCGAAAAAAGCTCTGGCTCGCAAACGCGCGGCAAAATGGACATATGGGGCTATGGGAGCGATATGAAGCAAAGCAGGCTGCCCGGAAACTGAACAACTAGCTGTAATAGAATGCATCGCCCATGCGCCCCGAATTTGCACGGCCACCGGTACGCGCCGCAAATTGAGCGCCATCAGCGTCCTACTTCTGTGCGGGTCTGGGGGGGGTGAGACGGGGGAAAACCGGAGTGTCTTCAAGAAGGTTTGGTGGAGCCTAGGGGAGTCGAACCCCTGACCTCTTGCATGCCATGCAAGCGCTCTCCCAACTGAGCTAAGGCCCCATGCAGGTACCGCCTGTGCGGTGGACGGACGTTTATGAGACGGTGCCGGATAGTGCAAGTCCAAAAAATCGGTTTTGCAAAATTTTTGCCGTCTTGCTGATCCGCAAAAATGAAACGAGGCGGCCGGGGGCCGCCTCGGGACGAATTCAGTTTTCGTCTTCCGATGACATGTCAGTGATGTCGTCCAGCGACACGTTGTCATTGTCATCGTCATCATCCAGCAGATCATCGTCCAGATCGACATCGACGTCATCGTCCAGAGCGATGTCATCGTCAGACTGCGATTCACGCGCCTTGGCGGATGCAGCATCCTCGGCGTCGGCGGCGATCATCCGGCTTTTGCCGGTTTCCATAACCACGATCTCGCCGGTGTAGGGGCTTACGATCGGGTCCTTGTTCAGGTCATAAAACCGCTTGCCAGTGGTCGGGCAAACGCGCTTTACGCCCCATTCTTCCTTGGGCATGTCAAATCCCCTTGATATCAGGTGAGTCGTATCAACGATTCAGGTCACGTGCCACATGCGGCGGGCACTGTCAAAGCCTTTGCGCAGGAGAAGTTGGGATATGGGGAAACATGCATTGCCCGGGACGCCTCCGGTGCCTTTGACATTGCGCAAGTCGGCGCGGGCACGGCGGATCAGTCTGCGGATTTCCCAACTGGACGGGCGGGTCACGCTGACCTTCCCGCAAGGCGTGCCCGAGGCCGAAGCGCTGAGTTTCGCCCGCACAAAAGAAAACTGGATCCGGCAGCATCTGCAGAACCAGCCCGGCCGGACGCCGGTGGAAATCGGCGGTTTCCTTCCAATCGAAGGGTCCGAGCGAAAAATCGTTGCCGCGACGGGGCGAAGGATCCAGATGCATGACGACCAGATCGCGGTTCCTTCGGGGGCCGAGGGGCGACGACTGGCGCGATTCCTCAAGGAACTCGCGCGCGACCGGTTGACAGAAGCCTGCGATGACTATGCCGCCATGTTGGGCCGTCCGTACAAAAGCCTGACCCTTCGGGATACGCGGTCGCGCTGGGGATCGTGCAGTTCCGCCGGTGCGCTGATGTTCTCGTGGCGCCTGATTCTGGCACCCTCAGAAATTCTGCATTATGTCGCGGCCCACGAGGTGGCTCATCTGGTTGAGATGAACCACTCTCCGGCCTTCTGGGCGCAGGTCGAGCGGATTTTCGGACCCTGCAAGGATCAGCGGCGGTGGTTGCGCGACAACGGTGCGCGGCTGCATCAATACCGATTTGAAGCCGGGACGAGTTGACCCGGCTGATATTTGTGATCACATGGGCGCATGTTGAGCACACGTTCCACCGAGTCCCAGACCGCAACGCACGACCGCGTCTACCGGACGCTCAGGTCCCGTATCATGCATGGGGATATTGCCCCGGGGCAGGCGTTGACCCTGCGCGGGATCGGCAAAGAGTTTGGCGTATCCATGACACCGGCCCGCGAGGCGGTGCGCCGATTGGCAGCCGAAGGGGCCCTGACCCTGTCGTCGTCAGGTCGCGTATCGACCCCGGAACTTGGCAACGACCGGATCGAGGAACTCGCGGCCTTGCGCGCCCTGCTTGAGGTTGAACTGGCAAGCCGGGCACTGCCGCGGGCGCACATGGCGCTGATTGACCGGCTGCAGAGCATCAACATGACGGTTGCGGAAATGGTAACCAAACGGGATGCGGTCGGGTATATCCGCGCCAATCTTGAGTTCCACCGCACTTTGTACCTTCGGGCGCAGGCACCGGCGATGCTGGCAATTGCGGAAACCGTTTGGTTGCAACTGGGTCCGACGATGCGCGCACTCTATGGGCGGCTACGGCGCACAGAGCCGCCACACTACCACAAGCTGATCATAGCTGCGCTCAAGGCTGGCGATGAGCCAGGATTACGGCTGGCGGTACGGTCCGATGTGACGCAGGGCTTGCGGTTGCTGGTCAGCTAGGCGGCTTATTGCCGACGACATCCCGGTTGCCCCATTCGAGACAGGCGCAGGCCAGCGACGTTCTGGCTCAAAAGCGCGGTCTGCGTTACTCTGGCCAAAACCACAACAAGAGCAGATTTCAGACATGATCAATCGACGGACCTTTTCTATGGGGCTTGGGTCGGCGCTGCTGGCCGCCTGTTCCGATATCAGTTCACCTGCGCGCGCGCCGGCCACACGGATGCAGGCTGTGCCCAATGCAGGCTGGGATGCCTGGGTTGCCGGGTTCAAGGGACGCGCGGCGTCTCAGGGTATTTCGCAGACCACAATCAATCGTGCGTTTCAGGGGGCGGGTTATTTGCCCGGCGTGATCGAACGCGACCGCAACCAGGTCGAGTTCAAGCGCTCGCTCGAGGATTATCTGGCCATTGCGGCCTCGGACGAGCGGATCAGCACCGGCAAACAGATGCTGCAGCGCCATGGCGCAACTTTGTCGCAAATTGAAGCCCAATACGGCGTCGACCGTGAATTCGTGGTGGCGGTCTGGGGGCTGGAAAGTCGCTATGGCGCGCGTCGGGGCGATGTGCCCGTTGTATCGGCACTGTCGACGCTGGCCTACGACGGACGGCGCGGGGAGTTCTTTGAAAAGCAGTTGATCGCAGCGATGAAGATCCTGCAGAACGGCGATACGACCCCTGACAATATGACCGGCAGCTGGGCCGGGGCGATGGGGCATACCCAATTCATTCCGACGTCGTATCTGGCCTACGCGGTGGATTTCACCGGTGACGGGCGACGGGATATCTGGTCGGACGATCCGACCGACTCACTGGCTTCGACCGCAGCCTATCTGGCGCGCGCCGGTTGGGTGCGGGGCCAGAAGTGGGGTGGCGAGGTCGGAACGGTGTCAGGCACACCTGTCGCAGTGCTGCAGCCGCAGACGCCCGGACCGCGCATCGCGGTGTTCCGCAATTTTCAGGTGATCAAGCGCTACAACAACTCGGACAGCTACGCGATCGGTGTCGGGCATCTGGCCGACCGGATCGCCGGCGGCGCGCCGTTTCAGGCCTCATTCGGTCCGGACGAGAACGGCCTGACCCTCGAGGACCGCAAGGAGTTGCAGCGTCGTTTGACGTCGGCCGGGTATGATACGGAAGGGGCGGATGGTGTGATCGGCAAGAAGTCCGAAGCCGCCATCAGCGACTACCAGCGGGCCAGTGGTCTGGCGGTAACTGGGACACCTTCGGCAGACTTGCTGCGCAGGCTTGGGGGCTGACGGCTCAGGCCGCCAACCCTTTCGATCCGATGTCGAGGAATTTCTGGCGGCGGTCCTTAATCAGGGCCGCTGCGTCTTTGCCTTCCAATTCGGCCAGCATGGCCGTGATTGATGCACGCACTGCCTCAACTGTCGCCGGACGATCACGATGGGCACCGCCCTTGGGCTCGGCGATGATGTGGTCACAGACGCCCAACTTGTGCAGATCCTGCGCGGTCAGGCGCAGGGCCTCGGCCGCTTCGCGCATTTTCTCAGAGTCCTTCCACAGGATCGAGGCGCAGCCTTCGGGTGAGATCACCGAATAGACCGAATGCTCCAGCATCGCGACACGGTTTGCCGTAGCGAACGCAACCGCACCGCCCGAACCGCCTTCGCCGATGATGACCGAGACCAGTGGTACACCGATTTTCAGACACATCTCGGTCGACCGGGCGATTGCTTCGGACTGGCCGCGTTCTTCGGCGCCTTTGCCGGGATAGGCGCCTGCGGTGTCGATCAGCGTGATCACCGGCAGGCCAAAACGGCCAGCCATCTCCATCAGACGTACGGCCTTGCGGTAGCCTTCAGGGCGGGCCATGCCGAAATTGCGTTCAATCCGCGACTTGGTGTCCGAGCCTTTCTCGTGCCCGATCACCATCACCGGCTGGTCTTCGAACCGCGCCAGACCGCCAATCACGGCCAGGTCGTCGGCAAAGTTCCGGTCACCGGCCAGGGGCGTGAACTCGGTAAACAGCGCGTCGACATAATCGTTGCAATGGGGGCGTTCCGGGTGGCGCGCCACCTGACATTTCCGCCACGGGGTCAGATCGCCGTACAGTTCATCCAGAAGTTTGGCCGCCTTGGCGTCCAGCGCAGCAGCTTCTTCGGCCACGTCCATCTCTTCGTTGGCACGGGCCAGCGCGCGCAGTTCCTCGGCCTTGCCTTCGATCTCGGCCAGGGGTTTTTCGAAATCCAGATACTGGGTCATGACGCCTCTCAACGCGGAAGTTCCCCGCTATATGAACTTGCCGCCAGAGGAATGCAACACAAGGCAAGCGGGGTCCTGAACCTGATCCGTAACGGGTATGGCTGTTTCTCAGGCGCAAGGCCATTGGCGCCCGCCTTCAGCATTTAGACACCTTTCTCGCTTTCATCCCGTGTTTTTGGCTCGACAGATCTGACTATCGCTCGTGGCATCGACGGGTCCCAGATGTTGATGAACCGCATCCGTAATGTCGCCGAACGGATCGCTGATCAGTTTCCGACCAAGGCTTGGCTGATCTTCAATTAGGGTTTCAGACCTGGGATCGTTCTGAGCCAAATGCCCGGCGATCATGCCCTGCGTCGGCAGAAGAGTGTTTTTGGCTTCTCTGCAAGTAGTCAAAAAATGCGGAAGCAGCCAAACCGCGGCCAAACTAGTGAGTGAGACATGTCATGCAAGTCCATTGTTTTGGGCCATCGTTCGGGCTCAGGATTGGTCCAAGCGAAGATCGTAGCGTTTCAGTGGGTGGGGTATTGGTTGGTGAGAATTCAGCAAGATTTGTGGTCGCGGAATATGCGATCCCGGTGCGGCAGGAAGAAGGAAGGGAACCGATGACAGCCAGTTACGAAGATCGTATCCTGCGTGTTTTGGCCTACATTCATGACCACCCGGCAGGCGATCTGTCACTGGACACGCTGGCCGACGTCGCCGCCATGTCGCGGTTTCACTGGCATCGTGTGTTTCGCGCCATCACGGGCGAGACCTGTGCGCAGGCCGTGCGCCGGATCAGGTTGCATCGGGCGGCGTGCTGGCTGGTGCAATCCGACAAGCCGGTTGCGCAGGTGGCCACTGATATCGGCTATCACAACCTGAAATCCTTTGCGCGGGCCTTTTCCGAGGCCTATGGCAGCAGCCCCGCCGGTTTTCGCAAGGCCGGGCAATGCCTGCCAGCCAACCCACATTTCAGAACCGGAGAATATCCAATGCACCCTGTTACGAAACGAACCGAACCCGCCCGCCGTGTCGTCGCGCTGCCACACAAAGGCGCTTATGCCGAGATCGGCAAAAGCTTTGAAGCCTTTGGTACCTTGTGCGAATCCCGCCAACTGTGGCCGCAGATGGGTCCTGCTATCGGGGTCTACCTCGACAGTCCCGATGACGTGCCCGAAGATCAACTGCGCAGCTATGCCGGTGCCGAACATCGCGGTGGTGCGACCCCCGATGGTATGGAAGCGCTGGAAATCCCCGGCGGCAATACCGCTGTGCTGACCTACAAGGGCCCGTATTCAGGTATTCACGCTGCCTATCACAGCCTGTTCGGCAACTGGCTGCCTGAATCCGGTGAAGAACCGGCGGATCGGCCTTGCTATGAAATTTACCTCAACGATCCGCGCGACACCGTGCCAGAAGACCTGCTGACTGAAATCTGTCTGCCACTGAAATAGCTCAACTCGGCCACAGCACCGGATAAAGCGAGGCCACCAGCAGCACCGCCATGGTCCAGTTGAAGGCCAGCAGGCGGCGCGGGTTTGTTAAAACGCGCGCCATCTGTTGCCCAAGTACGGTCCAGACGCTGACCGAGGGAAGGTTGACCGCTCCGAAAACCAGTGCAACCACCATGATCGCACCCAGCGTCTGATCCGGCGTATAAGCGGCAGTTGCTGTCAGGGCCATGGCCCACGCCTTGGGGTTGACCCATTGAAACGAGGCGGCCTGAAGAAACGTCATTGGTGTACCCTTCGCGGCCTGATCTTGCGTGGGCGCGGCATTGGCAATCTTCCAGGCCAGGTACAGCAGATAAATCACGGATGCGATTTTGAGTATCGTATAGCTGACCGGATAACGGTCAAAGACCTGAACCAGCCCGGTTCCCACCAGCAGAACCATAAAGGTAAAGCCCAGCCCGACCCCCAGCATATGCGGGACGGTGCGCCGGAACCCGAAATTGGCACCCGATGCCATCAACATCAGATTGTTCGGCCCCGGCGTGATCGAGGAAACGAATGCAAAAGCGATCAGGGCGAGTAGAAGTTCATAGGTCATGAAGCGAATAATTGCGGCAAAACCGGTAAATGAAATTGCGTTTTGATGCGTGCTTCCCTTAGTTTTGCAATCAATGACCAAGATTGACGAAATAAACCGCCAAATATTGCGAGAGCTGTCCCGGGACGGTCGTATCAGCAACCTGGACCTTGCTGACCGTGTTGGTCTGTCGCCATCTGCTTGTCTGCGCCGCGTGCAGGAGCTGGAACGTGCCGGTGTCATCACGGGTTATCGCGCGGTTCTGAACCCCGCAGCCCTGGGAGTGGGGTTTGTGGCCTATATCGGCGTAGGGCTGGGCGAGCATACCAAGGCTGCGCAGGAAGGGTTCGAGCGCGCATTGCAGCGTGCGCCGGAAGTGGTTGAATGCCACAATACTACCGGAACAATCGAGTATCTGCTGCGGGTGGAGTGTGCCGACCTGCCGTCCTACAAGACTTTCCATACCGAGGTGCTGGGAACCCTGCCGCATGTGACCTCAATTACGTCCTATGTTGTAATGGATTCACCAAAGGACGTAAGGGCCTGACGTTGAGATTGTGAACTTCAACCGACTTGCGAGGTGAATTTTCACGTCCTAGTGTCTTCGCAATAAAAAGGTCGGAAGGGGAGAAACCCCAAAAGACCACACTCAGGGAGAAGACCATGAAACTCTTTCGGATCGGTGCGCTGGCCGCAGTCGCGGCAGTAATCGGCAGCACGGCCATGTCCGCGCCATTGAAACTGCAACCCGCAAACCCGCAGCCCAACGCGAAGGCGGGACTGAATGTGAAATACGCATGGGAGGGGAATCCACCGCGCAAGATTCAGAACCTCGCCAAAGTTGATTTCCTGTTGAAAAAGGCCAAGGCGGGTCCGCCTTTGAGGGGACTGGATTACCGTGACACATCGGATGGTGATCCTGTCATGACTTTCAACGAAGCCTATAATGTGGCGGCGGAGATCACCGGGTTTATCCGTTTTGACTCGCCCGGCGTTTACGAGTTGGAAACCTGGTCCAACGATGGAATTGACGCCTATGTCGGCGGTCAACAGATTGGGTATGTCAACGGACGCCAGGGCTGCGAAGCCAACCAGCGCACCGAGGTCGAAGTGCCAAAGGCCGGATGGTACCCGCTGAATATCAAGTATTTCCAGAAGTACGGAACATCCTGCTTGATGATGAAATGGGGCAAAGCGGGTGAAAAAATGAAATGGACCCCGAACAGCGCATTCGGGCGCTGACGCCAAGCGGGGCAACAGTCGGTTGGCCCAACAGGTCTGTTTGATCAGGCATGTCGGGCTTTTCCCAAAAAATGCACGAATTTTCACAAGGCCGCCTGCAAGTCTTTTTCATCGCACCTATCTTGGGTATGAAAACCACACCCCGGGTGCGATCCCCGGGGTCAACAAAGTAACTGATGGACTTTCGGGAGCCCGCACATGTTAATTCGACGTCTCGCGCTAGCCGGGCTCTTTCTGGGAATGTTGCCCGCCATGGCGCTGGCGCAATCTGATGAAAACTCTGCGGCGGAACTGTTTGTCGAACTCAACACACTTCAGGATATTGATGACGCCTGCCAGATGACTTTCGTGGTGAGAAATGACACGGGGCAAGGTGTTGACGCTGTTTCGTTTGAAGCCGTGATTTTCGACACCTCCGGAGGCGTGGATCGCCTGACGCTCCTGCTTCTGAGGGACCTTCCCGAGGGCCGTATGCGCGTGCGCCAGTTCAACCTTTCCGGATTGTCCTGCGAGAAGATCGGTCAGGTTCTTTTTAACGGTACGAATTCCTGTCAGGTCAACGGGGCAGAAAGCGACATATGCCGGGAAACGCTGACGCTTGGCAGCCGTGTCGACGTGGAGCTACTGGGATGAGCCCGCTGGTTGCGCTGCGCGAGATCGTGGCCCTGGGTGGGCCGGTGGTTGCGATCCTGATCGTGATGTCGGTGCTGACGCTCGCCGTCACGCTGTACAAGCTCTGGCAGTTTGCCGCGTGCGGCGTGGGTCGGCATCGGGTGTTGTCTCAGGCGCTGGCGGCCTGGGATGCGGGTGATCGGCAGCTTGCGCGTGACCGTCTGACACAAAGCCACAGCTACCTTGCTCCGCTCGTGAATGCGGCGATGGACGCACCGGATGCACCGGGCCTGTCCGAGCGGCTGGATGCCGAGGCCGGGCTGGCGCTGGCGGGGTTAGAGCGGGGTTTTCGCCTGCTTGATACCGTTGCGCAACTCGCGCCGCTGCTGGGGCTGTTCGGAACCGTTCTGGGTATGATCGAAGCGTTCCAGAGCCTGCAATCCGCCGGGGCTTCGGTCGATCCCTCGCTTTTGGCTGGCGGTATCTGGGTTGCGCTGATCACCACGGCAGTCGGGCTGGCGGTCGCTATGCCAACCTCGATGGTTTTGTCGTGGTTCGAAAGCCGGACAGCACGCGAGCGTGTGTTCGCTGACAAGGCACTGCGAACCGTGCTGGTTCCGGGGCAGGGCATTCAGGCCGCGACGGGCAGAGCGCATACCCCGGTCGCGCCCGAACATGCGTAATACCGCACCCTTCGTTCGCCGCCCATTGTCGATGACGCCACTCATTGACGTCATTTTCCTGCTTTTGTTGTTCTTCATGCTGTCCTCGACCTTTTCCCGCTTTGGCGAGATCGAACTAAGCAGCGCAACCAGCGGTGGGGCGGCCTCGGATGCGCCGTCGGAACGTGCTTTCGTGCAATTGGGGGCGACCCGGCTAGTACTGAACGGCGCGCCGGTCACGCCCGAGGAACTGGCGGCCCGGGTCGAAGCGGGTCAGGTTCTGATCAGCATGGACAACGACGCCACAGCACAGCATCTAGTTGATATTTTGGCTCTGCTGCGCGGCCGTGAAGACCTCAGCGTTCTGGTGCTGGAGTAAGGCCATGATCCGCCGTACCCGCCCCAGCCGTAAACGTGATTCCACCATCGCGCTGATCAATGTCATCTTCCTGATGCTGATTTTCTTTCTGATCACGGGCACGCTGGCACCACCAATGGACGGGGATCTTGAGCTGGTGAACACGTCCGATCTGGCCGGGCGCGAACCACCTGACGCGCTGGTGCTGCACAGCGACGGAACACTTAGTTTTCGCGGTGCTCCATCCAGCGCCGAGGCCTATATGCAAACCCATGATGCAGGTCCGGTACGGATCGTTCCGGACCGCAATGCGCAGGGTCAGCGCCTGATCGAAATCACCACTTCCTTGCGCCGTCTGGGGGCAACATCGGTCTTTGTCGTGACCGAACAGGCGCTCGAATGATCCGCGGGTCTGCCTTGATTGCCGCCGTGGCGATCGCGATATCGGTGATGGTTCACTTGATGGGGCTTACCCTGACGACACCGGCGCTGCCCGGATCTGAGACACCGGATACCCGGCCTGACAGGGTGGCAATGGGCAATGCCTTCGAGGACCTGGTCGAGCCCGTGGCGGAGCCCGTCGAACCCGAGCCTGCTGAAACGCCCGAGCCGCCAGAGGAAACGCCGCCCGAACCCGAACGGACGGAACCGGTTCCGATCACCGAGGCGCTGGTCGCCTCAAATGACCCAAAACCGGTGCCGTCCCCTGATACCGGCGAAGCCGAAATCGTTCAGCCAGAGATTGCAGAGCCGGTCCAGCCTTCAGTTACAGCCGAAGAAGCCGATGGTGACGACAAACCCAGTGCCGATGAAGCCAACTCCGATCCCATCGAGGCGGAAGCCGCAGCCGAAGCGCCTCAGGGCGATCCTGATGCAATCGAGGCAGCGGCAGAACCCGAACAGCTTGCCGCTCTGCCTGTCGTACCCGAAGCGGCTGCCACCCCGCCGGTCACGGCCATTGTTCCACCCGTGCAGGAAGCGGTGGAACCGGAGATCGCCGCCCTGTCACCGATACCGGATGCGGCGGAAACAGTGGAAGAAGCTGAAGAATCAGAGCTCGCCGTGACCACCTCAATCAGGCCACGCGTTCCGGACCGGCGGCCAACATCGGAACGGCAAGGTGTATTGAAGGGATCGAGGGATTTCAGCGACTTGCGTTTTCCTGATCAGGTAGTCGATTCGCCTTTGACCGTTTATCGCCGCGAAGGCATCGATAGGTTCAGGCAGGGCAGCGGGGGATCGCGCTCGGGCGGGCGCGGGCCTGGGAATTCCGATGTAACCAACTATGCCGGGCAGGTTCTGGTACATCTGAATCGCGCACCGGTTGTTTTTGTTTCGGCCCGAGGTTTTGCGCAGGTGTTTTTCCAGATCGATCCCGACGGTTCGCTGGCCTGGGTCGAAATCGTGGACAGTTCCGGCTCGCTCGAAGTTGAACGCGCGGCCCGCGAACAGGTCAGGCGCGCCGCGCCGTTCCCACGCCCGCCCAGCGGAACCAGCCGCAAGCTGTCATTCTTCTACCAGAACAACTGATTACGGCGGGAAGTTGATGTCAATCGAACAGGGTGACAGTCGACCCGTTCGTGAGTGCCGTAAATGCGGCTTCGATATCTGACCGCAGATTCCGAACCAAAGACAGCTCCGGAAGATCCTGGGGCGCAAAAAACGCGACCTCACTTGTTTCCATGCCTGGTTCTGGTGCTGTGACGCTGCTTTCTTCGCACAGAAAGAACAGTTTGTAGAAATCTCGTATGTCCGCCGGATACGGATGGCGTGCCTTGTGTCGCAGCGCGTAAAGCTGACGTGCGCGGACCCGCAGTCCGGCCTCTTCCCAGACTTCACGTTCTATGTTTTCCGCCGGGGAACTGCCGATATCGGCAAAACCGCCCGGCATTGCCCATCGTCCGTCGCTGCGTTCACGGACCAGAAGGATTCGGCCGTCGCGAATAATTGCGCCGCGAATATCAATGCTGGGCGTTGCGTAACCGCCGGTATGGTCGGATATCAGCCCTTCGATCCGTGACAGCGGGACGTGGCCAAGATCAGCCAGCATGGCGCGCGCCAAAGCGGCGATCTCGTCATAGCGTTCGCGATCAAAACCGTCCGTGGTAAAGTGCTGCCCGGTCTCGGACAGCGCCAGCAGACGTTTCGCCCGGGCAAGCCAGGTATCCTCCAGCGCGGTCGGATCCTGGCGCATCCCGGTCAGCGACGGCGGTCGCGGCGGGCGCTCATGGGTTGAAAGGCCACGCCCACATGCGCCTCGCAATAGGGTTTGCCCTGTTCAACCGGCAGACCGCAGAACCAGAAATCTTCGGTTGCGGGGTCGCCGACCGGCCATTTGCAGGTTTTCTCGGTCAGTTCCATCAAAGTCAGCTTTTTGGCCTTCTTTTCGACCTCGTTGACCTTGGCCAGCGCTTCGGGGCTGATCTCGTTGGCCGACGGTTGCGGCGGCAGGGGCTGACCGGCCGGGATGATCTGACGACGGGCCGGAATGGCGGGCTTGGCTTCGGCTGCCGGGGCAGGGGCCGGGCGTGCCGGTTCAGTCTTAGGTGCAGGTTTTTGCTTGGCTTCCGCCTTTGGTTCGGAGGCTGGTTTTTCCTTGGGTTCAGCCTTGGCCGGTGCCGCGCCCGTGGTCCGGTTCGACAGGCCCAGACGGTGCACCTTGCCGATCACGGCGTTGCGGGTCACACCACCCAGTTCCTTGGCGATCTGGCTGGCCGACTGGCCCTCGCCCCACATCTTCTTCAGCAGTTCTACACGCTCGTCAGTCCAGGACATCATTTGCCTTTCAAAAGCGGAAAGCGGCCCCGGATTCGGGCCGCCTTGGGAATTCGTATCAGCCCCCTATTTTAATCACTGCAGCCCGAGTTACAAGCTGTCTTCGAATCAGGTTGAGGTCAGATGATGCAAATTCCCGCAGATCAGAATACGCGCCATTTCGGAGTAGTGAACTGGATGGGCCTTTACACGCTGGCGCAGCGCGAGACCCTGCGCTTTCTGGCGGTGTGGACGCAGACTTTGCTGGCCCCGCTGGTGACCGCGGGGTTGTTCCTGCTGATCTTCAATATCGCTATCGGCCCCGGCAGGCCGGACGTGATGGGTGTGCCGTTCCTGATCTTCCTGGCCCCGGGCATCATGATGATGACAGTCATTCAGAACGCCTTTGCCAACACATCATCATCGATGGTGATCGCCAAGGTGCAAGGAAACATTGTCGACACTCTGATGCCTCCGCTTTCGCCGCTGGAGATTTTGCTGGGCTATCTGGCCGGCGGCATCGCACGTGGCGTATTGATAGCCTGCGTTGTCGCCATCGCGCTGGCAGTGGTTCTGGGGCTGGTGCCGCAACATCCGCTGACAGCGCTGTTTTTTGTGCTGCTTGGCGGCGCTTTCATGGGGGCACTCGGGCTGCTTGCCGGAATTTTCGCCAACAAATTCGACCAGATGGCGGCGATCACCAATTTCATTGTCACACCGTTGGCCTTTTTGTCGGGCACCTTCTACTCGGTCGAAGCCTTGCCACCGGTGCTAAACCGCCTGAGCCATCTGAATCCCGTCTTTTATCTGATTGACGGGTTGCGTTACGGGATGATCGGCGTGTCCGACAGTTCGCCGTGGCTGGGCATGGCCGTCTGCGCAGGCGCAACGGGCCTGATAGGCGCGCTGACCTGGCAGATGCTGCGCACAGGGTATCGGCTAAAGGCCTAGGCGGCTTCGGCCAGCGCACCCGGCTGCAACGGGACCCGGGGTCGTCCCAGCCTAGTGTGCAACCGTGCAGCTACCGCCCATGCCCCAAACAGGGCAACGCCGCCGGCCGCAAACACGCCTGCAACCGGCGTAGCCAGAAGTACCAGTGAGGCCACGCCCGGCGTCAGAATGCCCGATACGTCCCGATAGCTGGAATAGATAGCAGACATCTCGGTCCGCTCCGACGGTTTCACGGCCATCAGAAATGGCAACCCGGCGCAGATATCCAGCACGATCAGCCAGACCGACCCCAAAACCAGCGCCGCAACCGACGCGGTGGGCCATCCCGCCACCGCCCCGGCGACGACGAAACAGACCCCACAGGCGGCAAAACCCGTCCGAACCGCAGCCCGCAAAGACCGCGCCTGGACCCAGCGCAGAATCAATGGGGCGACAAACAGCATTGCATTGGTTCCCGACAGCAGAATGCCGCCAAGCTGCTCACCCAGCCCGTTCTGAATGGCAAAGATTGGCAGGTAGACCACATAGATCCACCAGCCGCACGAGCGGATCATCGCAAACAGATATCCGGCCACCAGCCGGGGCTGGGAGAAGAAACGAGGCAGAAACGCCAGTGGATTCGTTGCCGGTCCGCGTGCTTTGGTGATCAGTTTGCCATTGCCCAGGCGCATGCTCCAGAACAGGATCAGCATGCCAAAAGAGGCGACCGCGCTGATCACGAAAGGCGCTGGTGCCCATAGTTCCATCAGCAATACGCCGGCCATCGGTCCGCCAGTCCAGCCCAGCGCGCTGTAAAACATGCGGCTGGTTTCGCAGCGTCCAAGTTCGATTTTGCTGATGTAATCCAGCACGTAAGCGTTGAAGCAGACAAATGTCACAACTGTCGCCACCGTGTTTATGGCCAAGGCAGTCACCACGGCGGTCGGGCTGCCCTCGATGGCCAGCACAGCGCTGACCATGAACATCACGCAGCCGATGGTGTACGCCCAGCGCCGCGGAATGAAGCGAATGATGAATGGCACCATCAGACCGGCCGTCAGTGACACGATCCCCACCAGAAAATACACAAAGGAAACCGAAGACGCGTAGCCCAGCGCGCGATACATCACCAGCGGAAAGACCGAAATCAAAATGCCCCGAACAATCGCCTCAAAACCCGCAAGCAGTCCAAACTCGCGAACCGACGGGGCAGGAGCATGGCGGACCCATTCCGGGATTCGGCGTTCGTGCATCGCGTAATCTCTCTAAACAACAAACAACTTCGACCAGAATGCGGGTCTCGGATCAGGTGTCGTGAAGATTTGCGACACCGAGGTCGCCCTCGGGCCAAAGCGTTGGAAGTTTCCGGATATTTTTATTGCCGCGCGCGGGCCTCGCGCCAGACCAGAATCAGGGCGCCGGTCAGGATGATGGCCGAGCCTGCCAAGCTGACCGCATCCGGAATTACGCCAAAAACAGCAAAATCGTACAGGGCGGCAAAGATCAGGGTCGCGTAGCTGATCGGCGCCACGAATGAGGCGTCAGCCCTGGCCATACCGTTGACAAAACAGGCTTGCGCACAGGCCATCAGCCCACCGATCCCCGCCAGAGCGACCCATTGTGCTGCGGTGGGCGGCTGCCAAACCGCAATTACCGCGACCGTTGCGATGCCCAGCCCCATAGAGTTGTTCACCAGCAGAATCTGGATCGGAATTTCACGACCCGAGAGTTTCTTGATAAATATCAGCTCCATCCCGATCACCGCAGCCGCCGTCAGCGCCAAAAGCGCTGCGGACTGAAAACTGGCCGGCGTGGGGCGCAACAGGATCAGCGCGCCTGTCAGGGCCACCGCTGCCGCCAGCCAGCGCCAGGGACCGACCCCCTCTTTCAGAAGTGGGATAGCAAGCATCATCGCAAAGACGGGGTTCAGGAAGGAAATCGCAGTCGCATCCGCTATTGGAATATACGCGACCGAGGCAAACATCAGCGTGACCCCCAACCAGCCAAAGCTGGTCCGCCCGACATGCAGCCCCCAATGAGGTCGCCGCAGGTTCGGACGCAGCGCGAAGACCGCGCTGATGATCACGACAAAGGCAAACAGAAACCGCCCATGGCTGATCTGTATCGGATGCAGCGCCAGACCAAGCGTATCGGTGCCCAGCGCCTTGGCCAGCAGTGTTGTGCCCGCGATCAGCGCGCTTGCAACAAAGATGAGAATAGCCGCAAGGGCAGGGTTCTGGCGCGCCGGGGTCATGGTTCAGCGGTGCGCGACGCAGGGCGAAATGACAAGTGCCAAATGCTTGTGTCAGAGTGAAATTATGCGATCCACTCAATTTCGGGGTTTTCAGAAACCGAAGGTCCCGCTATACGGCCCGCATGATCAAACACGCACATATCCTGCGCCTCCGACGCCGACGCCTGACCGCGTAACCGGCCCAGTTGATCCTTTGTGCTGTTCAAATCAGCGCAATCTCCACCAAATCAGTTGACGAAACCGGCCTTCGTGTATCACTCACGGGGCTTAACCAATCTGAAAAGGATGATCCGATGATCCCGTCCGTTCTGCCGACCTACAATCGCGCACCGCTTTCATTCGTGAAAGGCGAAGGTGCCTGGCTGACCGAGGCGGACGGCCGACGTTTTCTTGACCTCGGCGCCGGGATCGCGGTGAACGCGCTGGGTCACGCGCATCCGGCACTGGTTGCGGCTCTGACGGATCAGGCGCACGCGTTGTGGCATGTTTCGAACCTGTACCAGATCCCTCAACAACAGGCGCTGGCCGACAAACTGGTCGAACACACATTCGCGGATACCGTATTCTTCACCAATTCCGGTACCGAAGCCTGTGAACTGGCCGTCAAGATGGCTCGGAAGCACTTCTATGACAAAGATCAGCCGGACCGGATCGAGATCATCACCTTCGAGGGATCTTTTCACGGGCGTTCTTCGGCAGGTATCGCCGCCGCAGGGTCCGAGAAGATGACCAAAGGCTTCGGTCCACTGCTACCCGGCTTCGTGCATGTTGCATTCGGTGATCTGGAAGGTGTCACAAACGCCATCACTGAACAAACAGCAGCGATCATGATCGAACCCGTTCAGGGCGAAGGGGGCATTCGCCCGGTTCCGGATGCGGAACTCAAGGCGCTGCGCCAGATCTGCGACGATAACGGGATCCTGCTGATCCTGGACGAAGTGCAATGCGGTGTCGGCCGTACCGGAAAGCTCTTTGCTCATGAATGGGCTGGTATTACGCCTGATATCATGTTGGTTGCCAAGGGTATTGGCGGGGGCTTCCCGCTGGGCGCCGTGCTGGCAACCGAGGATGCGGCGAACGGCATGACAGCGGGCACACATGGGTCCACCTATGGCGGCAACCCGCTGGGTTGCGCGGTAGGCTGTGCAGTGATCGATCAGGTCGCCACACCGGCTTTCCTCGAAGGCGTGAACCGCAAGGCCGGCCTGCTGCGCCAGAAACTCGAAAGCCTGATCGCCAATCATCCTGACGTTTTCGAAGAAGTGCGCGGCGCCGGTCTGATGCTGGGCCTCAAATGCAAGCCGACAAATATCGACGTGGTGAATGCCGGCTATGACAACGGGGTCATCACCGTCCCTGCCGCCGACAACGTCATTCGGCTCCTGCCACCGCTCACGCTGACCGAGGACGATATCGCGCAGGCCATGATCCGCCTGAAAAAAGCCGCCCGACAGGTCGAAGCCAGTCTCGCAACCGCCTGATCTTCATCTTTTCCCAAATACTCTGGGGGTCCGGGGGCTGGCCCCCGGCGTCCGACAGCCAAAAGCGAAATGAAATGAACCATTTTCTCGACATCCACAAAACCGATGCAGCAGCCCTGCGCAGCATGATCGATCAAGCCGACGCCATGAAGAAGGCGCGCCTCGGCCGCCCCAAGGCGGCTCATGACGATGAACAGCCGCTTAAGGATCGCATGGTCGCGCTGATCTTCGAAAAGCCTTCGACCCGAACCCGCGTGTCGTTTGATGTGGGAGTGCGCCAGATGGGCGGGCAGACCATGGTTCTGTCCGGCAAGGATATGCAATTGGGCCATGGCGAAACCATCGCCGACACCGCCCGTGTATTATCGCGCTACGTCGACATGATCATGATCCGGACCTTTGACGAAACCATCCTGACCGAAATGGCCGAGTACTCGGATGTCCCCGTCATTAACGGTCTGACAGATCGCACCCATCCCTGCCAGATCATGGCGGACGTCTTGACGTTTGAAGAACACCGCGGCCCCATCGCCGGCAAGAAGGTGGTCTGGACAGGCGACGGCAACAATGTGTGTGCTTCGTTCCTGCATGCTGCAGGCCAGTTCGGCTTCGATCTGACGTTCACGGGACCCGCTCAATTCGATCCGGAAGAAGAGTTCATGGGCTTTGCCCGTCAGAAGGGCTCGAAGATCGTGGTCGAACGTGATCCCTACAAAGCGGTTGAAGGTGCCGATCTGGTGGTCGCCGACACCTGGGTCTCGATGCACGATTCCCAGTCGGCCAAGGAACGCCGTCACAACCTGCTGCGCCCCTATCAGGTCAATGCCGAACTGATGGCCCACGCCAAACCCGACGCGTTGTTCATGCATTGCCTGCCGGCGCACCGGGAAGAGGAAGCCACGTCCGAGGTTATGGATGGCCCGAACTCGGTCATTTTTGATGAGGCCGAAAACCGTCTTCACGCGCAAAAGGCGGTCATGCGCTGGTGTCTGGGTGTCTGACGCCTGAAGGCAATCACTGGGTGGGGCCGTCGCGCCTTGCCCTTTTGATCGTCTGCGCCCATAAACGCTGCAACGCAGAAACGACAGGAGAGCACAATGATCGGACGTTTGAACCACGTCGCCATCGCCGTTCCGGACCTCGAAGCCGCATCCGCGCAATACCGTAACGCGCTGGGCGCAAAGGTTGGCGCGCCTCAGGATGAGCCGGACCACGGTGTAACCGTCGTTTTCATCGAGTTGCCGAACACCAAGATCGAACTGCTCTATCCGCTGGGCGACAACAGCCCGATCAACGGGTTTCTGGAAAAGAACCCTGCGGGCGGCATTCACCATGTGTGTTACGAGGTCGAAGATATCATTGCCGCTCGTGACCACCTGAAGGAAACCGGTGCCCGTGTTCTGGGGTCGGGAGAGCCCAAGATCGGTGCCCACGGCAAACCTGTTCTGTTCCTGCACCCCAAGGATTTCAACGGATGTCTGGTCGAACTCGAGCAGGTCTGACCACAGCCTCGGAGGATCTGATATGACGATCACGGCAGCGATAGTTTTGTTTGCGGTCATCTGGTTCATGACCTTGCTGGTGGTGTTGCCCATCCGGATCAAAACGCAGGGCGATCTGGGCGAGATCGTTCCGGGCACCCATGCGGGTGCTCCGGAAGTGCATCACATGAAGAAAAAGATGTGGATCACCACCGGGATTTCGGCCGTCCTGTGGGCCATCATCGCCGGTATCATCGTGTCCGGCGTGATCTCGGTGCAGGATTTCGACTGGCTGAACCAGCTTGACCGCCAGGGATAGCCCTTACAAGTCCGTGGCTGACAGTTGATGGTAGATATGCGTGAACGTGGCTGCTCCGATAATGGGGATCAGCAGGTTTACAAGCGGCACTGACAGCGGAATTGCCATCAACGTGCCGGCTATCCAGATGGTTGCGGAATGCTTGGCGCGCAGCTTGCGCGCGCCATCGCGGCCCAGCCTGCGCATCGCTGCCAGAGTGAAGTATTCACGCCCCAACAGGAATCCGTTCAGCGCCCAGAAGATAAACGGGGCAAGCGGCGTGAAGATCACGTATAGAACCAGCGCCAGCAGGTTGGCCGCGATCAGAACGCCCAAAAAGTTCACTGTATCCTTCAACGCCTCGGCTACCGGAATTCCTGCAACCGGTGGCAGATTGGGATAGTGCCTGTCCTCGACGGCCTGCGCGACCTCATCCAGAAACATCGACGTGATGGCCGAGGCGACGGGCACCATCAGAAACACGGACAGTACCATCATCAACAGCAGTGAGGACACGCTGAGCAGATCGTTCAGCCACGTGACCTCACCCAGCAAGGGTAAAGTGGCCTGGTCGCCGACAAGCGCATTGATAAGCCACAGGAAACCGGCATAAGCCACGACCAGCAATGCGAAAGTCAAGCCGACGCCCAGCAGCAGGACCTTGCGGAATCTCGGATCTCCGATCTGGCCGAGCGCCAGAAAGAACGACTGAAAAATAATCATTCAACAACCCATTGCGTCAGTGCCATCACATCCGGGCGCGGGCGCTCCGGTGGTTCCGCTCCTTCTGTCGCGATGTGAATCAGGCCCGCTACACGCTCGTGATCGGCCAGGCCCAGAGCGTCCTTGCAGAACTTGCGGTCATGGACTTGCCAGCCTGACAGCCAGTTCGCGCCCCAGCCGGCGGCCAGCGCGGCGTTCAAAAGCGCCAGACAGACCGCTCCGGCGGAGTAGGTCTGCTCGATGGCGGGAATTTTTTCCGATGGTTTCTGAACCTCGATCACAGCGACGGCCAGATGACCCATGTCGAACTGGCTGCGGGCCTTGGAAATATCTTCAGGCGATTTCCCCAGTCGAGCGCCGCAGTCCCCGGTCAGCTCCGAAAGACGGGCCATCGCCCCTTTTTCCAACACAAGAAAACGCCAGGGCTCGAGCTTGCCATGATCCGGACTGCGAGCCGCGGCCGTAAGCAGAGGCATCAGCTCTTCCCGCGTCGGGGCCGGTGCAATCAGCGTTTTGGCCGGACGTGAGCGGCGGATTTGCAGAAACTCCAGAGCAGCCTGATTCTTGAGAGGCATATGTTAAATTCCTTTACATAGGCAGTTTGTATCTTGGGTGGCACTGCCTCTGATTCAAGGGCAAGCTGTTTTGGTGTCAGATCAATTTCACTCTGTCCCCGTTCATGCAAGGGTGTTGCGAACAGGGAAGCAGGATGGCCAAAGCAAAACTACGAAATTTACCGGATCTGAGCGCACTTGCCGTGCCGGGCAAACAGATTTCGGTCAGGGTTACTCCAAAAGCAGCGCGTGACAGCATTGCGGTGGACGGCACCACTCTGCGTGTCCGTGTCACCGCCGCACCTGAAGACGGAAGGGCAAACAAGGCGGTTCGTAATCTTTTGGCACGCTCCATGGGGATTTCGGCGTCTGCCTTGATCCTGAAGCACGGTCAGACCGCTCGTGACAAAACCTTTGTCTATGATCCCTGAGGTGGCGTTTCGCGTATCTGATAGACCCCCTCAGGCAGGTCTAGCGCCGCCGCCAAGTCGCGCACCTGTTCGGGTGACAGGGTAATTTTCTGAACCTGGTCCGTGCGCGGATCCAATTGTTCAAGCGTCACACATTCTGCGAAACTGTTGATGACGACATCTTCGTTCAAAGGCTTTTCGCCTTCGTCCACCAGGGTAATGACCGTCGAGTCGAATTCATGCTCAATCGAAAACATAAAAGCAAAGTGCAGGGCCAACGCAGGTAATGCAACCCATTGACTGTCAATCAGACGTGGCCGTTCCTGGCGTGGCACGCTATGGTTGCGATACGGTATGACCGGTCCAAAGGATTACTGATGCGCCGCCTGACATTTTTGCTGGTTTCTGTTCTTCTGGCGGCCTGCGAAGGCGGTACTTTGCGTGTCTTGCCTGCCGAGGATTGGGACAGCGAAAGCCCGGGTTCTCAGGTCTCGTCCGCAGAATTCCGCGAAATCAGCCGAGCAGTCGGCAAAGCGGCGCGCACTGAATGCTTGCGACAGTCGGGCAACCGGAACTGCGACTTTACGATCATGGTTGATCTGAACCCACGGGCCCCAGAAAACGCGTTTCAGACATTGGATGATGACGGGCAACCGGTGATCATTTTCACACAGACCATGATCAATTCAGCAAAGAACGCCGACGAACTGGCGTTTGTTATGGGGCACGAGGCCGCGCATCACGTTTTGGGTCACCTTGCCAGGCAGTCGAACAATTCGCAGGAGAGCGCGGTGATTTTCGGTGACCTCGCGCGCCTCGACGGAGGAGATGACGCTGATGTTGAAGCTTGGCAGAAACTGGGGGCACAGGTCGGTGTGCAGGCCTATGTTAAGGATTTCGAGCTTGAGGCCGATCAACTGGGCACCGTCATTACCTATAGGGCGGGATACAACCCCTTGGTGGGGGCAGTGTATTTCAATCGCATTCCTGATCCGGGTGACAAGTTTCTTGGCACCCATCCACCTAACGCGCAGCGTGTGCAGATAGTTCAGGAAACCGCCCGGCAACTGGGGCTGACCCCATGACATCGCTTATCCGGATGGGCGTGATCCTGACAGATCGCGGTTCGAAATATGCGGTATCCGGTGCGCCAGTTAAAACCAGGGATGAAATCGATGCGGTTTTGAGTGAGCTGAAATCTGACAAGAGCTATGCGAAAGCCACGCACAATACCTGGGCTGCAGTATTGCCGACCGGTGCGCTCAAGGCGGATGACGGCGAAAGCGGGGCTGGAATGGTGATCCTGCGAATGATGGAGCGGGCAGGTCTGGACAGTCATCTGATCGTAGTAACGCGCTGGTACGGCGGGAAAAAACTGGGGGGCGACCGCTTTCGGCGCGTGCAGGATGCGACGCGCGCCTATCTGGATCATCAGGCGGCGGCACCTTGACCTGAGTCAAAGGCTGACGCGACCGGGTGCGATATCCTTTCTTGTAACGCGAACGGGAAAGGATGCGTGATGCTCAGCCGTAACACATTGCGACGCCATGCCGGTCTTCTGGACCAGATGGCCACGACAGTCGGAGTTGATCTGGAAGAAGCGGCCATCGCTGGCCAGGTTTCGATCGACGCGATTTCCGATGCCGTTCTGCGCTGCACCGATTGCCCCAATCCCGGCCATTGCGAGAACTTCCTGACCAAAGCGGTAGCCACAAGCCAGACGCCGGAATACTGCCGAAATCAGGAGTTGCTGAACAAACTGAAACCCTGAGCGGCCGGATGTACCATGTCACCACTGGGACACATCATGACCCATCTTCGACTGGTCCTGCGCATGGGGCAGGCGACCGGCGTAGACATCGCCGCAGCGCATAAAGGCGGGCACCTGACCCAACGGGACTGGAGCAACATGGTGCAGCGATGCCGGGGCTGTAACTGGGCCAGTGCCTGTCCTGAATGGCTGGACCGTTGTGAAGACGCGTCCAACGCCCCTGAAATCTGTATGAACAAGGCTCAGTTTGCGGTGCTGAAAGCCCGGCAAAAAGGATGCAAGTGATGGCTTCGGACAGACTGGGAGATATCGACAAGCATTTCTGGCTTACCCGATCGACCGCACGGATCATCGGGGTTTCGTTCTCGGATGCGATGGCCGAAGGGAAACTGTCGCCCCACGGATTTGCCGAAATCGTTACTCGGTGCCGGGCAGCGGATTGTAGCAGCAAATGTGAGTTATGGCTGGCAACGCAGCAGTCCACACCGTAAAAGGCGCCTGATTTCTGCGCAAACGCCTCTGCTCTTGAGGCGCTTAGAAAGTCTTCACAGACGCGAATGTGAGCCGTCGCACAATGGCGGTTTCGATGTCTTCTTACAGCCGCAGAAGAACACCTTCTTCGTTGCTTCGGCAGTGTATTTCACCGGCTCCAGCCCGGTTCCTTTGTGAGATCCGTCGCAAAAAGGTTGTTTCTTGGACGTACCGCAGGCGCACCAGAAATAGCTTTTTCCTTCGGCCACTTCGACCGGATAAGGGCCTTTCTGGGCAATGATCGGGCTGTCGGCCATTTGGCTGCTCCGTTGTTGGTTGATGTCATTTCAATAGTTTAGAACATAGGCCTGAAAAGGGTAGCGGTTGTGGAATTTTCAGCGCTCGTGGTCGCCTTTACCAGCGTAACTCTGCCCGAAATAACGAATTTGTGATCTGTTTAGTTGCCAGAACGCCCGCCAACTCTTATTCTGAGATTGGCCCGAAAAACCGGGCAATATCAGAAAAGTAATAGAGGATTGACGGACATGAAACTGAAACTCGCAGCCGTAGGTGCGTTTGCCCTTATTCTGACCGCCTGCTCTCAGCAGGAAGAGCCGGCACCGGTCTACATCCAGCCTGACTATGACAAATTCGGTTCTCCGAGTTGTCCGGCAGGTTATGAACTGGCCACAACCGAAGCGGGTCAGACTGTCTGTAATCCAGTTTCCCAATAAGCCTTTCGCAGGCGGTCCTGTTCAGGGCCGCCTGCAAATCCGCGCCCTGATCTGAATGTCCCAATTGCCGGTCGTCACGGCGATTGACGTCTTTTGGTCAGGCCAGTTTTCCCCACAAATCATACTCTCCGGCCTCGTCGACCTCGACAGAAACGATGTCACCGGGTTTCAGGGATTCGAAGTTTTCGTCAATGAACAGGTTGCCGTCGATCTCGGGCGCGTCTGCCTTCGTGCGGCATGTGGCCGCGTCTTCGTCGATTTCGTCGACGATGACCTCAATCGTCTGACCAACCTTGGCCGCCAGCTTGGCCTCTGAAATTGCCTGTGCCTTTTCCATGAACCGCTCCCAACGGTCCTGTTTGACGTCGGCAGGAACGTGATCCGGCAGGTCGTTGGACCGGGCACCGTCTACGTTTTCGTATTGAAAGCAGCCAACGCGATCCAGTTGGGCTTCGTCCATCCAGTCCAGCAGGGTCTGGAATTCGGCATCTGTCTCGCCCGGATAACCCACGATAAAGGTCGAACGCAGGGTGATGTCGGGGCAGGTCGCGCGCCATGCGGCGATTTCTTCCAGTGTTTTGGCCGCGGCGGCCGGGCGGGCCATGCGTTTCAGAACATCCGGATGGGCGTGCTGAAAGGGGATGTCCAGATAGGGCAGAACATTGCAGCCAGCATCCGCCATCAACGGGATCAGTTCGCGCACATGCGGGTAGGGATAGACGTAATGCAGCCGTACCCAGGCGTCCAACTGTCCCAACTCGCGCGCCAGATCGGTGATGTGGCTGCGTACATCGCGGTCTTTCCACGGGTTGACGTCGTATTTGCGATCCAGCCCATAGGCCGAGGTGTCCTGCGAGATTACCAGCAACTCGCGCACACCGCTTTCAACCAGCTTTTCCGCCTCGCGCAGCACCGCATGGGCGGGGCGGCTTGCCAGTTTCCCGCGCATGTCAGGGATGATGCAGAATTTGCATTTGTGGTTACAGCCTTCCGAAATCTTCAGATAGCTGTAGTGGCGTGGTGTCAGTTTGACGCCCGAGGCAGGCAGCAGGTCGACGAACGGGTCCGGATCGGGCGGAACAGCGGAATGCACGGCATCCAGCACCTGTTCGTATTGATGTGGGCCGGTGACGGCCATGATCCGCGGGTGATGCTCGCGGATGTAGTCCGGTTCCGCGCCTAGACAGCCCGTCACGATGACCTTGCCGTTTTCCACCAACGCTTCGCCGATTGCATCCAGCGATTCTGCCTTGGCGCTGTCCAGGAACCCGCATGTGTTCACGATGACGGCATCGGCCCCTGAATAGTCGGGCGAAATGCCGTACCCTTCGGCACGCAGACGGGTCAGGATACGCTCGCTATCGACCAAAGCCTTGGGGCAGCCCAAGGACACCATACCGATGGTCGGCTGGTTCGGACGGGGCGTATCGATGATCCGGGCGGCAGGCGCCAGGTCGGGGCGGAGGTTTGGCGGGTTCGTGCTCATGGCGCGGCATATAGTGGGGAACGCTTCCCCTTGCAAATCCCGCTTTTGATTTGAATGATCCCAAGCAAAGAAAAGCCAAAAAGGCGGAGAGCAGAAAGATGAAGTGGTTGTTGCGGATCCTGTTCGTATTCGTTGCCGTAATCGGGCTGGTGATTGGCGCGTTGCTGCTGATGCCGGGCGAAAAACTGGGATCAATTCTGGCCGAGCAGGTTCGGGCGCAGACAGGTCGCGACCTGAACCTGTCCGGAGACGTGAACCTGTCCTTCTGGCCGGTTCTGGGAATGGAAACCGGGCCCGTCACGTTTGGTAACGCTGCATGGGCCGGGCCAGAACCAATGCTGAGCGCGGAACGTCTGATGGTCGGTGTCGACGCAGCGGCGTTGTTGTCCGGTGACATCAGGATCAAACGGGTCGTGGCAGAAAACCCGGTTCTTCGACTGGAAGTGTCGGATGGGCGCGCAAACTGGGAACTTGGCACTGAGACGGCTGCCACTTCGGGTGGCGATCCCGGGGGATCTGCGCCGGATGCCGAAGCTGGCGCGGTCACGCTGGAGTTTCTGGAACTGACCCGTGTGCGGCTGATTTTCGTCGAAAACGGTGTCACAACGATGGATTTCGCGAATGTCGATTTGTCGGCCAGTTGGCCCGAAATCACCGCCCCAATGGTGATGGAGGCCAGCATGGCGGTGCCCGGCGGCACCGTGAAGGTCGATCTGAAAATACCCGACCTACCCGCATTTTCGTCCGGAGACGTGACCGCGTTGGAGTTGCTGCTTGCGGCGCCGGGTGGCCAGATCGGGTTTGACGGACGGGTCAACCTGGCCGGGGAAATGGACGGCCAGCTTGAGGTCCAATCGTCAAACACCGAGAAAATGCTGGCGGCCTTCGGGCAGGCCGGAACTTATGTGCCGCAGGGGCTGGGGCGCGTGGCGAATGTATCCGGTCAGATGACCTATACCAGCGACGGTCGGGTCGCCTTGCGGGATATGACTGCAATTCTGGACAACAACCGCCTGACTGGCGAGGCGGACATTGTCATTTCCGATCCGCCTCAGATCACGGCCCGGCTGAGCGCGGGTGACCTGGATCTGTCTCAGATTGCTGGCACCGATGCCTCCACCGGTGGTGGAGCAACCAGTGCATCTGCGCCTGCCACGGGTTGGTCCAAAGACCCGATTGATGCATCAGCCCTGGCTTTGGCCAACGGCAATATCCGCCTGACGGCCACCTCGATTGCGGTTCCTGGAATGACATTCGGCCAAAGCGATCTGACCATGAGCCTTGATCGCGCGCGGGCTGTGTTTCAAATGCACCCGGCCACCTTGTTCTCAGGACAGTTGAACGGGCAAATGGTGGTCAACAACCGGAACGGGCTGTCGGTGGGCGGCAACCTTAGGGCTGACGGGATTGACCTGAAGCAGATGCTCTCAACGCTGGCCGGGATCGAACGGCTTTCGGGCACCGGATCGGGAACGCTCGAGTTTCTGGGCGTCGGGCAAACCGAAGACCAGATCATGCGATCCCTCAGCGGAAAAGGGGGCGTCAATGTTGGCAAAGGGGTAATCGCAGGTATCGATCTCGACCGTCTGATGGGGCGGGGGCAGGGCACGGGCGGCACAACGGTGTTCAACAGCCTGTCGGCCACTTTCACCATTGATCAGGGCACGCTGACCAACAACGATCTGCTGATGCTGTTGGATAACTACCGGGCGGATGGAAAAGGCCGCGTCGGGCTGGGTGCCCGGGACATCGATTACCTGTTCACCCCGGTCGCATTGCGGGCAAATTCGGGTCAGGGCATTGCCGTGCCGGTGCGGATACAGGGGCCATGGAGCAACCCCTCGATCCGGCCGGACCTGAGCAAGGTGATCGAGGCCGCGGCTGATGCAGAACTCAAAAAGCTTGAAGATGACGCCAAGCAGAAGGTCTTTGAAAAAGTCGGCGGCGAATTGGACACAACGATTACGGACAGTGACCAGATCGAAGATGCCATCAGGAACAAGCTTGAGGAAGAGGCCAAAAAAGGTCTGCTGAAACTGCTGGGCGCGGACTGAAATGACGGCCAGGTCAGAAAAACCCGGGGCGCGACCCGCGCCCCGGTTGTTACTTCAGATGGTCTGATCGTAATCGCCGACGCCCGGTTCAGTACGGATGACCGCGTCGATATCCGAAAATATGGCGCGCATCTCGCCTTCGCTCTCGCTGCTTTCGCAAACCACAACAAGGTTGGGCGTGTTCGAAGAGGCGCGTACCAGACCCCAGCTGCCGTTGTCCAGTATGACACGGGCACCGTTGACGGTAACGACCTCTTTGATCGCACGTCCGGCAAAGCTTTCGCCAGCGTCGGCCTTGGCGACCAGTTTGTCGACAAGGCGCTTCAGGATATCGTATTTTTCGGTGTCTGATGCATAGGGTGACATGGTCGGCGTCGACCACGTTTTTGGCAGCGCCTTGCGCAGGTCAGACATGCTTTGATCAGGATTGCGGTCCATCAGTTTGCAGATCTCGACCGCGACGCGCATGCCGCAGTCGTAGCCGCGACCGATTGGTTCAGCCAGAAAGTAATGGCCCGATTTCTCGAACCCGGCCAAGGCGTTGATCTCTTTCACGCGGCGCTTCATGTGGCTGTGGCCGGTCTTCCAGTAATCCGCCTTTACGCCATGCGCCCGAAGCTCTGGATCACTGGCGAACAGGCCCGTGGACTTCACGTCGGCCACGAAGGTTGAATTGGGATAAAGCTTGGCCAGATCGCGGGCCATGATGACGCCGACCTTGTCGGCGAAAATCTCCTCACCCTCGTCATCGACCACACCGCATCGATCGCCATCCCCGTCAAACCCAAGCGCCAGATCGGCGCCGCTGGATTTCACAGTGTCGGACATGTCGTGCAACATCTCCATGGCTTCGGGATTGGGGTTGTAGTTCGGGAAGGTGTAATCCAGCCGGTTGTGGCTAGGCACGACCTCGACGCCCATCCGCTCGAATATTTCAGGGGCAAAGGCCGATGCCGTCCCGTTTCCTGTGGCACACACAACTTTCAGCGGGCGGGACATTCTGAAATCGCCAACCAGATCATCGATATACGCCTCTTTCACGCCATCGACGAATTCATAAGATCCGCCTTCATGCGGGATACCTTCGCCATTCAGGACGATATCGCGCAGCTCGGACATCTCATCCGGACCATGGGTCAGGGGGCGGTCAAAGCCCATCTTGACGCCGGTCCAGCCGTTCGGGTTGTGGCTGGCCGTGACCATCGCCACGGCAGGCACGTCCAGATGAAACTGCGCGAAATAGGCCATCGGGCTAAGGGCCGGGCCGATATCCTTGACCTGAATACCCGCCTGCATCAGCCCCAGGATCAGCGCGTTCTTGATCGCCAGAGAATAGTCGCGGTAATCGTTGCCCACTGCAATCACCGGTTCGATCCCGCGTCTGCGCATCTGCGTGCCAAGCCCCAGACCAAGCGCGGTCATGCCGGGCAGGTTGATTTCCTCGGGGTATTTCCAGCGGGCGTCATATTCGCGGAACCCGGTGGGTTTGATCATCGCATCGCGCAGAAAGCTCCAGGTGTTGGGGGTCACCTCAGGCGTGGGTTTGGTCATAATTCTTCTCAATCGTTAAATCTGAATCGGGTTTTCTTTGGCCAGCGCATCAAAACGCATCAATGTGGCAATCAGCTGTCCCATCTGGTCCAGCGGAATCATATTGGGGCCGTCGGACGGCGCGGTATCCGGGTCCTGGTGGGTTTCGATGAACACGGCGCCGACGCCCAGCGAAACCGCCGCACGGGCCATCACCGGCGCGAATTCCCTTTGCCCGCCGGACGAGCCGCCCTTGCCGCCGGGTTGTTGAACCGAATGTGTGGCATCCATCACGACCGGATAGCCGGTTTTGGCCATTTGCGGCAGCGATCGCATGTCGGCCACCAGTGTATTGTAGCCAAAGGATGTGCCGCGTTCGGTCAGCAGAATGTTCTGGTTGCCGGTGCTTTCGATCTTGTCGACGATATTGCCCATCTCCCACGGCGCCAGGAACTGACCCTTTTTGACATTGACGGCCTTGCCGGTTTCACCAGCGGCCAGCAACATATCGGTTTGTCGGCACAGGAAGGCAGGGATTTGCAGAATATCCACCGCCTCGGCCGCGATTGCGCACTGGGCCTCGGTGTGGACATCCGTCAGTACCGGGATGCCCATCGAACTGCGGATGTCGTCCAGCACCTTCAGCCCGGCATCGATGCCCATGCCGCGCTTGCCAGACAACGACGTGCGGTTCGCCTTGTCATAGGAGGCCTTGAAAACGTACTGCGCGCCTGCGGCATCGCAGGCTTCTTTCATGGTGCCTGCGATCATCCGGGCGTGATCGGCGGTTTCAAGCTGGCAGGGGCCGGCGATGACGGTCAGTGGAAGATCGTTGCCAACCGTCAGGTCGGAGATTTTTACATGTTTCATATGTCTTACGAGGATACCTGTTCACGAAGGACCGACGCGGTAAGCGAGATCAACAGGTAGATACCAGCAAACAACAGGAAAGCCAAAATCGTATTTTCGAACTTGCGCGGATAGCTGGGTTCCTGACTGGGGACGGGGTTGACCGAGACTGTCAGGTACCGAACTTTACGGTTGGCTTCGGTGCGCGTTGTTTCCACTTGCTGCATGGCTGTTTGAAGCATCATGTCCCGCGCCGCCAGATCAGCCTGTGCCATTTGAATTCTGACACTCAGCCGCGCCAGCGAGTTTTCGCCTGCCGAGGCATCCAGCATCTCGGCATTCAGTTCCTCCAGCACGACTTCAAGCCGTTCGATATCGGCAGTAACGCCATCGACCTTGGCCTTGTTGGGCCGCAGGTTGTCCAGAAGGGCGGCCAGTTGCAGTTCTTTGTCCTGCAACAAGATCTCGATCTCGTTGATCCGGCCGCGTAGTCCCGCCAGAACGTTTTCGGGATCAAGCACCGCGCCTTCCAGCTGCAGTTCGATCAGCTTTTCCTGCGCCTTGCGCCGCTCTTCCTGGGCGGTTTCAAACCCCCTCATAGCGTCCCGCATCTGGTCTTCGCGTTTCAGTTCGGTCAGGCCGTTGATTGTATCTTCGGCATAGGAAATCAGCCGGTTCGACAGATCAACGGCGATATCCGGATCCGGGGCCGCGACCTCCATCCGGACGATTCCATCCGTGGGGTCGTAGCCGATTGTCACCATGCGCTTGTACAGTTTGTACGTCTCTTCCAGGCTGGCGTCGGGGGACAGCCGCTGCACCGGGTCGATCCAGTCCTGCTTAAAGATTTCAGCAAAGCCGGTATCGCGTTCAAGACGTTGCAGGGCATCCTTGGATTCCAGAAACTCCTGCGTCGCGACCGAGTCCTGTGCTGTCGCAAACTGCGTTCCGGAAAGCAGGCCCCCAATCGAACCGCCGCCACCATCTGCCTGCAGGATCGAAAACGCCGAGTCGCTGGCATACATCGGCGTCGCTACGCGGTAAAAATAATACCCCACAACAAATGTGGGCAGCAGCACAAACGCAGCCAGGCGGGCAAACAGGGTAAACAATTTCCGTTTGCGACGCCGGGCGACCTCTTTCTGGATCTGGCTGATCTCATAGTTGCGCCGTTCGGTCGGGCTCCACTCCGGGCCGGGCAGGGGATGGGATTTATCTCCGACAGTTTGCGGCAGGTGGACCGTTACCTTGTCCTCGACCTGAGCCGTGCCCTGCTCGTCCTTGTTACCCGCAGCCGCCAGATCCAGCAGGTTGTTGCCCTGAAAAGGGTCGATCCCCTTTTTGCGCAACAGGCGAACCGCGTCATAATCCGACGTGGCCGCCAGCCCGTTCTTCTGTGCCAGCCGCCGTGCCATGCGCAACTGGCGCCCGGTCAGCCCCTCGCGCTTGATTTCGTCCAGTTCAGTTCCGGGCTGTTTACTGTTGGCCGCTTCGGGTGGTTGAGTCGCACTTCGAATACGCGAAATCGCATCTGCGCGCGCATCTGGTGTACCTTCGCCTTGGCGTTTTCGGCGCCAGTTGTATTTTCTAGCCTTGGGTTTGGTAGTCATATAACTGTTTTGCCTCTTCCAAGGTTTCAAACATGTAAAGCTGCCCGTCCACTAGAACCGCTGCCTGACGCGCAAATTTTTCCAGAGTGGTTGGAGAATGCGACACAATCACAAGCGTTGTGGTGCGCAATCTCTCTTTCAGGATCGAGCCCGCTTTCTTGTTGAATTCGACATCGGTTGTGGCGGGCATGCCCTCATCTATCAGGTACATGTCGAAGTCCAGCGCCAGCATCAGCGCAAACGTGAACCGGGCCCGCATGCCGGATGAATAGGTCGCAAGCGGTTGGTTGAAATATTCGCCCAGACCGCACAGCCATTGGCAATATGCCTCGATATAGTCGGGGTCCATGCCGTAGATCTTTGCGATATAGCGCGAGTTTTCCAGCGCCGACATCTTGCCGGAAACCCCTCCGGTAAACCCCATTGGGAAGGACACCTTGCATTCGCGGCGGATCACCCCCTCGTCGGGTTTTTCCAGACCGGCCATCATGTTGATCAGTGTGGTTTTTCCGGTTCCGTTGGGTGCAAGTATCCCAACCGAGCGGCCAAGTTCGATCCGAAAGGAAACACGATCAAGGATCACCTTGCGCCGGGTGCCGGTCCAGAAGGACTTGCTGACATTTTCGAATTCAAGCATTGCTGGCCTGTTTCGCTTCGGAGTTGTGGTCTTTCCTCAATGAAAGAACGCATCGTTTACGAGTTCTTGTTGGCTACATTATGTCGAATTGTGAAACAAATGATCAATGCGCCCCACAAGGTGCTGTGGCTTTTGTGATATAACGGCAGTTGGCGCAGGCGCGCGCGGTCTCTATCTTTCAGCGAAGCCCGTTTGGAAACCTGTCTCAGGAAGTGCTGCCACCAGATGACCACTCTTGCCCAGGAAATCCGGTCCTGCCGGATCTGCGAAGCGCGTTTTGCCGCGACGCAGACCGCGCATGAGCCACGCCCGGTAGTCTGGTTCCGTCCCGGAACGCCGATCCTTGTTGCAGGACAGGCACCGGGCGCGCGGGTGCATGACTCAGGTCGTCCCTTCACAGACCCTTCGGGCGACCGATTGCGCGACTGGTTGGGGATTGATGAGAGCGTGTTTTATGACCGATCCCGTGTTTCAATCGTTCCGATGGCTTTCTGTTTCCCCGGCTATGATGCGCGCAAGGCCGATCTGCCGCCGCCCGCAATCTGTGGCGAGACTTGGCATGACAGAGTCATGCAGGCATTGGGAGCGGTTCCGCTGACCGTTCTGGTCGGTGCCCATGCCCATACCTACCATCTGGGCACGCGTACGTCCGTGACAGAGACGGTTCGGAACTGGCGAGACCACGCGCCGCAGGTCTTTGCCTTGCCTCATCCGTCCTGGCGCAATACGGCATGGCTGAAAAAGAACCCCTGGTTCGAGGCAGACCTGCTGCCGGTTCTGCGCGCCAGGGTGCAAGAGGTTCTGAATGACTGAGACAACGGCCTTGGATGCCGCCCATTCCGCGATGGAGGCTGCCCCACAGGATGACGCAGCCCGGCTGAAGTTCTTTGAACGGCTGGCAGACGCTGAACTGTTCCTGCTGCTGACGGAAGAAGCGCGGGACGATAACGTCTCGCCCGAGGTTTTCGATGTGGCGGATGGACGTTTTGTGCTGGCGTTTGATCGCGAAGACCGGCTTGCCCGGTTTGCAGATCGTCCCGTTCCTTATGTGGCCCTGTCCGGGCGGGTTCTGTCATCGCTGCTGGCAGGGCAGCGAATTGGTCTGGGGCTCAACCTCGAGGTCGCCCCGTCCTCGATGCTGATCCCGCCAGAGGCTTTGGGATGGTTGACGGAGACGCTTCAGCATTCCCCGCAAGAGGTTCAGGAACAACTGGCCGAGTTCCTTCCTCCGGCGGGTCTACCGGATGAACTGCTGACTGCGCTTGATACCAAACTGGCGACGGCGGTGGGGTTGGCGCAGGCTGCTTTCTTGGCCGGAACCAGATCGGCCAGCGGAGCATCTGGTCATTTGCTGGGTTTTGTCGGGGCGGTCGAAGGCGCGGAACCGGCCCTTGCCAAAGCCGCGTCCGAAGCGCTGACATTTTCCGGAATCGAAGCTGGCGCGATGGATGTCGGCTTTTTCGCGCCCGGGGACCAAGTTGCGTTAAGGTTGGAAAAAGTCGGGCTGCGGTTTGATCTGCCGCAGCCCGAAAAGCGTGATGTCGGGCGCTCTGCGCCCGGTGGTGATCCCGAGCGGCCGCCAATTCTGAAGTAATTCGCTAGCCGGATGCTCCCTACCGCGACGGCCGGGGGCAAGACTATTCGGCGGCAGGCTCAAGTTTGTCCTGCGTCCGGGTTTCGAAATCGCTGGCGTCGTGACGCTCGTGCAACTGCGTGTGTGGCTCGCCAAACGCCCGGTTTACCATGCGGCCTCGCTGTACCGCCGGCCGCGCATCGACCGCCTTGGCCCAACGCATCAGGTTCTTGTAGGAATCAACGTCCAGGAACTCGGCTGCGCTGTAGAGGCGGCCCAGAACCAGTTGCCCGTACCACGGCCAGATTGCCATATCGGCAATGGTATAGTCTTCGCCAGCGATAAAGGTCTTGTTGGCCAGTTCCCGGTCCAACACGTCCAGTTGCCGCTTGGTTTCCATTGCAAACCGATTGATCGGATATTCCCATTTCTCTGGCGCGTAAGCATAGAAATGGCCGAACCCGCCGCCCAGATAGGGCGCGCTGCCCATCTGCCAGAACACCCAGCTCATGACTTCCGCGCGTTCAGGCCCTTCCTTGGGCAGAAACGCATCGAATTTCTCGGCCAGATGGAACAGGATCGAGGCACTTTCGAACACGCGCACCGGCTTGTCACCCGACCGGTCCCACAGGGCCGGGATCTTCGAGTTCGGGTTGGCCTCGACAAATCCTGAACTGAACTGATCCCCTTCACCGATATTGATCAGCCACGCATTGTATTCGGCACCCTTGTGCCCCAGCGCCAGCAGTTCTTCCAGCATGACAGTGACCTTGACCCCGTTGGGCGTGGCCAGCGAATAAAGCTGCAGGGGATGCTGACCGACCGGAAGGTCCTTGTCATGAGTCGCGCCTGCGATCGGGCGATTGATATTGGCGAATTGTCCGCCGCTTTGGCTGTCCCATGTCCAGACCTTCGGGGGTTCATAGGTGGGTTGCTCGCTCATCTCTATCTTGCCTTTCTCAGCAAAGTGGGAGGAATTGTCCGACATCCCAACAGCTAATATTGCAATCGGCAGAGTCCAACCCCGGTTAACAGGTCTGTTTTGTAACAATGGCTACAAAACCCGTCACGAAATCTCATCCGACCTCACAGCGGCGCGAGCGGGGCTATGTTTTGGCCGTGTATTGCCTATTCTCTGACCAGACCCGCAAAACGGGCGATCCTGCTAACCCCGGACCCAATAGGATTTACGACATGAAACGCTTTGCCTTGTCCCTTGCCACCGCGCTGACCCTGGCCGTGCCCGCCTTTGCCGGTGATCAGTATATTGACGGAACCGGATTTGCCGTCTCGGGCTACGACGTTGTCGCGTATCGCGGCCTGGATCAGGTTCCGGTCGGGCAGTCTCAGCCCGAAGCCGTTCGCGGCAACGCAAACTTCACGGCAGATTACAATGGTGCCACGTGGGCCTTTTCAAGCGCAGAAAACCGCGACAAGTTCCTTGAAAATCCTGCCTATTACGCTCCGCAATATGACGGGCACTGCGCCTATGGCGTTTCCAAAGGCGGGAAGGTTCCGGGCAATCCGAACCTGTGGCGCATCGTGGATGACAAGCTGTACCTCAACATCACCGATGTTGTGGTCGGGTTCTGGGAAGAGGACGTGCCCGGCAACATCAATCTGGCCGAAGGCAACTGGCCGGGTATCGAACCCGACGCCGCCTCGACCAGTGTAATCCCAAAGTTCACTTCGGAAGGCCCTGTAACAAACTGAGCCTTACCTGTTTAAAACACCAAAGCCCGGCTCCCCACCGATGCCGGGCTTTGGCTTTGCGGCAAGGGCTCAACTTGCCACGCAATAATCGTCGCGTGTGCGCTGATCGGATTCGAACCGGATCCTGACACTTTTGGCACCGGGAAACTTGCGGGCCATGATTGCGTCAGGAACCACAACCTCACCTGCGCCTGACTCTTTCGACTGAAAACTCAAAACCTCGGTTTCGGCGTGCCGGCAACCGGCCAGGACCGTTGTTGGCAGGGCCACGCGGTTTGCCCCCTCGCAAACTGAGGAGGTCACAAAATAAGTTAGATGCCGACCATTGCACCCGACAGCCTCGGGGATGTGGTCGGACAATGCAGACTGGGCACCTTTTCCGGAAGAAACCGGATCAGCATCTGATCCTTTCGATTGCGAAAGGACGTTGCGCAGCATATCCCGGCAGGCGTCGATTGCGGTTGCATCCAGTTCGATGACCCGTTTGCGAATTTTCGGGCGGCGCGGCTTTCGGGCGGCCGACCCGGCAGTCCCTTTTGCAACCATGCCCTCTCGGCGCAGCAGATCATAGGCCGCCTTGGCATTGGCAAAGCCGGAACTGTCACCTTCGGTGTGGTCCGGATGGGCATGAAACGCGATATGTCGCCACGCTTCGCGGATGTCATCGGAATTAGCAGACGGGTCCAGGCCGAGATGTGCCAAAGCATCCTGGCGCGCCCTGATCTTGTCAGCAGGCTCCATACTCAAATCACTCATTAAACACTACACTGAAACCACATTGAGCAGCTTCATGGCTTTGTCAAATTTTCAGGTAAATTTAAGGCGTTGCGGGAACAATGCGGCAATTCCATCTTGGATTGTCCGTCAGGCGCACCCGGAAGGGGTATCCCGTCTGAAATAAAGGAGGTTTCGCAAAAAAGCCCCTGTCTGGCGGTGGCCAAACAGGGGCAGAATGGAACGTGCCAACCGGGTCAGGCGACGTTCTGCAATTCAGTTTTCGGCGTAATTCCCAGCGCAAAGCAGACATCACGGGTCAGCTCGGGGCGGTTGAGCGTGTAGAAATGCAGTTTGTCCACGCCGCCCTCCAGCAAGTCCGAGCACAATTCTGTGCACATTGCCGTCGCAAGCAGGTCTTCGCGATCATCACGCACGGCCTTTTCGAAAGCGTTTTCGACCCAGGCCGGAATGCGCGTTCCGCAGCGGCGGGCAAAATTCCGTGCGCCCTTCCAGTTCTCGATGGGCAGGATGCCGGGCACGATGGGTTTGTCGATGCCGGCCTTTTCGCACGCGTCGCGGAACCGGAAATAGGTTTCGGCCTCAAAGAAGAATTGCGTCAGGGCCTCTTCCGCGCCCGCGTCCAGTTTTGCCTTGAGCCAATCGATATCCGCCTGCGCGTTGGAGGCTTCTGGGTGGATATCTGGATAGGCGCCCACGCGGATCGAGAACATCTCGGTTTCGGCCAGTGCGGAAATCAGCTCGACCGAGCTTGCGAACCCGTCCGGGTGCGGAACGAACTGATCCTGACCCTTGGGCGGATCACCGCGCAGGGCAACGATGTCCTGAACGCCCGCGCGGGCAAACGTGTCGGCGATCTCCAGGGTTTCTTGACGCGAGGCATCGACGCAGGTCAGGTGCGCGGCCACCGGCAGATCCAGCGACTTGTGCAGGGTCGCCACGGCATCGCGTGTCAGTTCGCGTGTGGTGCCGCCTGCACCATAGGTGACGGAGACAAATCGTGGTGCCAGCGGTGCTAGAATGTGAACCGTGTCCCACAACCGAAAGGAAGCTTCGAGCGTCTGCGGCGGAAAGAACTCGAATGAGATATCTGGCTTGGTCATCGTGGCCTCGTCTTAACAACCTGGATCCCTTGTGCCACGTCCCGCTATGTGAGACAAACTCATATAATTCAAGAACAACATGAGTCGAACAGTAATGCATATTGAATTCCGACACCTTCGTACGATCAAGGCGATCCATGATTGCGGTGGACTGGCGCGGGCTGCAGATCAATTGAACATTACCCAGTCTGCGTTAAGCCATCAGATCAAGGGGTTAGAGGATCAGGCCGGTGTTGAACTGTTCCTGCGCCGCTCGAAACCGATGAAGCTTTCGGCGGCGGGTGTACGCCTGTTGCGTCTGGCCGAACAGATCCTGCCGCAGGTTGAGGCAGCCCAGCACGAGTTTTCATCGCTTCGGGACGGGCGAACCGGGCGCATGCATATCGCAATCGAATGCCACGCCTGTTTCGAATGGCTGTTTCCGGTGCTGGAATCATTCCGGAAATTCTGGGCAGATGTCGACGTGGACATTCGCCCGGGCCTGGCCTTTGACGCGCTTCCGGCTTTGCAGAAAGAAGAGGTCGACCTGGTTGTTTCTTCCGACCCCGAGGACCTGCCGGGTGTCGAGTTCGTGGAACTGTTCGACTACAACGCGGTTTTCGTCGCTGCCTCGGCCCATCCGTTGGCGCAAAAGGAATTTATCGAGGCCGAGGATTTTCGCGGTCAGACCCTGATCACATATCCGGTCGAACGCACGCGGCTGGACGTGTTCAGCCAGTTGCTGATACCCGCCCGCGTGGAGCCTGCATCGATCCGTCAGGTGGAGCTGACTGCCGTCATCCTGCTGCTGGTGGCCTCAAACCGCGGTATTTCGGTTCTGCCGGACTGGGTCGTGCGCGAGGTCAAGTACAACTCGGACTACGTCACCCGGCCCCTGACCAGCGAAGGGATCACGCGCAGATTGTACGCGGCGGTCCGGTCAGAAGATCTGGAAAAACCGTTTGTGCAGGAACTGGTCAATCTGGCCCGGACCGAGGCACGCAGGCTTCAGGCGCAATAGGTCCAAGCCACGGCGCGAGCTGTGGGGCTGCTATGCGCATCAACCCTCTTGGCAACGGCGCAATGCATCAGTATACGCGCGGTTTGACCGGACAGGAGCCCATACACAATGGTTGGCAGTGCAAATCTCAACATCATGATCAAGGCCGCGCGCAAGGCGGGGCGTTCTTTGGTCAAGGATTTTCGTGAAGTCGAGAACCTGCAGGTGTCGATGAAGGGTGCCGGAGACTTTGTTTCCAAGGCCGATATTGCAGCCGAGGCGATCCTGAAAGAGGAACTGCTCGGCGCGCGTCCGACCTATGGCTGGCTGGCCGAAGAGGGCGGTTCGATCGACGGCGAAGATCCGACCCGTCGTTGGATTGTGGACCCACTGGACGGCACAACCAACTTTCTGCACGGCCTTCCGCACTGGGCGATTTCCATCGCGCTGGAACACAAGGGCAAGATTGTCGCCGGTGTGATCTACGATGCGGCCAAGGACGAGATGTTCTTTGCCGAAAAGGGCGAAGGCGCATGGATGAATGACCACCGTATCCGGGTTTCGGGCCGGCACCGCATGATCGAATCCGTGTTTTCTACGGGTCTGCCGTTTGGCGGGCGGTCGGATTTGCCCGCGACGTTGCAGGATTTGGCCCGGCTGATGCCGGTGTGCGCCGGCGTACGCCGCTGGGGTGCCGCTGCGCTGGACATGGCCTATGTCGCGGCTGGCCGGTACGAAGGGTTTTGGGAACGCCGCCTGAACGCCTGGGATTTGGCCGCAGGCATCATCATCGTGAAAGAAGCGGGTGGGCTGGTTCAGGCGCTGGACCCTGAGGGCGAAATTCTGTCCGACGGCGAAGTCATCTGCGCCAACGAGCCGATCTTTGACAGTTTCGCCAAGGTGATCCGGGGATAACGGAACATTCCCGCCACAGCGAAATTTTCGATGACGCGCCCCAATCAGGGCGCGTTTCTCGTTTCAGAAGTCGACTTCGATGGCGACGCCGTTTTCGATCGCAAGATCGACCACCGCGCTGGCGACGGCCAAATCCTGCAGTCCCACACCTGTACCATCGAATAACGTGACCTCTTCTGCCGAGGTGCGGCCCGGATGCGTGCCGTTGATGACCTCGCCGATCTGACGAATGTCTTTTTCGGATTTTGCCCCAGCCGCGACCGCGTGCTGGCACTCACCCAGCGTCACCGCCTGCGCGACTTCGTCCGTGAAGACACTGGCGCGAATGATCAGATCCGTTTCCACTTCCTGTTTCCCAACCGTGTCGGTGCCCATGCACGCGACATGCGTGCCATCCGACACATGTTGCGACAGTAGTGAAGGCGCGAAGGACGACGTGATGGTGATGATCACATCCGCTTCGGTCAGACCCGGCAGGTCCACGGCCTCGAACGGCAATCCCGCGTCTTCGGCAACCTTGGCGAGATTGGGCAGCATTTCGGGATGCATGTTCCAGCCGATGACCTTTTCAAACTTGCGCTGTTCCAGCGCCGCCCGCAGTTGAAAGGCAGCCTGATGCCCTGCGCCAACCATGCCGATCACCTTGGCATCCTTCCGGGCCAGATGGTTGATCGACACGGACGAGGCCGCTGCGGTTCTGAGGGCTGTCAGCAGATTGCCACCAACCATTGCCTTGGCCCGTCCGGTATCCGGGTCGAACAGGAAAACGGTGGACTGATGGTTGATCACACCGTGCGTTTCCAGATTGTTGGGCCAGTATCCCCCGGCCTTCAGGCCCAATGTCATACCTGCCCGGTCAAATCCGCCTTTGAACCCGTATAGCGCATCCGCATGGCCAATGGCTTCGCGCACAACCGGAAAGTTGTAGGCATCCCCAGACGCCATCGCGGCAAATACCTGTTCGACAGCCGCATAGCTTTCCTTTCGGCCCATCAGGGCTCCGATTTCCTTTTCGGGAACGATATACATCGTTTGCGCCTTTCCTGAATGTTGGCGGAGAACGTAGCAAACGGGGCAGATTGCAAACTGCCCCGTCTGTCAGATTGGATACCGGTCAGTAGGCCTTGCCACGGGCAGAAACCGGCCACAGCGTTTCAACCTTGCCGTCGCGCACACCAACATACCAGTCATGGACATTGGCCGTCGGGTCGCAATGGCCAGGCACCAGCCGCAGTTTGTCATTCACCTTCAGCGCTCCGCCGGGATCGGAAATCACCCCGTGTTCATCCGAGCATTTGATGTATTCCACATCGTCGCGCCCATAGATAAAGGGCAGCCCGCTATCGACTGACTGGGCCTTGAGACCTGCATCGCAGATCGCCTTGTCGGCTTTGGCATGGCTCATCACGCTGGTCAGGATGAAGAACGCGTTCTCCCATTCCCCCTGATCGATCCGATTGCCGTCCTTGTCGAGGATCCGGCCATAGTCGGCATCCATGAAGGCGTAGGACCCACACTGAAGTTCATTGTAAACGCCAGAATTGGATTCGAAGTAGTAAGACCCCGTGCCACCGCCCGAAACCAGTTCAGGTTCCAGTCCGACGGCCTTCAGCCCCTGCACCGCATCCGCCACCATGGCGATTGCAACATCGAGCTTGGCTTTGCGATCGTCAAAACTGTCCATGTGCTGCATTGCGCCCTGATAGGCCTGAATGCCCAGAAACTTAAGGTTGTCAGCGGCATCAACGGCTTGCGCAATCGCAACCACATCCGCTGTTGTCGTCACACCGCAGCGCCCCGCACCGCAGTCGATTTCGACAAAAACACTCAGTTCCGTTCCGTGCCGCACTGCCGCGGCGGACAGATCGGCGACGTTGTCGATGTCATCCACACAGACGATGACGTGGGCGTCATATTTTGGCAGTCGCGCCAGCCTGTCGATCTTGGCCGGGTCGCGCACCTGATTTGACACCAGAATGTCCTTGATGCCGCCGCGGGCAAACACCTCGGCCTCGGACACTTTCTGGCAGCACACGCCAACCGCGCCGCCGAGCTCTTCCTGCAGTTTGGCAACGTCCACCGATTTGTGCATCTTGCCATGCACCCGGTGGCGCATCCCGTGTGCCTTGGCATAGTCGCCCATCTTGCGGATGTTCCGCTCCAGCGCGTCAAGGTCCAGGATCAGGCAGGGGGTCTGGATTTCGCTTTCATCCATGCCAATGGCGGCGGGGACGTCAAAGCCAACTTCCAGTTCGTCCATGTTCAAAGGTTTGTTCATTGTCATCCTCCTTACCCTGCCAGCCAGGGAAGCTTGTCCAGATCCACATTTCCGCCGGTAATGATCACCCCGACGCGTTTGCCCCGGAACACTTCGGGGTTTTTGAGAATGGTCGCCAGCGGCACCGCCGACGAAGGTTCCATCACCACGCGCAGGTACTTCCACGTCAGTTTCATCGCATCGACGATCTCATCCTCGGTCGCGGTGAAAATGTCGGTCACGTGGTTTGAAACGAAATGCCATGTGTTTTCTTTAAGGGGCACCAGCAGGCCGTCGGCCACCGTCTTGGGCGCGTCATCTGCAATGATCCGACCGGCTTTGAACGAGCGATATGCGTCATCCGCCTGTTCCGGTTCAGCCGCGTAAATCGCGGTTTCCGGGGCCAGGTTGGAGACGGTCAGGCAAGTCCCCGACACCATGCCGCCGCCGCCGATCGGGGCAATGACGGCATCCACGCCATCCGTCTGTTCCAGCAATTCCGCCGAACATGTCGCTTGACCCGCAATGACGCGAGGATCGTTATAGGGATGCACGAACTCGCCACCGGTTCGGGCCTGTACTTCGGCAAACGTTGCTTCGCGGGACGAAGTCGACGGTTCGCATTCGGTGATCGTACCGCCATAGCGGCGCACCGCGTCCTTTTTGGCCTGCGGTGCAGTGCGGGGCATGACCACGTTGCACGGAATGCCTCGCCGGCCTGCCGCGTAGGACAGGGACAGGGCGTGGTTGCCACTGGAATGCGTGCAGACGCCGTTGGTTGCCTTCTCGTCGCTCAGCCCGAAGACGGCGTTGCACGCACCGCGTACCTTGAAGGCTCCGGCTTCCTGAAAGTTCTCGCATTTGAAGTACAACTGCGCACCGGTGAGGTCATCCAGATATTCCGAACGCATGACCGGAGTGCGGCGGATATGGGGTTTGATCCGCTCATGCGCCGCGCGCATGTCGGCGATGGTCAGATCGGCTGCGGTGACTTGATCCAGCAACTTCGCCTCCTACGCTGCAGCCTGAGCATGGCCGGACGGACCACTGCGATAGTAATCCTGTGCCGCGACAACACCGCTGCCCAGTTTGATGGGGTAGTTCAGATCGGCCATGGCCATCTCGATCGTGGCGAGGCCAGACAGAACCATAACGTCGGTCAGCGATCCCAGATGCCCGATACGGAACGCCTTGCCGTTCAGTTGCCCCAGACCAACTCCGAACGAGACACCATAGGCGTTGAAGGCGTGGTCGGTCAGGGCGTTACTGTCGAACCCATCCGGAACATAAACCGCGCTGACGGTATCCGAAAACAGATCCGGGCTTTGCGCCACCAGCTTCAGCCCCCACGCATCCACGGCCCGGCGAACGCCCTCGGCCAGACGGAAATGGCGGGCGTAGACATTTTCGAGCCCTTCTTCGAACAACATTTTCAGGCTTTCCCGCATACCGTAGATCAGTTGCAGGGGCGGGGTATATGGAAAGCCGCCGGATGCGTTGGCCGCAAGCATGTCGCGGAAGTCAAAAAAGGTGCGCGGCAGTTTCGCGGATTGCATCGCCTCCAGAGCCTTGGGACTGGCGCACAGGATCGCCATTCCGGTTGCCAGCATGAACCCCTTTTGCGAGCCCGACACGGCGATATCGACTCCCCATTGATCAAATTCGAACGGCATCGAGGCAAGCGAGCTGACGCAATCGACCATCAAAAGCGCCGGATGGCCGACCGCCTCCATAGCATTGCGAACTGCAGCGATGTCCGAGCGCACACCGGTCGCCGTTTCGTTGTGAGTGACAAGTACCGCTCGGATTTCGTGGTCCGTGTCTGCAGCCAGGGCGGATTGGAACTGATCCGCCGGGGCGCCGCTGCCCCAGGCGCATTCAATGACCTGCACGTCCAGCCCGTGCCGTTCGCACATGTCGATCCAGCGGTGGCTGAAAACGCCATAGCGCGCGACCAGAACCTTGTCGCCGGGGCTGAGCGTGTTGGTTATCGACGCTTCCCACCCTCCGGTTCCGCTGGCCGGGAATGTGATGATCTTGCCTTCGGTGGTGCCGAACACCTTCTTTGTGTCCTCCAGCACGGGGGCAAAGGTTTCGACGAAATCCGGCGCACGGTGATCCTGTGTCTGAACATGCATGGCCAGACGCAGACGATCGGGGATGTTGGTCGGGCCGGGTATGAAGACCGGATTCTGGTTTGACATGACTGAGTCCTCCGCTTTGTCAGAATTGTGACTGCGCAGGCGTCAGCTTGCAATTTTCTTGAAAAATATTTTCATTTTTGCAATTAAATATGTAATACCCTGAAATTATGAGTTTTTCAGTTTCTCAAATTTGTAAGCCGGAATATGGCCTGAAAATTTCCAATCTATGGCCAGGCGAAATTGCGAACAGGAAACAGAAATGAAAAATCAAAAACGACCACGCGGCAGACCAAAATCCCTGTTCAAGGAAAGTTCGGCCGGGACCATGCAATCGCTGGACCGGGCGCTGGGCGTTCTGAGCGCGGTTGCCCGTTTCGAACGTGCGGCCCTCAGCGATCTGGCCCGTGAAATCGATGTGCCCACGGCTACGACACACAGGATTCTGACGACCCTGCAAAAGCACGGCTATGTGACTTTTGACGATGAGCGGCAGGAATGGATGATCGGGATCGAAGCCTACCGGACCGGCGCATCCTTTTTGCGGCGCAACAGTGTTTTGGAGATCGGCCGCCCCATTTTGCGCCGTCTCATGCAGGACAGTGGGGAAACGGCCAATCTGGCGGTACCGGATGGCGCCGAGGTGGTCTTTGTCGGGCAGGTTGAAACATCGAACCCGATCCGCGCGTTCTTTCCGCCAGGGGCGCGAACACCTATGTATGCGTCAGGAACTGGCAAAGCCATACTGGCAGCCATGAAGGAAGCTTCCCTGCAAAAAGTCCTGCGCGGCACGGAACTGACCGCCTTCACCCAGCATACGCAGGTGCCCGAACCGCAGTTGTTGCTGGATTTGGCCAAAACGCGCAGGCGTGGCTGGTCGCTGGACAGGGAAGAACGGTATGAGGGCATGTCCTGCATCGGTGCCGCGATCTACAATGACCGGGGTGAACCCTGCGCGGGAATATCTGTCTCTGGCCCGTCGGTGCGGTTTGACGAAACACGTGCGCCGGAACTTGCAGACCTTGTGACAAAGGCCGCTGCTGAAATCACGTTCCTGAGCGGGGGGCGCACACCGGATCACTCCGATCTGTCAGACGGGTGATTGACGCCGTCGTTCCAAGGTATTGGCCCATGCGCGCGGGGATTGCCGCCTTCGATACAACCCAGATTGACGCCGCATTCGGCGGGGTCGGACCGGCGCTGGTGATACACGTAGATGCCGCAGGTCTTGCAGAAGTGATGCTTGGCCGTGTGCGTGCCCCAGGTGTACAGGCTGAGGTTCCCAGCACCCTTTAATACGCGCAGACTTTCGGTGGTCGCAGTGACCGCCGCTGCACCGCGCCGCAGGCAGAATGAGCAATCACAACGGGCGGCCGAGGATAGGCCTCCAGGAAACTCGGCCTCGATTTCGACTGCGCCGCAATGGCAGGTGGCTGTCATTCTGGTCATCTGCGAGGCACTTTCGGAATGCGGGATTGGGTCAGCTTGTACTTGTGTTCGGGGTGGGGCGGGTGGCCATGGGTCCGGTTCCAGAAACCGGGTCCGCCCCGGCGCAGCCAAACCGGAATGCACAGCACCAATCCGACCACAAAGCCGCCGGTATGCGCCCAGTAGGCGACACCACCCTCATCAGGATTGCTGGCCAGGCTACCCAAAAACTGCATCCCAAGCCAGATGCCCAGCATGATAAAGGCAGGAATGGTGAAGACACGGAAATAGATGATCAGGATCAGAAGAACATCGACCCGCGCTTTGGGGAACAGCAAGAGGTAACCGCCCATGACACCGGCAATGGCGCCAGAGGCTCCGATGGTCGGCACGATGGAGTCTGGCGCGGTCAGGACATGAATCAGGCCTGCTCCGATGCCCGACAGTACATAGAATAGCAGAAAGGGCAGGTGGCCCATCTCGTCTTCCAGATTGTCGCCGAAGATCCACAGAAACAGCATGTTCCCCGCCAGATGCATCCAGCCGCCGTGCAAGAACATCGAGGTCACCAGGGTTTCAAAGCTGAACCCGTCCGTGATGCGCGCGGGGATGACTGCATAGTTGTAGTAAAGCTGGTTGATCAGTCGCGCGTTGTCCATAACGCCGACATAGCTGAGGAAAATCAGGATATTGGCCGCCATCAGAATATAGACGACATACGGCGTGCGCCCCGAAGGGTTATGATCTCGGATCGGAAACATGGGGCGACGCTGGGCTTTTCCCGGCCCAGCGTCAAGACATGCTTACGCCGCACCCCCCAAAAGGGCCGCGTTTCCTCCGGCGGCGGTTGTATCGACGCAGACGTGGCGCTCTCCCAACACGCGGGCGCGGTCGGGCAAGCCCGGGATCAGGGGCAGGATCGGACCGTCCCGTCGCGCCAGAAGGCGCTCGATTTGCCGGGCGGTTTCTTCGTCACCCCACCACAACACGCCCGAAATCCCGGTCAGGTTTTCGATCCGGTGCAGGTCCAGGTTGCCGGTTGCGCAGATGGCGGTGCCGCCAAGGGCCTTTACAGCCTCCGCCTGTGCCTGAGTGGCGTCTTCACCGGGTCCCATGCACAGCAGGGGCGCGCGGGGTGTTTCGCTCAGGCGGTTGGATTCGCCGGTCGGGCCGGGCAAGGAGCGTGTCCGAGTTGGCGCGGCCTGTCCTTCGGGTTTGGGCAGCGTTGTCATGATTGAGTCCCATTGACCCGGGCGCTTCTGTCTGTCCGGCGCGCAGAATCGCGCCATGTAGTTTGGCCCGCCCGCCTTGGGGCCGGTACCGGATAGCCCTTCTCCACCGAATGGTTGCGAGCCGACAATCGCGCCGATCTGGTTGCGATTGACGTAGATGTTTCCGGCATGCACGGCCTCGGTCACGTGTTGAACACGGTCGTCAATCCGGGTGTGCAGGCCAAATGTCAGACCATAGCCGGTCGCGTTGATATCCGCGATCACCTGATCGATTTCGGCGGCTTTAAAGCGGGCGACGTGCAGAACGGGTCCAAAGATCTCGCGCTCCAGTGCGGCTATGCCTGACACTTCGATCAGGGTCGGAGCAACAAATGTGCCTTCGGGCGGAAGGGGCATTTCTTTCAATACACGGCCGTCGGCGCGGGCGCGGGCCACATGATCGGCGATACCCTGCCGCGCGGTTTCATCGATCACCGGGCCGCTGTCAGTCGAAATCAGCCACGGATCGTCCAATTGCAGGGCATTCATGGCACCCTTGAGCATTTTCAGAAGGTCGTCGGCGATATCTTCCTGTACATAGAGACAGCGCAAGGCCGAGCACCTCTGGCCAGCGGACTGAAACGCGCTTTCAATGATGGATTGTACGGCCTGTTCCGGAAGCGCGGTGCTGTCGACGATCATCGCATTCAAACCGCCGGTTTCCGCAATCAGCGGCGTGCCCGGGCGCAGGTTTTCTGCCATGGCGGCGCGGATTTTCAGTGCCGTCGCAGTCGAGCCGGTAAAGGCCACTCCGGATACCCGCGGGTCAGAGGTGAGAGCTGTGCCAACCAACGGCCCACCCGGCAGCAATTGCAGGGTATCGCGGGGCACACCGGCCTCGTGCAGCAATTGCACGGCCCGATGGGCGATCAGCGGTGTTTGCGGTGCAGGCTTGGCCAGAACGGCGTTGCCGGTCGCCAGCGCCGCCGAAATCTGACCCGAGAAAATCGCCAGCGGAAAATTCCACGGACTGATGCAGGTAAAGGTTCCGGCCGGTTTGGCATCGGGAATGTTGGCCGCATAGTAGCGCAGGAAATCGACAGCTTCGCGCAGCTCGGCTACCGCGTCGGGCAGGGTCTTACCGGCTTCCCGCGCCAGCAGGGCAAACAGTTCCCCGAAGTTTTGTTCATAAAGATCCGCAGCCCTGTTCAGGGTTTCCCGGCGCTCGGAAGCAGGGGCCTGCCACGGCGCCGCTGAGGCAAGGGCCAGTTCGACATCGTCTGCGCTGGCGGGAGCAACCGCTCCTGGCCGGTCCATCGGTTGCGCCGGGTTAATGACCGGCTCATCCATTTCGGGCGCAGCGTTGTCGGACAGCAGGGGCCGTGCGTACCAGTGATGGGCCCGGAACCTGTCCCTTGCGGCGTCGATCCTGTCCAGCGTGGGCGTGTGATGCAGGTCGAACCCAACCGAGTTTTTTCGCTCGGGCTGGAACAGATCGGGACCGGTGGTCAGCGGCGTGACAGCGTGTTCAATGGATCCGAACGGGTCGGCTGCAACTTCTTCCGGGGGGACGTCCTCATCCACAATCTGGTTCACAAAGGACGAGTTCGCACCGTTCTCCAGCAACCGCCGCACCAGATAGGCCAACAGATCGCGATGCGCGCCAACCGGGGCGTAGATACGGCAGCACGTGTTGCTTTTGTCCTTGACGATCCGGTGCAGGGTTTCGCCCATGCCGTGCAGGCGCTGGAACTCGTACGGCTGGTCGTCGGCCATATGCAGAATCGCACTGACGGTGTGGGCATTATGCGTGGCAAACTGCGGATAAATCCTGTCCGTCATGCCGAGAAGCTTCCGGGCGTTGGCAATGTACGAGACGTCGGTTGCGGCTTTGCGAGTAAAGACGGGGAACCCGTTCATGCCCTCGACCTGAGCCCGCTTGATCTCGGTATCCCAATAGGCGCCTTTTACCAGCCGCACCATCAGTTTGCGGTCGTGACGTTCGGCCATTTCATAAAGCGTATCCAGAACCAGCCCGGCGCGGGGGCCGTAGGCCTGAACAACGATGCCGAAGCCGTCCCAACCCGCCAATGCGGGTTCAGACATGACAGCCTCAATCACTTGCAGCGACAAGGACAGGCGGTCTGCTTCTTCCGCGTCCACGTTCAGACCCATCCCCGCGGCTTTGGCCAGCAATGCCAGCGCGCGCAAGCGGGGAACGAGTTCATCCATCACCCGCTGTTCCTGCGCCAGTTCATAGCGCGGATGCAGAGCGGACAGTTTCACTGAAATGCCGGGGTTGGCACGGATGTCGTCATGGGTGCAGGCATCGGAAATCGCGGTGATCGCGCGGGAATAGGACAGGTGATAACGCGCCGCATCCGCCTCGGTCCGGGCGGCTTCGCCAAGCATGTCATAGGAATATGTGTAGCCCTTCGTCTCCATCCCTTTGGCGCGCGACATGGCCGACTGAATGGTTTCGCCCAGAACGAACTGGCGCCCCATTTCTTTCATCGCACGTCCGACTGCGGTTCGGATCACCGGTTCCCCCAGCCGCTTGATTGCACTGCGCAGCACACCCACGGGCGAGGCCTTGTCTTCATCCAGCACTTTGCCCGTCAGCATCAGCGCCCAGGTCGACGCATTAACCAGCGAGGACGAGGAGTGGCCCAGATGCTTGCCCCAGTCCGACGGTGCGATCTTGTCTTCGATCAGCGCATCGATCGTGTCGGCATCCGGGACGCGCAACAGAGCTTCGGCCAGACACATAAGCGCGATGCCCTCATCCGTGGACAGGCCGTATTCGGCCAGAAACACCTCCATCATGCCCGGCGATGTGCTTGATCGGATATCACGCACCAATTGCGCCGCCGCCGCGCATATGGCGTTTCGGTCGGTAACCGTCAGGTTTGCCTGTTCGGTCAGGCGTTCCAGTACGGTGTCCTGATCGGCATAAGTTTGGCTGTCGATGACAGAGCGCAGGTTGTGTGACATCTTTCCTCCGGGCTTTTGATGAGTATACCGTCGAAATTTCGGGACAATCGCCTGATTATGGGAAATACTTGGGTAAATGGACCGTATTTTCGGGTGATTGCGATGCAAAAAGACTTTTTGGATATTGATCCGTTCGATCAGTCAATTCTGACGATTCTGGCAGAGGACGGACGGGTATCCGTCGCGGACTTGGCGCGGCGGATCGGATTGTCGAAATCGCCGACACAGGCGCGGCTGAAACGGCTTGAGGCTGAAGGCATCATCACGGGCTATCGCGCCCTGCTGGATCCTATCCGCCTTGGACTGGATCATGTTGCGTTCGTCGAGGTACGCATGTCCGACACGCGAGAAAAGGCATTGGCCGAGTTCAACGCGGCGGTGCGTCGGGTGGCCGAGATCGAGCAGGCGCATATGATCGCCTCGAACTTTGACTACCTTCTCAAAGTCCGCACAGGGTCCATGTCTGAATACCGGGCGGTTCTGGCGGAAAAGATCTCGTCTCTGCCACACGTGGCGAATACATCGACTTTTGTTGCGATGGAGGCCGTGAAGGAAACCGGATTGTCAGGGGCCATCGAAAGGATCGGTTGACGAAATCCCGGGATGCACCATCATTGGCAGATGAAACTTCATGCCCTGCCTCTGATTGCCGTACTGGCCGCTTCGGTTGCCAACGCTGAAGAATGTCCGCCAGCGCCCGATCACGTCGAAGACGTCGACCTGCTGATCTCGCAGGTTCAACAGGCACCAAGCGAACAGGCCGCGCGTGAGATTTCTGGCCTGATGTGGGAGTTGTGGCGGGATGCGCCCGATGAAGATGCACAAGCCATGCTGGACAGCGGCATGGCGCGCATCCAACGTCGCGATCTGTCAGGCGCGATACAGGAATTTGATCGGTTGATTGATTATTGCCCATCCTACGCCGAAGGCTACAATCAACGGGCTTTCGCAAATTATCTGCGTTCCAATTTCAAGGCGGCCCTGGTTGACCTTGACCGGGCAATCGAGCTTTCGCCCAACCATGTCGCGGCGATCAGCGGCCGGGCGCTGACACTGCTTGGGTTACACAGAATAGATCAGGCGCGTGAAGCGCTTGATGAGGCGCTGGTTCTAAATCCGTGGCTGGCCGAGCGTCATCTGGCCGGGCCGGGCGGACCGCTGGAACCCCCGGGCGAGGATATCTGACAATTGGTCATCCTGTGAAAAATGTTTGGGGCGGCTTGAGAAACTGAATGCCCCGGTAACCTTCTTCGATGCGTATGGGACAAGGCCGTTGCGAATAGCACCGATTGCTATAATCGGCGGTTATCCGAACACGTTGTTGGCACCGCGCGTCACCGCAGGCGCATTCCGTCGCTGTCAAACCGATAGGCTTTATCCGGAGAGAACGACAGGTGCAGTTCTTCCCCTTCCGATATGGCATGTTGGCCGAACAACCGGGCTGTCACCGAATGCTCATGCACTTTTGCAATGACATTCGTATCGCCGCCCAACTTTTCAACGTGGCTCACGCGCGCGGCCAAGGGACCACCGTCGGACAGGAACAGGTCTTCGGGACGGATGCCGATGGTGTTCTGCCCTTCGCCATGGACCAGATCTTCCGGCAGGAAATTCATCGAGGGTGAGCCCAGAAAGCCAGCAACGAACTGGTTGGCCGGGTTATTGTACAATTCCATCGGGCTACCGATCTGTTCGACCCGACCGTCGCGCAGAACGACGATCTTGTCGGCCAGCGTCATGGCCTCGGTCTGATCATGGGTCACGTAGATCATCGATGCATCCAGAGCGCGATGCAGGTTGGCGATCTCGATCCTAGTGTTCATGCGAAGCGCGGCGTCCAGGTTCGAAAGCGGTTCGTCAAACAGAAACAGCTTGGGTTCGCGGACGATCGCCCGGCCGATGGCGACACGTTGCCGTTGGCCACCTGACAGTTCAGACGGAAAACGATCCAGATACGGCTCAAGGTTCAGCATCCGGCTGGCATTGGCGACGCGTTCCTCGATCACCGCTTTGGGCTGTTTTTCCTGTTTCAGCGCCAGCGTCATGTTTCCGCGCACGCTGAGGTGAGGGTAGAGCGCATAGCTCTGAAACACCATCGCGATCCCGCGTTTGGAGGGCGGAACAAGGTTGACCTCATGGCCACCGATACTGATTTCGCCCGAGGATGCATCCTCGAGCCCTGCAATCACACGCAGCAAGGTTGATTTGCCACAACCTGATGGGCCGACGAAGACGACAAATTCACCTTCTTCAACTTCAAGCGTGATGTCTTTCAGGACATGCACATTGCCAAATGATTTGTTTACATTGGTCAGGGTCAGAGCGGTCATTGTGCGGGCTCCTCAAGGGAAACGGGTTGGCCGGTCCGGATGCTTTCATCCGCGGCCAGACAGATGGCGAGCGACTGTACGGCGTCGGTCATATGGCGGGTCAGGTCGATGTCTTCGGCAATGGCGCGCAGCATATAGGCCTGTTCGGCGTCACAGAGCTCCTGATGGCCGGGTTCATCGGGCATTTCGATTGTGCGGTCTCCCTCCGGCGTGTGGACCAGCAGCCCGCCGACTTTCGTATGGCCATCGATATCGGCGGAAGCGCCCTTGTTGCCGTCCGTGATCGAAACGGACCCTTTGGGGGAAACGATATCTTTCACAAAGAACGCGGTTTCGGACATCATCGGGCCCCAGCCCGCTTCGTACCAGCCGACCGATCCATCGTCGAAGATCACCTGAAACTGACCGTAATTGTACATGTCAGGCGCGATCTCATCGGACAGGCGCAAGCCCATGCCATGCACGCGGACAGGGCGCGCGTCAGTGATCTGGCACATCACGTCGACATAGTGCACGCCGCAGTCAACGATGGGCGAGGTGGTCTGCATCAACGCCTTGTGCGTCTCCCATTCTGCGCCCGAAGATTGCTGGTTCAGGTTCAGGCGAAACACATAAGGCCCGCCCAGATCACGCGCCTCGGCAATCAGTCGCATCCATGAAGGGTGGTGGCGCAGGATATACCCGACGACCAGTTTGCGGTTCAGTCGAGTGGCGGTTTCAACCACGCGCCGCGCGTCAGCGACGTTGGTGGCAAGAGGCTTTTCAACGAACACATGCGCACCGGCTTCCATCGCCGCGCAGGCGTAGTCGGCATGACTGTCCGAGTAGGTGGCGACCACCACCAGATCCGGTTTTATTTCGGCCAGCGCCGCTGCGAAGTCCGAATAAGCCGGATAACCGGCAAGCTCGGGGTGATCCACACGGCCGGACCGGTTCACCAAACCGACGATCTGGGCGTCGGGATGGTGGTGGTGAGCCAGCGCGTGGCTCAGCCCCATATTGCCAAGGCCTGCAATCAGAACACGGGTCATTTGACAGCTCCGGATGTAATGCCGCGGATCAACTGGCGTGAGAAGATGACGTACAGGATCAGCACCGGCAGGATCGCCATGGACAGCGCCGACAGAACAGCGTTCCAGTCGGTGACGAACTGGCCGATGAAGACCTGGCTGCCCAGCGTCAGCGTTTTGGTTTCTTCAGCTGGGGCAAGGATCAGCGGGAACCAGAGGTCGTTCCAGATCGGGATCATGTTGAACACGGCCACGGTTGCCATGGCAGGGCGGACGAGGGGCAGCACCAGCCGGAAGAAGATCGTGTACTCCGACAGCCCGTCGATGCGGCCGGCATTCTTCAGGTCATCGCTGACCTGTCGCATGAACTCGGACAGGATAAACACCGCCAACGGCAAACCTTGCGCTGTATAGACAAGGATCAGGGCCCAGAGGCTGTTCACCAGCCCTGTTGCCACCATCATCTCAAGGATAGCGACGGTGCCGATGCGGATCGGGATCATGATCCCAAGCGCCAGGTACAGGCCCATCACCAGGTTGCCCTTGAACTGGTATTCGGACAGCGCATAGGCCGCCATGGCGCCGAACAGTAGGATGAAGAACAGCGATGCCACGGTGACGATCATCGAATTCTGGAAATAAAGGAAGAAATCCCCCTGCTTCATCACCGTCTCATAGCCGATCATCGAAAAGCTTTCCGAATTCGGCAAAGCCAGCGGTTCGCGAAAGATGGCGCGGCGGGATTTGAAGCTGTTGATCAGGATCACGAAGACCGGGAACAGTGCAATCAACGTGTAGAGGATCAGCGCGCCGTGCATGGCGTACATATTGAGGGGGTTATGACGTGCCTTGTTCATCGCTTGACCCTCACAGTTGATACCGGCGCATCCGGGTCTGGATGCCGAACAGGTAGATGCAGACACCGACGAGGATGATGGCGAACATCGCACCGGCTATCGCGGACCCCATATGCGGATCGCCCAATTGCAATTGGAAGCCGAAGAAGGTGCGGTACATGAATGTGCCCAGAATGTCGGTCGAAAAATCGGGGCCAGCCAATGCACCTTGGGCTGCATAGATCAGGTCAAACGCGTTGAAATTGCCTACGAAGGTCAGGATCGAGATAATCCCGATCGACGGCAGGATCAGCGGCAGTTTGATTTTCCAGAATGCGGCGGCACCGGTGATGCCATCGATCTCTCCAGCCTCGAGAATTTCTTCCGGAATGGTCAGTAGGGCGGCATAGATCAGCATCATCGGGATGCCCACGAATTGCCAGACCGAGATCAGCGCCAGCGTGGTCAACGCGTATTCCTCTTTCCCCAGCCACGGTGCGTAAAGAGACTTGAGGCCGATGGCGTCCAACATGGACGGTGCGATGCCCCAGATCGGGGACAGGATAAGCTTCCACGCGAACCCGACGATCACGAAGCTCAGGATCGTAGGGATGAAAATCGCTGACCGGTAAAGCGCAGCAAACCGCAGGCGCGGGTGGCTGAGCAGGGCAGCCAGCGCGATCCCGATGGGGTTCTGCACCAGCATGTGGATCAGGAAGAACCAGAAATTGTTGCCCAATGCGTTCCAGAACTGTTCAGACCATATGGGGTCGAAAAACAGCGTTTGGAAATTCTGCAATCCAACGAAGACGCGGCTCTGATCGATTTCGGTGTAAAGCGCCAGACGCAGCGTGTTGAACAGCGGAAAGATCATCACTGCGGTGTAAACCAGCACGGCGGGTGCAAGAAAAACAACGATATGCCAGCGGAAGCGGGGGCGGTTCATCGGACTGCTTTCAATGGAGTGTCGGGTATACCCGGGCGATCATCGCCGCCCGGGTAAGGTTGAGACCAGACTTACTGGTGCGGCGCGTACCAGGAGGACAGACCCTCCTGCAGTTCTGCGCCCAGTTCCTCGGGGGTGCTGGTGCCTTTGATGGCGGCGACCGATGCGCCCCAGGTTTCGTTTTCAAGGTTCGGCGTGCCGCGCGACAGGATTTGATAGGTCGAGCGGATGGTCGATTCACACTCGTCGCGCCAGCCGACGAATTCCTTGGCCAGCGGGTCCTGCAGTTCTACCGGAGTATTGGACAGCGGGAAGAAGCCGGGCACGGCGTTGCCGAAAATCTCGGCGAACTCGGGGCTTGCGACCCAGGCGAGGAAGGTTTCTGCCGCTTCGGGATGCTCGGTGGCAGCATTCATGCCAATGCCGATATCGGTGTGGTCCGAGATGTAGCAGGTATCGCCCGCATTTTGGACCGGGGGCTTGAACGCGCCCATTTCGAAATCCGCCTGCGAGTTGAAACCGGCAATCTCCCACGAACCGGCAGGGTAGATCGCAGCGCGGCCCAGCGTGAAGATATTCTGGCTGTCAGGATAGGTCTGCGCCTCATACCCGTCACCCAGATACTGGCTCCAACGTGCCAGAGTGGCGTAAGGGGCCGTCCACGGCTCATCGGTCAGTTTCTGTTCGCCCGCGATCAGGGCTTGTCGGCCTTCTTCGCCTTTCCAATAGTTCGGACCGATGTTGTTATAGCCCATCGTGGCGGCTTCCCACTGGTCGTTGGTGCCCATCGCCATCGGGATGTAGCTGCCGTCTTCCTTGATCTTGTCGAGCGCGGCAAAGAATTCATCTTCTGTGGTCGGGACTTCAATACCCAGTTCGGCAAATGCATCCTTGTTGTAGATGAAACCATGGATCACCGACGCCATCGGAACGCAGAAGCTGGCCGAGCCGTCATCCGTCTGCCACGCGGACTTGGCCACGTCCGAGAAGTTGCTCATCGCTTCGACCGAGGACAGATCGGTCAGGTGACCAGCTTCGTACAGGGCCAGAGAAGCGTCGAAAGGACGGCAGGTGATCAGATCTCCGGCCGAACCTGCATCGAGCTTCGAGTTAAGAACCGCGTTGTATTCTGCCGGGGCCGACGGGGTGAATTGCAGTTTGATGCCCGGGTTTGCGGCCTCGAACGCCGGAATGATCTGCTCTTGCCACAAAGTCAGGTCGTCATTGCGCCAGCTTTCGATGGTCAGCGTCACATCCTCGGCCATGGCGCCGGTCGCGGCCAGTGTCGAGCCGAGCAAGGCCAGTTTCAGACTTCTATAAGTCATTTCTCTCTCCCAGTTGGTTAGCAGTCATGTGTCCTGCGCCAGTGCGGCGCTCAGGTTTCCATTTGCATTGCGCAGTCGCGCGGTTGCTTCGAGTAAGGTCAGGTCAAGCGCCGCGATCAGAATGGCGGGTTTTACCTCGCCTTTTGCAATCGCCAGCGCCCGGTTGGCCGTTTCGCTGTGGACGTGGGCGATGCGGCAAACGATGCCGGTGGCCCGGGCGCGCAGCTTGTCATTGTCGGCGTGCAAGTTGACCATCATGCCGTCGTGAACATGACCCAGTTCCAGCGCCATCAGCGTGGACAGCATGTTCAGGGCGATCTTCTGCGCGGTTCCGGCCCCCATGCGGGTCGAACCCGAAACCAGTTCGGGCGGTGTTGCCAGCAGGATCGGAATGTCGGCCTTCTGCAAAAGTGGGCTGCCGGCATTGTTGGCAATACCGATCACGCAGGCGCCGCGCGCGCGGGCAATCTCGATGGCTGCCACCGTATAGGCGGTTGAGCCGCTGGCTGAGACCGCGATGACCGTGTCACGCTTGCCTAACGCGCTGAAAGCCTGGTCAAGCCCGTCCTGCAGATCCTCGGCGTCACCGGGCATTTCCACCCCGGTTGGAAGGCCACCGGCCATATGAATGCGCAGTTGGTTGGACGGTATCGAAAAGGTTCCGCCCAGTTCCTGCGCGTCTGCTGCGGCCATCAGGCCGGAAGATCCGGCGGCGGTGTAATGCAGAACTCCACCTGCCTGAATCGTCCCTGCCATTGCGTGCGCACCCTTTGCGATCGCGTCGGCCGCGTCACGTACGGATTGCGCCGCCGCTATCTGGCCCTCGGCCAGCAGCAATGCCGAGGCGGAAAGGTCGCCCGAATCCAGGTTGGCGGCAGCGCTGTGCACTTGTTCTGTTGATGGCAGCGTCAAAGGATTCCCCCTGTTGATCGGTTTACAATACCTATTTAATACCAATTGTCCAACACTTTATTTTCTTCATGATTTCCCGGCGCTTGGTGCGATAATTGGCGATATTTTGTTGATTTCGGTCTAATTCAGTCTTTCAAAAAGCTTAAAGGTATTATAATGGTATTGTCATGACTGAGTCCCTTGCAGATGCTGTTTTGGCCGTGGATGGTGGTGGAACGCGATGCCGCGTTGCCTGCGCCATTGCGGGCAGTGTCTGTCAGGTTGAAGCTGGCTCTGCGAATGTTTCAACGGATTTTAATGGTGCCGTGGGTCAGATTCGGGCCGGGCTTGACGCGTTGGCGGGAAAGCTTGGCGTTGATCCCCGTTCGATGATCGGCCTGCCTGCGTTTGTCGGCCTCGCCGGTGTGACAGATGCCGCTTTGGCACAAAGACTTAAAGATGCGGTGGGGTTTGCCTGCGCGCGTGTCGAAGACGACAGGCCTGCTGCGGTTCGGGGCGCGCTGGGCGCGCAGGATGGCGTCGTGGTCCATTGCGGAACCGGTTCGTTTCTGGCGTCGCAGCGGAGCCGCGTCATGCGGTTCGCAGGTGGCTGGGGCCCCGTTCTTGGTGACGAGGCATCGGCGCAATGGGTCGGCCGGCAAGCATTGTCCCGAGCGCTGAGCGCACTTGATGGCGTTCATCCCCGGTCCGACCTGACGCGAAGCCTGTTGTCCGATCTTGGGGGGGCGCCCGGTATCGTGCAGTTTGCCGGCAGGGCCACACCATTTCAGTTCGGCGAACTCGCGCCCCAGGTCACAAAAGCTGCCGGAAACGGCGACGTCGTCGCCGTGCGGATCATGCGGGCAGGGGCGGGTTATGTCGTGGAAACCGCCGGTCAATTGGGCTGGCAAAGCGGCGTTACGATTTGCCTGACCGGCGGTATTGCAAAGCACTATGCCGATTATCTGCCGCCGGATATGCAATCCTGCATTCGCCCGCCATTGGGAGAGCCTTTGGCAGGGGCGCTAGAACTGGCGAGGGAGGTTCAGCATGAGTATCACTGATTTCCTGCGCCCCGATGCGTGGCTGGGCCGCGACAACGGTCCCCGTTATGTGCAACTGCGACGCAGATTGCAGGAAGGTGTCGATACGGGCGTGCTGCCGCCGGGCTCTTCGCTGCCTTCCGAGCGGGAACTGGTTGAAATAACAGATCTTTCGCGCGTGACCATCCGAAAGGCTATTCAGGAGCTGGTGCAAGAGGGTGTCATCGAGCAAAGGCAGGGCTCGGGTTCGTTCATTCGCCAGCGATTGCCCCGTGTCGAGCAGTCGCTGACGCATCTGACATCCTTCACCGAGGATATGGCCAGCCGGGGCATGCAAACCACCTCGAAATGGCTTGAGCGCGGAGTGTTCGAGCCGTCTGCCGAGGAAGTGAACGCCCTGAACCTGTCCGAGGGCGAGCAGATTTCCCGTATCTATCGCCTGCGCGAGGCCGATGGCCGACCGCTGGCGTTGGAACGGGCAGCCTTGCCGCTGGACATCCTGCCCAACCCGATCGAGGTGACCACATCCCTGTATGAAGTGCTCGACGATCTGGGGCATCGCCCGGTTCGTGCGGTGCAGAAGATTTCAGCCCTTAACCTGGCGGTGCGCGAAGCGGATTTGCTGGCTGTTCCCGAAGGGGCGGCAGGGCTGAACATAGAACGCATATCATTTCTGAAAAATGGACGGGTCGCGGAACTGACCCGATCCCTCTATCGCGGTGACGCCTACGACTTCGTAGCCGAATTGCGGTTGTAACACGGAAAGGCCGGTACTCTCATGTCCGCAGAAACCACAAAAATGCGCCGGGAGATTCTGGAAATCCCCGACGCGGTCGAACGGCTGCTGTCTCAGGGCGCGGCCCAGATTCAGACGGCGGCCCAACTGGCGCGCGATGCCGATCCGCGTTTTCTGGTGTCAGTGGCGCGCGGTTCGTCCGATCATGTCTGCACTTATCTGAAATACGCCAGCGAGCTACTGCTGGGTTTGCCGGTGGCCTCGGTCGGACCTTCCGTCAGCTCAATTTATGGCGTTGATCTGAAAGCAGACGGAACGCTGTGCCTGTCGGTCTCCCAGTCGGGTCAAAGCCCGGATATTGTCGGAATGACCCGATCGCTCAAGGCGTCAGGCGCGCTTACAATGGCGATCACCAACAACACAGAATCGCGCCTGGCCGAGGTGGCGGACGCGGTGTTGCCGATTCACGCGGGCCCCGAGCTGAGCGTGGCGGCCACCAAGACATTTGTGACATCGCTTGTTGCCGGGCTGTGGCTGCTGGCCGAGTTCAAGGGCGATGGTGCGCTGTTGCGCGCCATTCACGCGCTGCCAGATCATCTGGCCGCCGCCGCGCGATGTGACTGGTCTGCCGCAGCCGCGGCCATCGACGGGCGGTCGCTTTTTACTCTTGGCCGCGGACCCTCGCTGGCGATCTCCAACGAAGCGGCCCTCAAGATCAAGGAAACCTGCCAGATCCACGCCGAAAGCTACTCGGCCGCCGAGGTGCTGCATGGGCCTGTCTCCATTGTCGACGAGGGGTTCCCAACAATTGTGTTTGCCGCCCGCGACGCCGCCGAGCAAAATGCGGCCGAAGCCGCCGATGCATTGGCTGAAAAAGGAGCGACCGTGTTTGCAGCGACGGACAAGGTCAAACGGGCCAAACCCTTGCCGGTTGTGCGCACCGATCACTGGCTGACAGATCCGATAACAGCGATCACGGCCTTTTATGGCATGGTGGAAGCCGTAGCTGACAATCGCGGAATTGATCCCGATACCCCGCGACACCTGAAGAAAGTGACCGAGACGGTATGAGCGCCAGCGCGATAACATTCAGAAACGGAAAAATATTTGACGGTACGCATTTGCTGAGCGATCGGCCGGTGCGGCTCGTCGATGGGAACCTGACTATTCTTGGGCGCGAATCGGATGCATCCGGTGAAGGGGTCATCGTTGATCTGGGCGGAGATATCCTGAGCCCCGGATATGTCGACCTTCAGGTCAACGGCGGGGACGGGGTGATGTTCAATGACGACCCCTCCGTCGAAACTCTTGGCCGGATAGCTGCGGCACACAAGCGGCTTGGTGTGTCGCATCTGTTGCCGACGCTGATCACCGACACGGCAGAGAAGACGGCGGCTGCCATCGAGGCCGCCGTTCAGGCGATCCGGGCAGGCGTTCCCGGCATTGCCGGCCTTCATCTGGAAGGGCCGCACCTGTCGGTTGCCCGAAAAGGGGCGCATGACGCTTCTTTGATCCGGTCCATGGGGGATGCGGACCTTGATGCGCTGATCAGGGCGGCCGAGTTGCTGCCATGCCTGAAAGTGACGCTCGCCCCCGAGGCAGTGACACTGGAACAGGTCATGGAACTTAAGCAGGTCGGCGCATTGTTGTCGCTGGGCCATAGCGATGCGGATTTCGAAACCTGCCAGCGCTATGCCAAAGCTGGGGCATCTTGCGTCACTCATCTGTTCAACGCGATGAGCCAGATGGGCAATCGCGAGCCTGGCCTTGTTGGCACAGCTTTGGCCAATGGGGGTTTGTCTGCAGGTCTGATCGCCGACGGTATCCACGTGCATCCCGAAGTGATGCGGACCGCCTGGGCTGCCAAAACCGGACCCGGCCGGATCTTTCTTGTCAGTGATGCAATGGCTGTGGCTGGAACGGATCAAACCGAATTCAAACTGGAGGGGCGTCGCATTACGCGCACAGATGGGCGGCTGACCCTTGGCGATGGAACTTTGGCTGGCGCCGATCTGGATTTGACGACCGCTGTCAGAACCCTGGTTGAACAGGTCGGTGTGCCCTTGCAGGACGCTCTTGTGGCCGCGACTACAACACCTGCACGGAAAATCGGGTTGCCGCCTGCGCCCTTGCAGGCGGACACAATGATCCGGATATCTTCTGACCTGAAATCCTGCGCGTGGTTGTCCAAAAGCCTGCCCTCTGCCTGAGGCAGGTTTTTTGATTTTCACCCGGCGAACTGCGCTTGACGCGGTCTGATGCATCGCTTAAACCGCCACCTGCTGAGCGGGCGTCGTATACTGGCTATTACCTCAGCCTTCCAAGCTGATGAAGCGGGTTCGATTCCCGCCGCCCGCTCCAAAAAATCACCTTAAACCGCTGCAAAATAACAAAATAAAAATGGGGCAACTTTCGCTGCCCCACATTCTGCCCCACACTTGGCCATTAGTACCTGCGGTTCTAGGCCGCTTTACCTTCGATCAGGGTTTCCAGATCCGCGACCTTCACCATATTGACGCCAGTCCCCGATGAATGGCCAATTTTCCGTTTTTCCCGGAGCGCAAGATCGGTTGATCCGCTTGGCATGGTGTATAGAAAATTCACTCATTCTCCAGGGCGGACCCCTTAGCTACTTTCGCCCATTCGAGCCAAGCTTTTCGCTGTTCGGGGGAAAGGGCACGGAATGCCTCGAGGAGAAGCGCCTCGTCGTCTTTGTCGGGTGCGCTGAAATCTACAAGCTCAGTTGGCTCCACATCAAGGGCTTCGGCAATAATAGCCTGCTTCTTGGTGGTGAGTGGACGTGTCCCCTTTTCTAATTGCGCCAAATAAGAACGAGATAAATCAACCTTCACTGCAAGTTCGTCCTGAGTAAGTCCTTTGGCTTTCCGGATTTCTTTTATGCGTATTTTCATGATCGATCTTTGGAGCCATTGTGGAGCCCGCATTGGGGTCTCTATCGGGTTAGCTGCGCTGTGAACGCATCTGCCTCGGAGCCTGTCAATTGGGCCTTGCGGGTGGTTGCGTAGTATAGCTTGAGAACTGCAGGTTCGACGAACTTTGTTAGGGGATGGTCCGTTAGATGAGTGTTATTTCCACTCTTTGCTGCATTGGTGGATCACAAGCTCAGGGCTAGACACATTCTCTAACAAAGATCTTTTCCATGCGTGTTCTCCTTGGTCTCATTCATAGAGTAAGCATGTCGCATAGTGCAACATCAAAGTGAACATTGTGACAAATTAATGTGATGCAGCGCAGGAGCCAGCACAGGAGCCAAGAAGAATCCAGATAAACTATTGATAAAATGTGCAATATTCACACTGGGAGCCAAGTCGGAGCCATGACGGGAGCCAAACAGGAGCCACTAAAGTAACAAGTAAACAATTACCTTGATGCTGATGATGGGGATTTTCTGATCACAATTTGTTGCTTAATGCAGATTTTGGACCTATCCTGCGGGGGATTTTGAGGCGCAAGAGGCACCGCCCCTAGAATGAGCAGCACAACCGACAATCCAGCCTTGGCAGACACAACCTGGCTCGATCAATTCGACCTCAACCCGCGTCAGCGGGCCTTTGTGCTTGCCTACATCGCTGATCCGAACGCGAAAAAGGCTGCAATCGACGCCGGATATGCAGAAGGATCAGCAGAGGCCCAAGGTTCGCGGTTGTTAAGCAATGTTAAGGTTGCCCGCGCCATCGCTGAGGGCCGCAAACAGGTCGAGAGCAAGGCCATGCTCGACGCAGAGGGCATTGTGAACCTCTGGACGCAAATCGCCCTCGCAGATCCAAACGAACTGACACAGCACATCATCGCGCCCTGCCGCTACTGCTACGGCATCGATCACCAGTACCAGTGGAAAACAGAACGAGAGTTCACCGAGCGCAAGGCAACCGTGATCTTCTCGATGTTCCATGACGACAAAGAGCGTGACGTTGCCATGTCTGGCGAAATAGACGACCCGCGCATCCCTGACGACGCTGGTGGCTACGGTTATCGCCTCACAGATCCGCCAAACCCGGCCTGTCCTGAGTGTTCCGGCATGGGGATCGAAGTCACCCGCATGGCCGACACACGCAATCTCAGCCCCGCAGCGCGCCTCCTGTTCGATGGCGTGAACGAAACCAAGCAGGGCGTTGAAATCAAGATGCAGGACTGTGCCAAGGCGCTTGAGAACATCGCCAAGCACTACGGCATGTTCGCAGGCAAGGTCGATGCAGAGGAAGTCAGCCCGCTCGACCGCCTCGTTCAACGCATGATGAGCAGCGCCAACGCAGTGCCCGTCAATCCCGGCAGCGAAAGTGCTGGTGCGCTTTCCATCACAGGCCGTTGCTGGTGAAATAGATGGTACCGCTGAGAACCTTGCGGTCGTAGCGCCCAGAAACGCCGCGTAGCTTCGAAAAAATGTTCTTGATGCGGTTGAGACGCTCGTGGTCGAGCCAGAACAGATGCGATATGGAGTATCCTCCTGTCGCCTTTGAACCACGATAGCGCAGTTGACGGAATCGACCGAGTAATGACCGCTCTGCATGAGAACCCGTCATCCGATAGAAACCGTCTTATGACGGCAGGGAGCCCAAATTGGTCTTTCGATTTTCACAGCCGCGTAGTTGCCGCAGTTCGTGGCAACTCAGATTTTCGATGCCGTG